>NZ_JBWYIN010000006.1:0-169387 GCF_056779765.1 Acinetobacter sp. 24-47-62
CAGAAGTGAAACCTCTTAGCGCTGATGGTAGTGTGGGGTTACCCATGTGAGAGTAAGTCATCGCCAGCTCATTATTCTAAACACCCCCTTCTATTGAAGGGGGTGTTTTTTTATGCAGTAAAGAAAAAAATAAAGAATTAAATATAAAGGGAAATGTATCTTAGAACTCACTGATAAAGATTTTTATATAGTGAGGAACTAATAATAAAAGCCTTCATCAAATCTTCATTGATCTGTCAGAGGAATGACACCATCATGCCGTTTAATCATGAGTCCTTAATTAAGTGATACATATGGATTTATGAACAAGACACTTTTAAGCACAGTGCTATTGTCATTTTTAGCCCTTAGCGGTTGTAATGATTCTGATGATAAGATCACCTCAGATCAACAAAATCAAATAAATGAACCTACACTTGTTTCATTTGCAAAGCTTGATGTGGCTACCTATGCCGATGGACCAGATTCAGGACTTTATGTTAAAGGTGCAAATGGTATTTATCCACCATTTAAAGGTCAGCCAGTTCAAGGATTTTCTGGGGCATTAAAAAATGCTGATGGAACGTATCTTGTAATGTCTGATAATGGATTTGGTGCACAAGATAACTCAGCAGACTATCTATTACGTCTTTATAATATTTCAGTAGATTTTAGAACTACTAAGACCAACTCAAATAACGTTAAAGTACTGTCTCATATACAGCTTCGTGATCCGAATAAGTTAGTACCATTCAAAATTGTCAATGAGAGTACGCCAGAACGACTTTTAACAGGTGCTGATTTTGATCCGGAATCTATACAGCGTGATAAAAATGGCGATATTTGGATCGGAGATGAATTCGGTCCATTTTTACTGCATTTTAGTGCTGATGGTGTCTTAAAGAGTGCTCCGATTGCATTGCCTCATCCTGAAAAAGAAGGAGAAGAGCTTCGATCTCCACAAAATCAACTTCATCAAAGTGCGGCTGAAATAGAAAATGCGCTCGTGCAAAGAAGTGGTGGATTTGAAGGTATGGCTATTTCTCTAGATGGTCAATATTTATATCCAATGCTGGAAAAACCATTAAGCAAGAATGCGCAAAGACATTTATTAATTTCAAAATTTGATATTGCTAGAAAAGCATATACAAATGACCATTACTATTTTGAGCTCGACCCTAAAGCAACAGCAATTGGTGATTTCCAGTTATTTAGTCAAAATGAAGGTGTTGTGATTGAGCGTGATGATACTGAAAATAATGTTGGTGGTTTTAAGAAATTAGTTCGCATACAACTGAATGAACCGAAGCAGTTGGTTAATAAGACTGACTTGGTCAATTTAATGGATATTGCGAATCCAAATTTATTATATGGTACGCCACGTGAGAGCGATATTATGACGGGTGAGCGTTTCGGTTTTCCATTCTTTACCATTGAAGATATTGTGATTGAAGGACCTGATTTAATCACAGTGTTGAATGACAATAATTTCCCGGGTTCGAGTGGACGTAATGAAAAACTTGCAGATGATAATGAAATTATTCAGATTAAATTAGACAAAAAGTTATATTAATTGTTCGAGACCTCATGGATTTTGATCTATGAGGTTTTTTTAGTAAATTAAGTGAAAAATATAATAATGGAGTGGTTGATTCAATAAATTCGTATTTGAGCGAGATATCATCATTACTCACCAATAAAATGATGGAAACACTGATTTTCATAAGTCAAACCAACTTTGGTCTAATGCGATATTTAGATAAAAAACCTAATTTTGATTGGATTTTAGACTAACGTTCAATTTTTATTAACACAGAATTATGTGAAATTTACCTCACAGACTTTAAGCACACAATTTTGATGCGTCGCTCACAACAATTAAATTCAAAGTTGGTTGGATCGTGCTTAAAGATTATTGAAATACGATCTCTCACAGGAGGTGAGGAATGTCACAGCAAGCAATGAACGTCAATAAAATTATTGACCATGCTAAATTCACACCATTTCACTTCAATGTTGTCGCTTGGTGTTTACTCATTATCCTGTTTGATGGTTATGACTTAGCAATTAATGGCGTAGTTTTACCATTATTGATGGATGAATGGGGTTTAAGTGCTGTTCAAGCAGGCATGCTCGCAAGTACTGCACTTGCAGGGATGATGTTTGGCGCAATGATTTTTGGTTCTTTAGCAGATAAGATTGGCCGTAAAAAAGTCATTATGATCTGTATTATTTTATTCAGTGGATTAACCTTTGCGGGTGGTTTTGCATCCAATCCAACTGAGTTCGGTATTTTGCGTTTCTTGGCAGGTTTAGGGATTGGTGGTGTTATGCCAAACCTTGTGGCTTTGACCTCAGAATATGCACCTCAAAAAATGCGTAGCACCTTGGTAACTACTATGTTTAGTGGTTATGCGGTAGGTGGTGTGATGGCTGCATTATTAGGTTCTTGGTTTACACCAAGTTTTGGTTGGGAAATCATGTTCTTTATCGCAGGTATTCCATTACTTTTACTTCCAATTATTTGGAAATTCTTACCTGAGTCTTTAACTTTCATCGTAAAAGAAAATCGTCAGGAAGAAGCTCGTCAAATTGTGGCGAAGATTGAACCTAAAGTAAAAGTTGAGAAAGATACAACTTTCGAGCTAGATCAAGTAGATGAGCCTGAATCGGCAACTGTTGTCAGCTTGTTCCGTCGAGGCCGCGCTGTAAATACATTGTTGTTCTGGGTTGCATTCTTTACATGCTTATTAACCATGTACGCACTCAGCAGCTGGTTACCGAAATTGATGATGGCTGCGGGCTACTCAATGGATAATAGCTTAATGTTCATGATGGTCATGAATGTTGGTGCGGTAGTGGGGATCGTTGGCGGTGGTATCTTGGCAGACCGTTACCATTTAAAACCTGTACTGATGTTCTTGGGTTTAATGGGTGCGATAGTGATGAGCTTAATGGGCTTCCAGTCGAATATGCTGTTACTTTACATCTTGGTGTTCTTGGCAGGTGCTGCATCGATTGGTTCACAGATGTTGTTATATAGCTACGTAGCTCAGTACTATCCATTGGCAGTTCGTTCAACAGGGATTGGCTGGTCATCTGCGATTGGTCGTATGGGAGCAATTGTAGGTCCAATCTTGATTGGCGGCTTACTTGGGATGAACTTACCAGCGCATTTTAACTTTATGGCAGTAGGTTTACCTGTGTTGATTACCGCAATTGCAGTGGCTTTGATTATGAATGAGAGTGAATCTGAAAAGATTGGTTCAAGTCAGCCAAGTATTGCAAAAGCTTAAATAATTGAATGATTTAAAAGCCTCCGTAAGGGGGCTTTTTATGTTATAAATTACTAATTTTGATAAGATTAATTTTAAAATATGCTCGAAGAAAAAGTAAGTAGTAGAAATATTCCATTACCTATACAAAGAGAAGTTAGACAAAGATGTGGTTTTGGATGCGTTATTTGTGGAATGCCATTATATGAATATGAGCATATGGAAGAATGGGCTTTAGTTAAGCGTCATATAGCTGAAGAGATAACGCTACTTTGTGATCATCATCATCGTGAGAAAACTAATGGATTATTACCGAAGGAGGTTGTTAGAAAAGCTAATGAAGATCCTTTCAACCTGCGACAAGGAGTATCAAAACCATATCTATTACATTTTTCAGGTGAAGAAGCAATTGTTGAAATAGGGGGGTAATACTTTCACTTGTAGTGATAATGGTTATGGCACTGCAATGATTCCACTAAGTGTTGATGGAATACCTCTAATTGGATTGATATTGGCTGACGGTCATTTTTTATTAAACCTAGTAATTTTTAATGAGTATAATTCTCCAGTACTTCATATTAAAAATAATCAATTAATTTACAAACCATCAGCTTGGGATATCCAATTAATTGGTACTACTCTTACAGTTAAAGAAAACCATCGAAAGATTTTAATCGAAATACAATTCTGTCCCCCTAATAAAGTAATATTCAAAAGGGGTAGATTTCTTCGGAACGGAGTAGAAATTCTAATACGCCCAACAAATATTTTAATCACTAATAACAGTACTCTTATTGCAAACTGTACTGCAAAGAATTGTTTAGGAGGTTTAATAATTGGTCATCATGAAAATCCAATTAGTGGATTTTTTGCTATTGATGGAATCAACAGATATTTAGGCTCAAACAAAGAAGCCTTAAAATTTGAAAAGGAGTCTTTACAGCGAAATGAGTTATAGTATCAGTTAAAGTAATTTAAATTGATTATATTCCTATGAAACTCAATTCATTCTCCCCACTCCCTGACGATGATAGCGAACTTCATCTTCCTGAACTGATCTATTGGGCTTCATTAGGCGAAATCACAGAAGTTGAAACAGCTTTAAACAACGGAGCTGATGTAAACCAAATTGATGATGAAGGTTATAGCGCACTTCAAGCAGCCGCAGAGAATGGGTACTTAGATGTAGTACAACTGCTAGTCGCAAAAGGTGCAAATGTAGCTTACAAAGGTCAATTTACGGCCTTAGAACTTGCTGAAATGGCAGGCGAGCAAGAAATCGTAGATTACTTAAAAAGTCTGTAAAACATGCAAAATAAAACCCCTAAAAAGGGGTTTTAATCTTTTAAGACTGCGTCAATTCTTTATAAATGGCTTCATTAAATGCAGGAATATCATCAGGACAACGTGAAGTAATGAGCGGCCAACCGCCAGTATTACAACGATGAACCTCTTCATCGACCCATTTACCGCCTGCATTTTCTAAATCAATTTTTACTGACTTATAAGACGTCAGATTTTTATCTTTGATACGTTGCGCATCAATTAATGTCCAAGGCGCATGACAAATAGCTGCGATTGGTTTTTGATGGTCAGCAAAAATTTGAATCAATTTTTGAACCTGTGGAAGAATTCGCAAGTTATCCGCATTCACCGTCCCCCCAGGAATAATCAGGATGTCATAGTCATTTGCGATGACTTCATCGAAGCTTAAATCAGGTTGAACTTGATCTGAAGGCTCTTGATCCCCAACCACAGTCTGAACAGATTTCTTTTCTTCAGCAGCATGATAGGTTTCAATCCCTTTTGATTTTAAAAATGCTAAGGGTTTGATTAATTCATCTTTTTCAACACCAAAATTTGCAGTAATAAATAAAGCTTTTGCCATGTTCACATCCTCAATCTTTAAAATTTTGTATGTAAGCGGTTTGCTCTAGGCTATTCCGTGTTGTAGGAACAGGATAAGTCGCTTGCACTTTGGAAATTACAGTAAGAGTTGTTGCGTGACACACTTTAAAGCTAACAAATAGAATGCATGAAAGTGTTGTGAAAGCGAAAAAGCATGATGCATAATTGTTTTACAAGCGTGACAACGTGTAGTGTGCTTAAAAAATTTTATGTGTAAGAAAAAGAAAAGCCCATCTTCCTGATGGGCTTTTCTTCGTATCGGCTGCTTTTAGGTATAACTCCTGTCGTACCTCACGTCCTGATGCTCAAACTTATTATTGTTGTTTTTTGTTTGGGAAACTTCCTGTTTCCTGATGGTTTAAGAATAGTCCAGTGTCGTTGATATGCATAGCCGACAATGGAAGAGATGATTGTAGGAAAATGCTTACAAAACAATCTAAGTGATTCATTTATCGTTCAATAGATCAATTTAGCGTTTTATATTTTCACGAATGAATTGATCACTGTATTTTACCAGCTGATCTAATGCAGGTTGCTCAACAGGGTAGTGCCCACCATTTTGTAAACTCATCACACGATAAGGTACTTTCAACTGTGTCAAAACAGGTTGACTCAATTTTAAAGGAGTCCATTGATCCTGTTCAGGTTGAGTCAGTAACACAGGTGCTTGATTAAACTGAGTCAAAGGATATGGTTTTTGGTAATGCATATAGCTGTTTAAAAACTCCACGCTCATACTATTACCTGCAGATGTTTTGTCAGCCAGCATGATGCGTAGGGCTTCAGGGTCATTGGTGAGTTTTGACATCTTTGAGACCAAGGACATAGGTAAGGTGATTTGCTTCAAAGGGGTATGTGCAACTGCTTTCATACTTGGCAAAAGAACAGGGCTTAGAGCACTAAAACGCATGGTTCCTTTTTGAACGTCTTTAAACTCTTGATCGAGAAAGGTCATTCCGATGATGCCATCGACATGTTTATTCTGCATGGCCACATGTAGCGTGAGCATTCCACCTGCTGAGAGTCCGTAAAGGAAAATAGGACGATCATCTTTTTGCGCTTGTTCGTTCACAAAATCATTGACCAATTTCACCCAATGATCATAACGAATTTCTTTTTTTGAAGGATATTGTGTCAGACCATAACCGGGTAAATCCAATGCGAAGGTTTCATATCCTTTTTGGGCAAGTGGACGCCCAAGAATTAAACTCATCTGACGACCATTTGTACCTACGCCATGTAATAAAATGACTTTGGCTGGCGCTTTAGTATTGGGATAAGCATCGACATGTACACGGTAATCATTCCAACTCCAGTAGTACTCATGTGGTTTGTTTTGGTCGTTGATACGAAACTTCAAAGGGAGGCTTTGTTGTAATTGTTGCCAAGCTGCTTGTTGCTGGTAAGACTGTGGAATTTTAGATTGAGTCCAAGCCAAATTAGAAAGTAATAAAGCCATCATAGTGGCAACGGTTGTGAGTATTATTTTGAGCACGCTTAAACGCCTTTCATTTTTTTCAAACACTATAAAAATGAAAAGCAACTTTGTTTATTACCCAAATCATCAGTCGTAAAAGAATTGAGTCAATTGTTAAGCTTAAGTTGCTGAAATTAAATGCATATTATTTTTTGTTTAGATTTGGTTGTATGTTAAATGTACAAAAATAGGTCTTAGGTCATCAGTGATGAATAGAAAATTTAAGCAGTTGTATTTGATTGTTTTTTAATCAAGCAAGTTGAGTTGAATTCATGGTAAAATTATCGGCTTTCATCTTTGATCTAATTTTTGATCTTCCATCTGCCAGCCGAGAATTGCTAGCCATGTCTACTGCTTATACCGCTCAGACTGCGCCAAAAGCGTTGTTTGATTACGACAAATATTGGGCGTCTTGTTTTGAACCCGCGCCTTTTTTGCCGATGTCACGCGAGGAAATGGACCAACTCGGTTGGGATAGTTGTGACTTTATTTTTGTTTGTGGTGATGCTTATATCGATCATCCATCATTTGTAACCGGTATCATTGGCCGTGTGCTTGAAGCGCAAGGTTTCCGTGTTGGTATTATTGCCCAACCAGACTGGACGAATGTTGAAGCATTCCGTGTACTTGGTAAACCAAATATTGCTTGGGGCGTATCGGCAGGTAACATGGACTCTATGATCAACCGTTATACGGCTGACCGTAAGATCCGTTCAGATGATGCTTATTCTCCAGATAACCAACCGAATAAACGTCCTGACCGTGCAGCAACAGTCTATTGTCAACGTTGTCGTGAAGCGTTCCCTGATGTTCCTGTTCTGCTAGGCGGTATCGAAGGCTCATTACGTCGTATCGCGCATTATGACTATTGGTCTGACAAAGTTCGTCGTTCTATTTTAATGGATTCAAAAGCAGATCTATTAATGTATGGTAATGGTGAACGCTCAATCATTGAAGTGATGCACCGTCTAGCCAAAGGCGAAAAAATTACAGACATTACTGATGTTCGTGGTACTGCATTTATTATTAATAAGCATAACCGTGCAGCAAAAGCCAAGTTTGTTGAGATCGCATCAAATGATGTCGATACCATAGGCCGTGTTGATCCAATCATCAATCCATATGTGATGACCGAAGATATTGATGGCTGTGAAATTGAGAAAGACAAAGGCAACAGCTTAACGCAGTATCAGAATTTCCAAAAAGAAGTGGTCAGCAATCCGATTGTTCGTGAAGGCGACAATTTGGATGCAGATACGCAAATCGTGCAGTTACAGCCATCATCTAAGGCGATTAAACATAAATTGCCACCACGTGAATTGGCTGTGATTCGTCTACCTTCTTTTGAAGAAGTTGCCAATGATCCAGTGCTTTATGCCCATGCAAACCGTATTTTGCATCTAGAAACCAATCCAGGGAATGCGCGCGCACTCGTGCAGAAGCATGGTGAGCGTGATGTCTGGATTAATCCACCGCCAATTCCATTAACCACAGAAGAAATGGATTATGTGTTCGACTTGCCTTATGCACGTCTACCACATCCATCTTATGGAGATGCGCGTTTCCCAGCGTTTGACATGATCAAATTCTCCGTGAACATCATGCGTGGTTGTTTTGGTGGTTGTACCTTCTGTTCGATTACGGAGCATGAAGGTCGAATTATTCAAAACCGTTCTGAAGAATCGATCTTACGTGAAGTTGAAAAGATTCGTGATACGGCGCCAGGCTTTACAGGTATTATTTCGGACTTAGGTGGTCCGACAGCCAATATGTATCGTTTGGCATGTAAAGATCCAGAAATTGAAAAGAACTGTCGTAAGCCATCGTGCGTGTTCCCAGGTGTTTGTCAAAACTTGCATACTGATCACGCACCTCTTACGCAGTTATATCGTAAAGCTCGTGCTTTACCAGGTATTAAAAAGATTTTGATCGGTTCGGGTTTACGTTATGACCTTGCAGTATTGAACCCTGAATATGTCAAAGAATTAGTCACGCATCATGTCGGTGGCTACTTAAAGATTGCACCTGAACATACCGAAAAAGGCCCTCTCAATAAAATGATGAAGCCGGGTATTGGGACGTATGACCGCTTTAAGCAAATGTTTGATCGTTTTAGTAAAGAAGCAGGTAAGGAACAATATCTTATTCCTTACTTTATTGCGGCGCATCCGGGTACAACCGATTACGACATGATGAACCTTGCAATTTGGTTGAAAAAGAATGGTTTCCGTGCTGACCAAGTACAAACCTTCTATCCATCACCAATGGCAACTGCGACCACCATGTACTACACCGGTAAAAATCCGCTTGCGAAAGTGGCACGTTATACTGAAGATGTCGACATTGTAAAAGGTGAAAAACGCCGCCGTTTACATAAAGCTTTCTTACGTTACCATGATCCAAATAACTGGCCTTTACTGCGTGAAGCTTTGAAAGAAATGGGTCGTCAGGACTTAATTGGTAATTCTAAGCAACATTTGATTCCGACGTATCAGCCTCAGGGCACGGATGGTCAATATCAATCTGCACGTAAGAAAAATTCAACTGTTGCAGGTGATTCACAAAAACGTACGGGTCAAACCGCTAATCGTGGTCAATCACAAGGACAAAATAATCGTCCGAAGAAAGGCCAAATCTTGACACAGCACACTGGTTTGCCACCACGTGAGACTGGAGATCGCAAAAAACCTTTTGGCGAGGGGAAACCTAAGGGTAAATCCAAACCCAAGTCTCGTGCATAAATGATAATTTCTTTCAAAAGGACGCTGCGGCGTCCTTTTTTGAACATTTTCTATACAATATTTTCGATGATGCTCATTTTATCGGAATATTGGGCTTGATTTGGGTAAGTCTCTTTTTTATTTTAAAATAATCATTTAAATTAGTGGTTTAGTGAGGTTTTGAGTTTTTCATTTCAGGTGATATTGTATTATCTTCAAATGAAATTTTCATCATTGTCCAACAATTATGTAATAGTGTGATGTGGTTCATGTTTTAAACTATAGCCAATAAGTGCAGAACATGTTTAATATAAGCTTGGTCTGGAGCGCTTTTCACTTGGACTATGCGATGTTTAACATCAGCATAATGAAACAATAATAAAAGTTGTGTTTTTTGAAGTAGTTTAAAAAAGAAATTAACGATAAGAATTCAAATAAGGATACTAGTCATGGATATCATGATCATCGCGAGTGTGATCATACTCGCTGTGGTGTTGTTCATTGCTTATAAAGGATTAAAGCATCAACAACCCTCTGATAGCATGCTCCGTCAAAGAGCAGTGTTTAGCCCCTATCAGCAAGTAACTTTCAATCGTCTTAAAGAAATCATGCCAAATGCGCATATTTTGGCACATGTCTCTTTTGACGCCTTACTGACCACAAAGTTACCGCGTACACGCCGTAAATATGAGTCAATGTTTGCTGATTTTGTGGTGATGAATAAGGATTGTAAAGTTCTTGCCATTGTCAGTTTAGAAGATAAATTTTCATTCAAGCGTGGACATACTTTACAGTTTCAAAATGCATTACTTGAAACCGCGGGATACAAAGTGATCTCTTACCATGCTGTCCCAGAATATGTGCAGTTAAGACGTGATTTTTTGGATGAATACACTGAGGATATGCCAATTGAATGGGGAGATGAATCCGTGATTGAGCATAAATTAGAAAAGTATAGTGCTGGGCGATTGGCAGATATTCGCGCATTTAGCTAATCATCTTTGAAATAAAAAAGCATGCTCAGGCATGCTTTTTTTTATCAAGGTTTCGCGGCAATTACCGTTAGCTCAACAAGAACATCGGGATGATACAGTTTAGCCTCTACGCATGTACGCGGTAGAGCTTGAATATCAGAAACCCATGCATCCCAAACTTCATTGAATGCTGCATAATCTTTTTCAATATCTTTTAGATAAATTGTCACAGACATGATATGGCTTTTATCTGTACCTGCTTCAGCCAATAAACGGTCAATAATGTCAAAGGTTTGTTGTGACTGTCCACGAATGTCGAGCGACGTGTCTTCTGCTAACTGACCTGCCAGATGAACGAAGTGACCAAAAATAGCGACCTCAGAAAAACGTTTTTGAACGTGTAAACGTTGAACAGACATAAAACTCATCCCTTATAGATATAAATATAGATTATGAAACGCAGTATAGGATTCAGAAAGTATAGGGGAATTGGAACTATGAATTCGGTTTAATTGCTGTATCTCTGAAAGTTTATTTTTATGGGAGGAGATCAGAAATATTTGGAGGAAAAAGACATTGTACCCATTCAGATTAGAGTGCCCTGTAATATTCGGATGGATTGTCACGCCAATCACAGGACAAATGTGTTAGATATAGGTCTTCTAACAACATCTCAGCAGACACATGGGTAAATGTATTGCGCGATTAGATTACTCTAAAAAGGAAAAAAAGGCGAAAAAAATTGACTTAATTTTGTTCTTTTGCATGAAAACTAGACGAAATTTACAATCCGAATAAATTGAGTTGCGTGTCTTGTTGTTTTTCTGAAAGTTGATACACCCCAACACCAATGAGTCTAAACTGATATTCATCAGGAATATTCATTTCCATTAACAATAATTTGAGTGCCAGTTGCAAATCCTCTATGTGATTGAAAGGTTGTTTAAAGCTTTTAGAGTGTTGTAAAACTTGAAAATTTTTAAGTTTGAGTTTGACGCTGATACCTCTAGCGATCATTTCCTTGTTTTGAAGGTTTTGCCAAACACGAGAAAGCAGTGAAGTCCAAAATTGATCACATTGGTTTAAAAAAAGATCTTCATCAAACGTGGTTTCTTTAGAAATTTGCTGTCTTTGGCGTTCGCTTTGAACAGGTCGCTCATCAATCCCTTGAGCATAGAGAAATAATTGTTTGCCATATTTTCCGAAATGATGAGTGAGAAATTTTTCTTCCACCTGCTGTAAATCCCCAAGTGTTTCGAGTTGCAAAGCTTTTAATTTTTCCTGTGTGACCTTTCCTACACCAGGGATTTTTTTGAGTGGAAGATCATAGATAAACTGTTGCACCTGATTGGGTTTGATCACACAAATGCCATTCGGTTTATTCCAATCAGATGCAATTTTGGCTAAAAACTTATTTGGTGCAACGCCTGCTGAGGCGGTCAATCCAGTAAGCTGAAATATTTCATCACGAATATGCATCGCAACTTCAGTAGCGCTTGGGATCTGCTGTAAATTTTCAGTGACATCCAGATATGCTTCATCCAGCGATAAGGGTTCGATGATGCTGGTATATTTTTGAAATATCTCATGAATTTGGGCTGACACATGTTGGTATTTAGAAAAATTTGGCTCAATGACGATCACTTGTGGGCAAAGTTTTTTGGCTTGTGTCATCGACATGGCCGAACGTAAGCCATACTCACGAGCTGGGTATGATGCTGCTGCAACGACGGCCCGTGGGTGATGAGATGCAATGACCACAGGTAAGTGTTGTAATTCTGGACGCTCTCTAAGCTCCACAGAAGCGTAAAAAGCATCCATATCGATATGAATTATCTTTCGCAAAATGTTCAATCAATCATGAGATGCCTTAATTTTAACCCATAATTAAGGCATCGTTGAGCTGATTATTGGGTATGCGTAAGGCTCCGTCAGTAAAGTCACCTTTCGACCTTGATGCTGTGCATGATCAATCACGAGTTGTAGGCTTTTCGGAGAATGATCTGCTATTCGTGGTAGAAACTCTAAAGGTTGTGAAAGTGGTTTAAAGAAATTGTCCCAATGAATTGGTATGACTTCTTTCGGTTGTAACTGATCAATGGTTTCAGCGAGATACTGTTGTTGAAACTCGGGTGATTGTTTTGAAAGCTGAGCAATTCCTAAAAACAAGACATCTACATTTAACTTTTGAAATTGATTAGGAAGCGCACCTGTGCTGGCTTTAACTAAAATTTTGTGATTATTGTGCTCAATCAAGTAGTCAAAGCTACCGCCTTCTTTAAACTCATAAAAACGTGCTGGCTGAGGCAGTGGATGCAGAATCTCTTCACCTAAATCATTGTTCACTGCTGTAGGTGGCGTATGTTGTGAGGGAATAGGCGTAATACGAAATGCACCCAATTGTAGTGCTTGAAAAGGCACAGCCAGTTTCAATTGATGCTCAGGCACTTTGCCGCCTCGTGCTATATTTAGTGTACTCAACGAACCAATGATGTGAGTTTTTGGGAGTGAACTTCCGAGCACTGAAATATCCAAAGCATGATCATAGTGACTGTGGGTCACCAATATGGCTTTGAGGCGTTTAAGCTCATGGTCCTGAATCATATTGTGAAGCAGTGCTTGATCACTGGAGAGGCGTTGTAAAGCAATGTTCATGAGAGATGGTCGACTAAAAAAACCATCAATTAGAATTTGTGAATTACCATCATCAAATAGCAATGTGGAAACGCCAAAAAAGCGAACATTTAATTTTTGTTCACTGACGGGTTGGTCTATTTTAGCCTTCCATTGATTAAATTCGGAGAGCTTTCCTGATGGTTGCCATAAATAAAAAAACGCAGCCATGAGCGTGACAGCCAAAAGACCAACCACTGTTAAAATCCCTTTTTTAAGCGACATCATGTCATCCTTATAAAGCGTAACTCGCTTGCTTGAGCCCCGTTGCACTCTATTTTTTGTTAGATCTCTTTAGTTGTAACGTACTGACTCCTTAAGATTTATGGCTCAATTTGATTTAATTTTAGAAATTTTATCCAGTCGTTTTGATCGCCATTAAATACATTCAAATCCACTGGTGTAGAAATACCCTTAATTTTGCCTTTATTGGTGTGTTGCCAAAAGATCCAATCTGGATTGTCTTTTAATTCAGGTTGAGTGGTGTATTCACGTACCCAGAGTGGGGTATCTGTAAAAGCGCCAGCAAGTACGATGTTATAGAAGGCTTTAGAAACATAAAAGATAGGTTGTTTGCCATAATGTTGATGCAGCAAATCGTGCATAACATCGATTTCATGTAACAGTTGTTCTTTGCTATAGGTATTGATGCAATTGCTGTCGTATTCCAAATCAATGACTGGAGGAAGGGCATCTTCTTTACGTGGCACAGAATCAATGAAATTTAATGCCTGAACTTTACCATCACGGCAAAGTCGATAGAAATGATACGCTCCGACTTTAAAACCATGCTCGCGTGCTTTCAGCCAATGATCCTGAAATTTTCGATCTTTAAAGTCGCCACCTTCTGTCGCTTTGAGGTAGACAAATTGATATTCCTTTTTGGGAATTTGTGACCAGCGAATTTCTTTTTGATGATGTGAGACATCAAATCCTTTGATTGGATATTCTTGAGCTGTTGCTGGTTGAAACGGCAAAAAGAAAAAGCTCAATAATCCGACCATGAGTGCGATCAGGGCTGCACCTAAAAGGGAAGTCCACAAGATAATCTTCTGCGAATAGATATGCTGCTTATTTTTTGAATTCATGAGCACTTAAAGATTGGTGCGAAATATGATTAATATCATAACGCGAATAAACGTAAATGGTAGTGACAGTATCTAGAATCCATATCCATTAGTCATCATCCATTTCTTTCGGAATTTTCCAAAAAATAAACATGGTAATAATGTTAATTGAGCCCATTAAAATTAAGGTCCATTGGAAGGCCTGTTGCATTTGTGCAGTACCAAGATAAGCGGTGAATACATTGACCAGTGTACCTGCAAGCGCTACACCAATACTCATGGATACCATCATAATCATCGAGAGAAAACTGTTACCACTACTAGCATCTTGTTGAGGCAAATCCTTTAAGGTTAGCGTATTCATAGAAACAAATTGCAGTGAGTTCAACATACCAAAAATGAAGAAATGTAATGTTCTTAGCCATAAAGGTGTTTCGGCTGAGGTGAGGGCAAAACTTGCAATACATAAGCCAATAAGGCAGGTATTGACTAATAACACCCGACGATACCCAAATCGTTGAATAATTTGGCGAATGATCGGTTTTGATGCCAGTGAACCCAATACCGTTGGAATCATAAGTAAACCGGTAATAAATGGTTCAAAACCAAAAGCAACTTGTAGCATTAAGGGGATAAGAAAAGGCATCGCATTGCCGCCTAAGCGGGCAAAAAAGTTGCCTACAATACCAATCGCGAAAATTGGATTTTTGAATAGTTTCCCACGAAATAAAGCATTTTGGTGGGTATGGGCATGCACCATGTACCAAGCACTTGCAGATAAACCAAACACAATAAGAACAATACTCCACCATAATGGAAGATAGGGGCTAGCAAAATTTTCAATCCCTAAACTTAAGCCAACCATCGCGATGACTAATAACAAGAAGCCAAAAAAATCAAATTTAGCAACATGGGTCTCGGTCACATTTGGCATGGCTTTAAATGTGAGAAAAACTCCAATGAGTCCAATAGGAATATTAATTAAGAAAATCCACTCCCAAGTCACGTACTCCACTAGCCATCCGCCAAGAGTAGGACCGATTAAGGGGCCAATCAGACCTGCAAGACTCATCAGAGACATGGCTGCAAGGAATTGCGTTCTAGGAATTATTTTCAACATTGCAAGACGCCCAACTGGAAGCAGTAAAGCACCTCCAATCCCTTGAATCACTCGGAAAAATAAAAGCTCATTTAAATTAGAAGAAAATGCACATCCGAGCGATGCCAAAGTGAAAATGATAATTGCAGAAAAATAAACATTTCGGACACCAAATCGGTCAGCCAGCCAACCACTGAGTGGAATACAGGCTGCGACTGACAATACATAAGCCACCACGACACTATGCATGTGTAGAGGATCTTCATTGAGGTGATGAGCGATTGCAGGAATCGCAGTATTGATGATAGTTGTGTCTAGACCTTGCATAAAAAAGCCGATCGAAACCAAAAACACCAATAATCTAAACTCAGGCTGTAAGGGTTGGTGTGCTGTGCTGCTCATCTTGTAGGATCATATTAGTAAGTTAATATTTTAAAACAGTTTCTCAGTATCACTTGTGGTTTATTTACGAAGGATTTGCAACAAAATTGCAATCTAATGGTCACAGCATTGTCATCGCATGGTCATAGAGTTGTTGCCAACAACATCATAAGAAGATTAAAAGAATGAAGCTAAAATCTAACGCACTTGTGATCGCAATGTGTGCATTGGGGCTAGGGGCATGTAATGATGACACTAACAATATCACATCAGTACCAGATATTACGCCTGAATCGATTGAACTCAACTATCTCAGTCGTACAGAAAGTCCTGGTTTTGCGGTCAGCGCAGCAGAGATACCTGCCTATGATGCACAAAGCCAAAGATTGTTTGTTGTAAACGCAAAAGAAGGCGTGGTTGATATTTTTGATTATCGCCAACCTCAGCAACCTAAATGGATTGGCTCTTTAGATGCTAAATCTTATTTAACAGACTCAGAAGTAAATAGTGTTGCTGTAAAAAATGGAATTGTTGCCTTGGCTGTACAAGCCAAAGATAAAACAGATCCAGGAATCGTGGCACTTTTTAATGCCAATGATTCGAGCTTTATTGCCCAAGTTCCAGTGGGTTCTCTACCTGATATGCTGACCTTTAGTGCAGATGGTAAAACCTTATTGGTGGCGAATGAAGGAGAGCCATCTCATGATTATGCGATTGATCCCGAAGGTTCGATTTCAATCATTGATCTCTCAAATTTGAACAAACCAGTTGCAAAAACAGCTGATTTCAAAGCCTTTAACAGTCAAGCACAGCTATTACGTAATCAAGGTGTGCGAATTTATGGTCCAAATGCAACAGTAGCGCAAGATTTTGAACCTGAATACATCACACTCAGCGCAGATGGCAAAATTGCATGGGTCGCATTACAGGAAAATAATGCCTTAGCTAAGGTGGATGTTTTAAATGCCAAAGTCATGGCTGTTTATCCGCTCGGTTTTAAAGATCATGGCTTACAAGGTCATGGTTTAGATGTCAGTGATGCCGATGGTGAAAATGGTCTTGCGAAGATCAATATTCAAACTTGGCAGCATGTTCGTGGCTTATATATGCCAGATGCGATCTCAAGTTACGAAGTCAATGGTAAAACGTATATTGTCACTGCCAATGAAGGGGATGCTCGTGCTTGGGGTGAAGATGATCCTGAATATTGGGGAGAAAAATTAAAGGATAATCCGAGTGCTCAAGGTAATATTAAAAAGGGTTTTGTTGAAGAATGGCGTGTGAAGAATCTAGTCCATAAAGATGGTTTCGATAGACGACAAGGGGAAGATCTGCCACCACAGTTACGAGCACTGGCGAAAGGTGCTGAATTGAATCCTCTGCATTTTGCATATTGTGGAGCGATCGATGGAGATGCTAAAGGATGCCGTGAAGACAAGATGCTTGGTCGTTTGAATATCACTTGGACTGAAGGTTATCAAAAGAATACTGATGGCACACCTAAACTCAATGCTCGAGGCAATTTGGTTTATGATCATTTATATAGCTTCGGGGCACGATCTGTCAGTATTTGGACAGAAAATGATGCTCAAACAGGATTAGAGCTGGTTTGGGATTCGGGTGATGATTTTGAACAATATATTGCTCAGCACCATCCTGAGATCTTTAATGCAAACCATGAAGAAGCAGGGTTCGATAATCGTAGTGACAATAAGGGACCAGAGCCAGAAGGCGTGGTGATAGGTCAAATCGGCCAGAAAACTTATGCATTTATTGGTTTAGAACGAGTTGGAGGCGTGATGGTATATGACATCTCCAATCCTGCCCAACCCCAATTTGTGCAATATATTCATTCGCGAAAACTTGATGCAACCACTGCCGATATCGAGGAAGGTCAGGCAGGAGACTTAGGTCCTGAAGGATTAACCTTTGTTTCCGCAAAAGAATCTCCAACGGGTACGCCTTTACTGATTGTAGGGAATGAAGTCAGTGGTACTACAGCAACGTATCAAATCACGTTGAAATAGAGCCTGATCGTGTAGATGTATGATAAAAGAGCCATATGGCTCTTTTATTTTTTACTCGTCATGCGTAATGCTTTAAAGTCTTGTCGAATTTAGACCACGAATTGTTCAGGGCATTTCATGTTTGCGATGGCATTGATGATTTGATGTGAATGCTCGCATACGATGATTTTTGCCCGATGTTGAGCAGGTAGAAAACCTTCTTGTACTGCATGATCGAGTTGTGCAATCAAGGCATTATAGAATCCATTGACGTTATAAATAATCATTGGTTTTTGGTGTTGATTTAACTGTCCCCAAGTTGCGATTTCTAAGATTTCTTCAAATGTACCTAAACCTCCTGGGAGCGCAACAAAAGCACTAGCACGTTCAGCCATCATGGCTTTGCGTTCATGCATTGTTCTTACCACGTGAAGTTCTGTTAACTGATTATGGGCAACCTCGTAATCAAGCATAAATTCAGGAATAACACCAACAACTTCACCATTGTTTTCAATGACTGTATCTGCGACTTGTCCCATTAATCCGATACTTGCACCACCATATACGATGCCAAATCCTTGCCTTGCAATTTTTTCAGCCAAAGCAATGGCTTTTTGTTGGTAAATAGGATTATTGCCAAAACGAGAACCACAATAAAGTGCAATAAGGCATTGAGTTGCTTTTGATTTAACTGATGTATCGGTCTCTAAGGTGTTATTAAGAATGCTTGTATTCATATTTATTTACTCACCTTTTTTAAATTAACTTCATCATGTAGTTTAATCTAAGCAAGAAAGGTGACAACTGTATAGATAAATAAGATTTTTTTGAAATATTTTGTAGTTTCATTCCAAAATGATTGATAAAGCCAATCTTGATTCACCGAAAAAATAGTGAATTGCAATAAAATCTTTTCTATACTGAAAATCTGTTCGGCAACCAATACATCAATATGAGTAGTGATCGACATCGCTCAATAGAACAAAATATTATTTATTTTCTAAATTTAAATACTGCATTTATAACTTTGCCTCATCACTTTGGTTTAAATGAATCCCATCTTCCTGAAACGTGGGAGTGTAACTCATGATTTTTGAATGGATGTCTGATCCTTCCGCATGGGTGGGACTCTTAACTTTAATTATTTTAGAAATTGTTCTCGGGATTGATAATCTCGTCTTTATCGCGATTTTGGCGGAAAAACTGCCGCCTGAGCAACGCAATAAAGCCAGAATTTTAGGCTTAACGCTCGCGCTTGGCATGCGCCTAATCCTTTTGGCGTCAATCGCTTGGATTATCACGTTAACGAATCCATTATTCCATATCTTTGATCATCCGTTTTCAGCCCGAGATCTTATTTTGATTTTTGGTGGTATTTTCTTGTTAATGAAGGGAACTTTAGAACTACATGAACGTCTAGAAAGTAAAGTTCATGTTAAAGAAGAAAATCCTGTTCATGCTGCATTTTGGATGGTCATTGTACAGATCGTGGTATTGGATGCAGTGTTCTCACTCGACAGTGTGATTACAGCAGTCGGTATGGTCAAAGATCTTTCGGTCATGATGATCGCCGTAATTATTGCGATAGGAATCATGCTATGGGCCTCTAAAGCCCTCATGGACTTTGTGAATAAGCATCCAACTGTGGTGATTCTGTGTCTCTGTTTCTTGATGATGATCGGTTTCTCATTGGTTGTCGAAGGCCTAGGCTTCCACATTCCGAAGGGTTATCTATACGCTGCAATTGGTTTCTCTGTCCTGATTGAGTTTTTAAATCAATTGATGCGCCGTAACCAAGAAAAAACGGTAACAACGACTGATTTACGTTTCAAAACAGCATCTGCCGTCATTCGTATGCTTGGTGGTAAGTCAAAAACGGCAGATGCTCAATCGGCAAATACGGATGATGTTTTGGCTACCCAAGCGTTGGTAGAGGAAATGTTCTCGGATGAGAATGCTGTATACCAAAGCGTGATGTTGCAAGGTGTATTAGGTTTATCTGAGCGACCAGTCAAATCATTAATGACCCCACGTCCAGAACTCGAATGGATCGATTTAGATGACGATCCTGAAAGTATTAAACATCAAGTGCTTTCTATGAAACATTCACGTTTGATCGTTGCACATGGCGAGCTAGACAATATTGCTGGGGTGGTGCTCACGCATAACGTTTTGAATGACTATATTGAATCAGGCGATTTTAATTTCGAAAAACACATTCGAGAGCCTGTCATTGTCCATGAAAGCGCTCAAGTCTTAATGGTGATGGATCAATTGCGTCAGGCACCCTTACAAATGGCGATTGTGCTCAATGAATATGGTTCCATTGAGGGTATTGCAACGCCGATTGATATTTTAGAAGCGATTGCCGGTGAGTTCCCGAACGAAAATGAAATAGAAACTGCAGTTGAAAGCTTAGAGGATGGTTCACTCATGCTCGAGGGTTCAACTGATATTCGTCATATTTCATTATTGCTTGATCGTGATTTAGTTGATGAGTCAGAACAGTATTCTACGCTGTCTGGTTATATCTTATTCCATTTAGGACATTTACCTGAAAGTGGAGAAACCTTTGAAGCAGAAGGATATCTATTTGAGGTGGTTACAATGGATGGTCATAAAATCGAAAAAGTACATATTGTACCCATCGTAAAACAAGACCCATCAGAATGATTTAAACTCAGTTAAAATAGCATCTGATTAGGTGCTATTTTTTTTGGAATATTGATGTCCGAACTCAATTGTCCTTGCGGGCGTGGAATTTATACACACTGTTGTGAACCTTTACATCGTGGTCAGCGTGATGCAGAAAGTGCTGAACAGCTCATGCGTTCTCGCTATAGTGCATTCGCTAAACATGAAATCGACTATATTGTGAGTACCACAGCATCAGGTCAGCAAAGTCATTTAGACATTGCTGCCATTCGGGATTGGGCGATGAGCAATCAGTGGTTAAAATTAGAGGTTATTCAGCATTTACCTCGTCTGGATAAAACCCATGCTCAAGTTGAATTCAAAGCACATTACCAACATGTCGATCAGGTACATGTCCATCATGAAACCTCAAATTTCGTATTCATCAATAGACAGTGGCATTTTTTAGACCCAACGACAGATCAAACTGTGACGATGAAGCAGCCTTGTATTTGTGGATCAGGAAAAAAATTTAAGCAATGTTGTGCGCGATTTCTCTAGAATTAATTTTTAATTAACTTAGAATATTGCGCATTAAAAACCCTCATTTGGAAGTAGGGCAATGTTACTCACCGTTATTTATATTATTGCGATTACTGCGGAAGCGATGACAGGCGCCTTGTCTGCAGGTCGACGAAGTATGGATTGGTTTGGTGTCATTATTATTGCCTGTGTGACTGCTTTGGGCGGAGGATCAGTTCGTGATGTTTTGCTAGGGCACTATCCTTTAACTTGGGTGAAACATCCTGAATATCTAGTACTTACATGTTGTGCAGCATTATTTACGATTTTTATCGCAAAATGGATGCGACATCTACGTTCGGTATTCTTACTTCTAGATGCCTTAGGTCTGATAGGTTTTACCATTATTGGTTGTCAAATTGCGATTCAAATGGAACAGGGTTTCGTGGTTTGTGCAGTGGCAGGTGTATTGACAGGCGTTTCAGGGGGTATTTTACGAGATATCTTATGTAACGATGTGCCTTTAGTCTTCCGTCGCGAACTTTATGCCAGTATTTCTTTTGTTGCGGTCATTTTCTATTGGGGCTGTATCGAAGTCGGTTTTTCACAAGATATCACCATTATTTCTACTCTTGTTTTTGGTTTCACATTGCGTTGTATCGCAATTTACTTTGGCCTTGAAATGCCAAAATTTATTTATAAAGATGATGATGAACAGTCGGCGTCATCAAAAGATGTAAATTAAACTTTTTACACTCATCTTTCAAAATGGCCGATAATGTGATCGGTCATTTTTATATGGTTCTTTAGAAAATAAAAAAAAAGCAGTGTTGAGAAAACAGCGATTGTCATTGGTTGTATTTAAATCACTCCTCACAGAGAGCATGCTATGGATTTAATCTCACGAATACAGCGTTTACCTATTGGTAAATTTCACTACACCTTGTTGTGGGTGATTGGATTAGGCTGGATGTTTGATGCAATGGATACTGGACTAATTTCCTTTATCTTGGCGAAGATGGCTGAAGACTGGCAAATGACGCCTGCTGAAAAAGGTTGGGTTGTATCCATCGGCTTTGTGGGAATGGCGATAGGTGCAGTATTCTCTGGTGGACTGGCGGATCGAATCGGGCGTAAAGCAGTATTTGCTACAACTTTGGTCATCTATAGTATAGCAACAGCTCTTTGTGCTTTCGCACCAAATTTAACATGGTTATTAATCTTTAGATTTATTGTAGGTTTAGGCTTAGGCGGACAGTTACCAGTTGCCGTGACTTTAGTGAGTGAATACATTCCAGCCCATGTTCGTGGTCGCTTTATTGTGTTACTTGAAAGCTTCTGGGGGCTAGGCTGGTTATGTGCTGCACTGGTTTCGTATTTCGTCATCCCTAAATTTGATTGGCATGTTGTATTTTTATTGGGTGGTTTGCCTGCACTTTATGTCTTCGTTATTCTAAAAAAAGTTCCGGAATCTATTCCTTACTTGATCAATCGAGGTCGTATTGATCAAGCGCACGCGATTGTACAAAAAATCGAGCGGCAGTGTGGTGTTGAAGTCATCGACAAAATTGAAGTGAAACCAGTTTCAACACATTCAAATGTCAGTTTTGGTCAGTTATGGTCAACCGGTTTCGCAAAGCGCAGTTTAATGTTGTGGTTAATTTGGTTTGGGATTGTTTATTCGTATTACGGTATTTTCACGTGGTTACCAAGTCTTTTAGTCAAAGAGGGATATACCATTGTGCAGTCTTTTGAATATGTTCTCGGGATGATTTTAGCACAATTGCCAGGTTATATTGTCGCGGCATGGCTCGTCGAAAAGTTAGGGCGTAAAGCGACGCTTTCAGGCTTTATTGCAATGTGTGCAGTATCAGCATATTTCTTTGGGCAGGCTGATACCGTAGCGATGATCATGTTCTGGGGATGCTTGATGTCATTCTTTAATCTTGGTGCATGGGGCGTTTTATATACCTACACGCCTGAACAATATCCTGCAAATATTCGTGCTTTCGGATCAGGTTGGGCAGCAGCAATTGGGCGTATTGGTGGGATTGTTGCACCTTTAGTGGTTACCCATATGATGGTGGCTTCAAATGGATTTAGCCAAGTATTTATGATGTTTACCGCTGTATTATTGGCAGTTGCAGCCGTGATCTTGGTGCTCGGTGAGGAAACCAAAGGTAAGACACTTGAGTCTATGGGGATGTAAATCTGTGAAAAAAGAGGAGCTAAGCTCCTCTTTTTTAGACCCATTTTTGACGTGCTTTAGTTAAGTCAAAATGTAATGTGTTCGACACTTGCTGAAGATTGAATTTTTCTTTATCTTCAGGGAGTTGAATTAAAATAGGCAAGGCTGATACCCCATTGTCGCCATTGACAAAAGCATAGTGACGCTCAGTCTGATTAATTGAAATCAAACTTTCAAACTCAAGGTACACCGTCGTTTCATCATGTTTTTTAGGCACTTTCACGAGATCTAAATATGCAATTCGTCGATTATTAATTCCAGCCAATTTAAGCGCTTCAAGCTCCGATTTTAACTTTTCAGTTTTATCAAACATTTTTTGAAAGAATCCTTTGTTTGATTGGCTTTCGAGTTCTCTTTTTTTCTGATTGAAAGCAATTTGATTGACTTTATGTTGGTCTAGAGCATCGGCAATAATCGTTTTGACTTGCTCAATCGCTGCTTGAGATTTGCTATGACTTGCCGCATAAGACTCTGCATCTAAACTCACAAAAATGGTATGACGGCGTTTTTCCATCAATTTTAAATAGGATAAAATTTTATATTCGAAAATTTGAGCTTGAGTATTGAAGGCAATAATGGGTTCACTTGAAAAGTCTTTATAAAAACTCGCAATATCAGAGAACAGACGATGCATACTGATAAAACAATAATCAAACTCATCAGGGTGACGAATTGAATGACGCAGTGCATATTGAAAAGGTTGCAAGATCTCAAGAGTTAAAGCTTTTTCGAAATCTAAAAGGCGCTCGTTAATGACTTGTTCGACTGAAAATCCAGAAGCATCGAGCGGTTTTTTGAGTAACGGTAATAACAGATCAAAATTGACGTTATGAAATTTTTCCATCAGATCCAAAATAGGAGTCGTGATCTGTCGTTGAATCGTAATAATTCGACTGACTTGCCATTTAAATTGTTCTAAATAACTTGGATCATTTAAACGTTTCTTATCCAACACCACGCCATTTAGGTAAACACGATCTTCAAGACCTAGCTTTTCTTCCATTAAAAAGCGGCGGATAGAATATGGGTTCTGTCTAAAGTCATGAATGGTCGCGACCAGATATAAATACTGACTGCTTTCAATCACATCAAAATCACGAATTTTTTGTTCTTGAATAATAAAGTCCTGGAATAATGGATGGCTAATTTGCTTCAGTTGTCTCGGGAGGATGGTTTTGAACCAATAGCCTAAAATTTGATGTTTAATATGAACTTCAAGAATAAAAGTACGAATTTCTTCAGCTGTTAAATGTCGGCAATTATCAGGAACATTTAAGTCGAGTGTTTTGATGATATTTGCAGCATCATATAAAAAAGTTTTTCGTAGGAGTTGTTTGTCTCTAAGAAAACTTTGATCTTCTTCTGTTTCAATACGATCAATTTGATTTTGTACAGTTTCTAAGTAATCGGCGATTTTAATTACGTCTTGATATGATTTAAGCGTTTCTAAAGTGGCTGCGATCTTTTCAGCCAAAGTTCGCATTTTCGGTGAGATTAAATGACTGCTTAAATCCTGAAGACCAACAATGCCCTTAAAAGTGAATGATTGTCGATGTTGATCCCAGTAAATATTCTTCGCAGTCAGGAATTGTTCCTGGATCAGACCTTGTATTGGTGCGGGAACACTATTAAAAATATTTTTTAAACGCGTTTGCCAATGAACATCTAGATTAGGGTCAATTTGAAATAATTTTGAGCGAAGATCATAAGGAATGTAATTATGCATGTTTGTTCCGTTCATACGATGAGCGTATGTAAAAGCATTCGTTATAAAGTTGTGTTTTGATTATTGTATATTCAATAAAATTAATTGGATACAAGAAAAAAGTCCAATTTAAAATGAAATAAAACCAACTGGCCTTTTTTTTGTTATTTTATCTTTACAAAGTGTCCAACCTTGCTTGTTCTTCGCAGTTTGGGAGACTAGCATACACCCTTAAACTATTCATTCATTAGGATTTCACGATTCAATGACAAGCCTTGCGCACCAAGCGACAGAGAATCGTTCTGTAGCAGAATTTACAGAACAAGCTTACCTAAACTATGCGATGTACGTGATTATGGATCGTGCATTGCCTCATATTAGTGACGGATTAAAACCTGTACAACGCCGTATCGTATATGCGATGAGCGAGCTTGGTCTAAAGCATAGTGGTAAACCCAAAAAATCAGCACGTACAGTTGGTGATGTTTTAGGTAAATATCATCCGCATGGTGATTCTGCTTGTTATGAAGCAATGGTCTTAATGGCACAGCCATTTAGTTATCGTTATCCATTTATTGAAGGGCAGGGCAACTGGGGATCACCAGATGATCCAAAGTCGTTTGCTGCAATGCGATATACCGAGGCCAAACTATCACAATATAGTGAAGTCCTGCTCTCTGAGTTAGGTCAAGGAACTGTCGACTGGCAAGATAACTTTGATGGTTCATTAAAAGAGCCTGTAAATTTACCAGCACGCGTACCGAATATTCTTTTAAATGGTACGACGGGAATTGCGGTGGGAATGGCAACAGATATTCCACCACACAATTTACGGGAAGTTGTTAAGGGTACCATTGCACTGATTCGTAACCCGAATTTGTCTGATGAAAAAGTTGCTGAATATATTCCTGGTCCAGACTTACCGACTCAAGCAGAAATTATTACACCTGCTGATGAATTACTGAAATTACAAAGCACTGGGCGCGGCAGTTATCGCATGCGTGCGGTATATTCGGTTGAAAAAAATGAAATTGTCATCAGTGAATTACCATATCAGGTTTCTGGCTCTAAAATTATCAGCCAAATTGCTGATCAAATGCAGGCAAAAAAATTACCGTTGGTAAGTGATGTACGAGATGAATCAGATCATCAATGTCCAACACGTTTGGTAATTGTCTTGCGTTCAAATCGTATCGATGCAGATGCGGTCATGAGCCATTTATTTGCCACGACCGATCTTGAGTCGAGCTACCGCGTCAATATGAACATGATTGGTGCTGATGGTCGTCCACAAGTAAAATCAATCCGTCGTATTTTATTGGAATGGATTGAAATTCGTAAAACGACTGTGACGAGACGTTTGCAATACCATTTGAATAAAATTGAAAAACGTCTACATATTCTGGCGGGACTTTTAATTGCGTATTTAGATATTGATACGGTAATTCGCATTATTCGTGAGGAAGATCATCCGAAAGAAGTGTTAATGTCACATTTCGGTATTGATGAAATTCAAGCCGAAGCCATTCTAGAGCTTAAATTACGTCATTTGGCGCGTCTCGAAGAAATGGAAATTCGCCGTGAACAAGAAGAGCTTGAAGGTCGAGCAGCCGTGATTCGAGAGCAATTGGCGAATCCTGAATCTTTAAAAAATCTGATCATTTCAGAATTAAAAGAAGATGCGAAAAAGTTTGGTGATGATCGTCGATCTCCAATTGTTCAGCGTGAAGAAGCGACCGCGATTAGTGAACAAGATTTGATGCCAGCTGATCCTGTCACTGTCATTTTATCGGAAGCGGGTTGGATTCGTTGTGCGAAAGGACATGAGATCGATCTAGATAAAGTCAATTTCCGTGCAGGAGATCAATATTTAAGTCATGCACAAGGTAAATCTAATCAAAAAGTGTATGTATTAGATCAATCTGGTCGAAGTTACGCATTACCAATTACAGGATTACCTTCAGCGCGCGGCTTAGGTGAACCATTAAGCTCGAAATTATCGCCAGCAAATGGAGTAAATTTCCAACAAATTCTGATTGCTGAAGATGAGGTGGAAATATTAGCGATCAGCTCCAAAGGATATGGTTTTAAAACACAAGCGAAACAATTGGACACCAATGCTAAAGCGGGTAAAGCGTTTTTAACGCTTGCAGATGATGCAAGCGCAATGCCATTGCAACAAATTGATGGTACACATATCGCTGTACTCAGCAGTTCTGGACGATTATTACTGACAGAGCTGACAGAATTACCAATGCTCAATAAAGGAAAAGGTAATAAATTGATGCAGTTGGATGCAAAGGAACGCATTGTGTCTATGACAACACTTAACTTGGATGATGTGCTTCAGGTCGTTGCTGGACAACAACAATTGAAATTAAAAGGTGATGATCTGCTGAAATACATCGGTAAACGTGCTTCAAAAGGGCAGGTATTACCACGAGGTTATCAAAAAGCAAATAAACTCTTCATTCAAAGATAAAGCTAGCATCTAGTCGACAAAATACGTTATATATGAAATGTATTTATGGCTATGGATGCTTTATTGAGCAATAAATTAAATAAGATGCTCAATACATTATCGAAAATAAGAGTTTAAAACCAAGTATTACTAATTGGAGAATATGGCATTATGGAAAAGATTTGGTTCGCTGAATACCAAAAAACTGGAATTCCACAAACAGTAGAATTACCACCAGAAAATACCTCTCTTGTTGATATTTTTGAGAGAAACTTCCAGAAATTTGGTTCGCGTGATGCTTTTATCTTTATGGATAAAACATTAACGTTCAATGAACTTGATACGGCGAGCCGTCAATTTGCAGCCTATCTTCAAAGCCTTGGTTTAGCAAAAGGTTCTCGCGTAGCGGTCATGATGCCAAACGTACTGCAATATCCAGTGGTGGCACTTGGTGTATTCCGTGCGGGCTTAGTCCTTGTAAACGTGAACCCACTTTACACAGCTCGTGAACTTGAGCATCAACTGAATGACTCAGGCACTGAAGCGCTTGTGATTATTGAAAACTTCGCTTCTGTTTATCAATCAATTCTTGGTAAAACGCCAGTTAAGCATGTGATCGTGGCGACAGTAGGTGATATGTTAGGTACCTTAAAAGGTACACTCGTGAATTTTGTTTTACGTAAAGTGCGTAAGCAAATTCCAGCTTGGAGTATCCCAGGACATGTGAAATTCACGACTGCGATGTCTAAAGGCAGTTCTGCAAATTATAAGCGCCCAGCAACAACGTTGAGCGACACTGCTGTATTGCAATATACAGGTGGTACAACAGGCGTATCAAAAGGTGCGGAATTAACACATCGCAACCTTGTTGCAAACTTAATGCAAGCAGATGGTATTTTCCAATCTAAATTTGGTGCTCAAGATGGTGCGAGCGACGATCGCATTTTCTGTGCATTACCGCTATATCATATCTTTGCATTCATGGTTTGTGCACTTTATGGTATGTACAAGGGTCAAGCAAACGTATTGATTCCTAACCCTCGTGATCTTCCTGCAGTCATTAAAGAGCTACGCAAATATCAGCCTGGTTTCTTCCCAGCAGTGAATACTTTATTCAACGCACTCGTTCATAATGAAGAATTCAAACAACTTGACCATAGCAAATTAAAAATGGCGATGGGTGGTGGTATGGCTGTATTGCCTTCAACTGCTGCAGCTTGGAAAAAAATCACAGGTACAAATATTATTGAAGGCTATGGTCTTTCTGAAACTTCACCTATTGCAACGGCAAACCCACCGGCATCTGAAGAGTTTAGCGGTACGATTGGTATACCATTACCTTTAACGGATGTCGCTGTATTGGATGACGATGGCAATGAAGTTCCACAAGGTGAGCAAGGTGAGATTTCAATTCGTGGTCCTCAAGTCATGAAAGGCTATTGGAACCGACCAGATGAAACAGCTAAGGTGATGACAGCAGATGGTTTCTTCCGTACTGGTGATATCGGTATCATGGATGCTCGTGGTTACTTCAAGATTGTTGATCGTAAGAAAGATATGATCTTGGTATCAGGCTTTAACGTATACCCATCTGAAATCGAGGAAGTAATTGCAACACATCCTAAAGTACTCGAGGTTGCAGCGATTGGTGTAGCTGATGAAAAATCAGGTGAAGTGCCTAAGCTGTTTGTTGTGAAGAAAGATCCATCATTAACAACAGAAGAAGTATTAGCTTTTGCGAAAGAAAACTTAACAGGATATAAGCGTCCTCGTTATGTTGAATTCATGGATGAATTGCCAAAATCGAATGTCGGTAAAATCCTTCGTAAAGATTTACGCAAATAATTCAAATAAAAAAAGCGCCGTAAGGCGCTTTTTTTTATTTTATTCTTTCATTAGCCAACGGTCGATATAAGGTCGCGCTGTTGCAATAATAAATGTGAATGTCAGCATTGTACCTAAATGACGTCCTACAGCAGAACTCGGTAACTGTCCTGAATAACTGAAGTAAATATCAACTAAGCTATATACTGAAATAATGCTCAGCCAGATCCATTTATTTGCTCGTTTAATCCCTACCGCGATAAAGGCGATGATGAGAACCAGCAATGTGCCGAGAGTCGATTGCCAATTCATATTGGCACAAATTACGCTGATCAAGAAAGCCATAATCGGAAGAACGATATAAAGCACACGATCGACACGTTTTTGATGTTGCTTTTGTAACTCGAGAACATCAAATAACTTTTTTTGGTCAGAATTGGTCATGCCATTACTCAGAATTTTAATAAACAAAATAATTTAACTAAAATTATCGCACAAACATCATGCTAAGATAAAACCAGCTTAAATCATTGGACTGAAATCCATGCACGGTATTGAAGGTGTTATTTACCTTATTTTAATTGCTTGTTTACTCCCTTATTTATTTACAGTCATTGCTAAAATTGCAGGTGGTTTCAAAGGGCAGGATAATCAAAATCCGCGTGAATTCATGTCTAAAACCACAGGCTTAGCGGCTCGAGCGAATGCTGCGCAGCAAAATAGCTTTGAAAGTTTGCCATTATTTATTGCGGCAGTTTTGATGGCTGAGTATATGGTTGTTCAACAACAATTAGTGATTTTATTAGGTTCGGCGTATATCGTCTTACGAATCATCTATGGGATTTGTTATTTATGTAATTGGGCGACCCTTAGATCAATTGTTTGGTTCTTATCAATGCTTTGTCCGATCTTATTGCTTTTATTAATTATTCGATTGCTCTAAGAAAAACAGACTAACACCATACCTAAAATACATCTTCAGCTTGTATAATCGAATGATGATTGCTGAATAAAGCGTTATAATCAACCCCATTTTAATGAACACTGACAGTAAAGAGTTTGCTATGAGCTACAGTAATATCCCTGCAGGTAAAGATGCACCAAACGATATCTATGTAATTATCGAGATCCCTGCAAATGCAGCACCAATTAAATATGAAATTGATAAAGATTCAGATGCACTTTTCGTAGATCGTTTCATGGGTACTGCAATGTTCTACCCAGCAAACTACGGTTATGTACCAAATACATTATCTCTTGATGGCGATCCATTAGACGTATTAGTTGTTACTCCACATCCTGTAGAACCAGGTTCGGTTATCCGTTGCCGTCCAGTGGGTAAATTAAATATGGAAGATGATGGTGGTGTTGATGCGAAACTTGTCGCTGTACCACACGATAAATTAACGCCAATCTATAAAGATGTTCAAGAATATACTGACCTTCCTCCTTTATTGATTAGTCAAATTGAACATTTCTTCCAACACTACAAAGACTTAGAGCCAGGTAAGTGGGTCAAGTTAAGTGGTTGGGAAGGTGCAGATGTTGCTAAACAAGAAGTGTTAAGCTCAATTGCTGCTTATGCAGAAGCAAACAAATAATTTGCCTGATGTATAAATAAAGCTACAAACTTTGATCTTGTAGCTTTTATAAAAAACCTGCACAAAGTGCAGGTTTTTTTATTGATCTTTTTAGTTGAAAATTAGAATAATTTCACTGGGATGTCTAACCAAATACGCCATTCGTTGGTGTCCCCAATTCCTTCACTTGTGAAATTAGGGTTATTAAATGAGTCACTGCCACGCAAGTATGAATGACGCAAACGTAAACTAGCATCTTTCAAAGCACCTGTTTGGATGGTATATTTAATTTGATTGAAGAATTCATGTTCCTCAGCTTGATCGATAATTTGAGTACGGTTATCTCGATCGGCTAAATCAATGTCCCAACCATACACAAAAGCAGTCGTCCAATTCAGACCAGCTAAACCATGATTTTTGAAATTGTAGTTATATTGAAGACCTATAGATTTCTCATCATTACTATTAAAGTCAGATAAATACGAGTTAGGAACCCAAATACTTTGTAAGCCATCTTTGTTATAAGCATAGTCATAGCCTGTGTTTCCAGCATTGTCTTGATAAGCTATCATGACATTGTGAACATCTTTACTGTAAGTAGCTGAGACACCCCAAATTGTATTTTGACGATCTTTTAGATCATTGGTTAAATGTGATCCAGTAGCTGCTTGAGCAGCCCATTTAGTATGATATCCCATAGCATCGAAAACTAGTGATGAATCATTTTTTAAAGGTTGGGTATAGCTTATATTCGCATAATGGCGGTCTAATTTATTTTTAACATCAACGCCATAATACGAAGTATTTAGTTGATCATTAAACTTATATTTAGCGCCCCAATAGACTGCACGATCTAATTCTTGTTCATCAGAACTAATCTCGTTAGACCACTGATTTTTTGTAAATTTTCCAGCATATAAACTTAAGTTTTCAATTTCGTTACTAACGATGGAGAGACCGGTGTAATATTCAGGAGTTAAACGTGCTGTATTACTTGCGATTACAGGAATTTCAGAAACTTGAGTGCCGTAAGTTGCAGTAGTGTTTGATACTCTAGCTTTTATAAATGCACCACCTCTAGCCCAGTGATCATATGCATCTTTAGTGCCATCTGAATTTAACTGATCTTTAACAGGAATCATTTGATTGCCTGTGTGACCATTTTTTCCTATTTTGAAAGAAGCATCACCAATAACACCAACACCGAAACCAACGATACCTTTCGTGAAACCAGACTCAATTTTAACCATGGCTGTTTGAGCTGCTGAGCTGGTATCTTCGACACCGTTCTTTTTATCACGATGCAAGAAACCTGTACGGAATAATACTGATCCTTCAGCATCTTCTACGAATCCCTTTGATTCACTTTGCTCACTCGCAAATGCAGTAGAAATTAAAGCAGTTTGAATAAGAACTGCTAAGCTTAGTTTTTGGAATTTTTGCATTGGGAGAGAGCCTCATACAAAATGATTATGGTTAATGTTTAGTATTTGTATACGTAATGTATAACAAAATTGGCTCTATTATTCACAATTTCGCACCTAAAGTCATAAGCAAAAAGTATATAAATTGAACTAAGTTGTGAATTATTAAAGATTAAAAGTATTATAAAATTAAATTTAACTATTAATAACATATATTTATTTTTAACCTGATATTCTTTTTTTTATTTAATTTAGTCAATCTGGCACGTTTTTTTTTGTAACATCAGAAGTAAATAAGGATGAATAAAGGATTTTAAATAAGAATGATATTTATTCAGTTCATTTTCATTTAATTTTAATGTGGTTAAGACATCATTTTCTTTTAGTGTTGCACTAATTTGATACTCCAACTTTAAAGTTGATTAAAAAATAGCCTTAAAATGATGCATCTTGTAAATGAATGTGTAATCTAAAAAGATATGCCTTTAACTCAAGTGGATCGTCAAAAAAAATTTCTTTGAATATTTTTGAAAATAAGAAATTTAAATAAATATAATAATAAAATCATTAATTTAAATTATTTTATCTCGTTGTTTAAATTCCTTTTTTATCTAAACACCTTTAACTTTGGCATAGCTATTGCTAATTCACATATGAGTTCAACAAATAAACCGAAAAAGCATCTAATCATGATGTGGGGTAACATAAATATGAAATTAGCAATTCAAGCATTGGGTCTAGCAGTTGTAGCATCTGCATCAACATTTAGTTTTGCTGAGGTACCAACTTCACCGCATTCTGTATCGGGTAATATCAGTGTTTTATCAAGTTATATATTGCGTGGTAATACGGCAGCTCCTGAAAATACTGAAGCTACATTACAAGGTGGATTAGACTATAGCCATAGTTCTGGATTGTACGCAGGGTGGTGGACATCTACGTTAGGTACAGATGCTTACGGTACTACCAATCCAATGGAAAATAATTTTTATGTGGGTTACAACGGTTCAATCAATGAAAACACTGGTTTTACTGTAGGTACAACTTATTACTATTATTATGACGTTGAAACGTCAGTTTATGATGGCTTTGAATTATTACTTGGTCTGAATTACAAAGATGTTGGAGTAACTGCTCAAACTTTGTTGGAAGATACAGGTTGGGGGAACGCTGGAGACACATATTTAAAAGCTACATATAGTTATCCTCTACCAAACGATTTTAGCTTGGACACAGCTTTGGGTTTATATGTTTATGAAAAAGACGGTAAGTATGTTGCAGAAACACCAGAGTCAGAAAGTTTTAATTTCCGTCACTTTGATATTGGTCTAAGTAAAGCTTTAGGGGAAACAGGTGTCACAGCAAGCATGAATTATATTATTGGTGGTGATGATCGTTATGGAAACAATTTAAAGAATAAAATGGTATTAGCATTGGGTTATAGCTTCTAAACTCAACTCAAATAAAAAAAGCGACTCAACTGAGTCGCTTTTTTTATTCCTGTTTACGATAAGAGAGTGCTTCGGTTAAGTGAGCTGTTTGTATATGTTCAGAACTCGCTAAGTCAGCAATTGTACGAGCGACACGTAAGATTCGGTGGTAAGAACGTGCTGATAAATTCAAACGTTGCTGAGCCATAGCGATAATCTTTTTTGCAGAATCATCTAGTTGAGCCACTTGATCAAGCTGTTGAGAACTTAGATTTTGATTTGTCACACCTTGTCGTTGAATTTGCAACTCATAGGCCTGAATCACCCGTTTTCTGACTGTTTCAGAATTCTCCATCGGTGTAGTGCTTTGCATGTCTTGGGGAGGTAAAGGTGGCACATCAATATGTAAGTCAATCCGATCTAGTAAAGGGCCAGAAATTCGATTTTGATAGCGCTTAATTGATTCAGGTGAACATTGACAACGACTGTCTTGATTGAAGGCATATCCACATGGACATGGATTCATTGCAGCGACAAATTGAAAATTAGCTGGGAAAGTAATTTGTCTTGATGCTCTGGAAATGACGATTTCTTTCGACTCAAGAGGCTGCCTCAATACTTCTAAGACTTTTCGGTCAAACTCAGGTAATTCATCGAGAAAAAGTACACCTAAATGGGCTAAGGTGATCTCACCTGGTCGAGGGTGTGATCCACCACCAACCAAGGCCACAGCGGATGCCGTATGATGTGGCGCTCTAAAGGGGCGATGACCAAATTGATAAGGTGTATTTGCAATGGAGTAAATACTTGCGACCTCTAAGTGTTCTTGATTGGTTAATGGGGGCAAGATGCCAGACAATCTTGAGGCAAGCAGTGTTTTACCAGTGCCTGGCGGGCCTTTAAATAAAATCGAATGTCCACCAGCTGCTGCGATTTCTAAGGCACGTCTTGGACGTAATTGACCTTTGACATCAGCGAGATCAAATCGATTTTTTTGAGGTTGGATCGTTTTATTCGCTAATATGGGTTGAATTGGACTCGACTGATCAAAGTGCTGGCAAACATCTTTTAAAGATTTGGCTGTATACACCTCAAAATTGGGAAGAAGTGCTGCATCATCCAAATTATTCACAGGAATCATTAACTCATGACCTGCGGTTTGACATGCCATTGCGATTGTCAAAGTTCCAGTTACAGGTCTTAACAGACCATCGAGTGCCAATTCACCTATAAATTCAAAACGGTCAATACTTTGATCATGTAGTTGCCCTGAAGCGATTAAAATCCCCAAAGCAATAGGTAAATCAAGCCTTGAACTATCTTTGGGTAAATCAGCAGGGGCTAGATTGATCGTCAGCCGTTTGGTTGGAAATTGAAAACCGCTATTAATGATTGCAGAACGGACACGATCCTTACTTTCTCGAACAGCAGCTTCTGGAAGACCTACAATGGTGAGTGAAGGTAATCCTTGGCTGACATGAACCTCGACTTCAATCAGTGGTGCATGTAAACCAAGAAGACCTCGGGTATAAATTTTTGCAAATGACATAAAACTGAACCATTATTATATTATTTTTAGAATTGCTTTATTTTTAATCACTGACTTTGTGTTTAAGCACTGTATTGGTGCAATGTTGCTTATTTTTGATCGGAAATTAAGCTTTCTAGTGATTTTAATTGCGTTTGAAGTTCTGTTAAACGGGAATTGGCATTGTTTAGTGCAGTTTTCTGACGTTCGATTTCTTCTTTAGAAACCAAATCCATTTTACTAATCGCTTCGTTTAACAACGCTCTCACATTTTTTTCTAAATCTTTTTTGGGTTGGTCAACCTGTTCTAAGATTGCCTGTAATAAAGTTTCAATCATAGTTCTTCCGAATAATAAGTCATCAACATTGAAGTTTAACATCCGTTTTGGATTGACCCTAGTGTTAACTACATTTCATAGGTTAAACCAATAAGAACATAAAAAAAATCCATCAAAATTCCCAATATTTTTAGAACATAAGACCGTGTAGGCGTATAAAATAGGTTATAAATAAGTTCATGCTGGCTGATTAATATCCCCAACCATTATGAAGTTTGGCATGAAATTTGAACATAAAACCTTACTGGTGAAAAAAGCCGAAGGAAAACAACATGAAACTCGTAACAGCAATTGTAAAACCATTCAAATTAGATGACGTGCGTGAAGCACTCTCTGAAATTGGCGTTCAAGGGATCACCGTAACTGAAGTAAAAGGTTTTGGTCGTCAAAAAGGTCATACTGAACTTTATCGTGGTGCTGAATATGTGGTTGATTTTTTACCTAAAGTAAAAATTGAAATCGCAATCAGTGACGAAATGGTTGATTCAGTGATTGAATCAATTACACGTGTAGCTAGTACTGGCAAAATTGGTGACGGAAAAATTTTCGTGACGAATCTAGAACAAGTTATCCGTATCCGTACTGGTGAGACTGGTGCTGACGCAGTTTAATTTGGCATGAAGTTTGCTGAGTAGCGAATAACTCACAAAAACTAGGTTGGGGGATACGAATGAAAAAAATGCTAATGGCGCTGAGCTTGTCTGGCGCACTCTTAGGTGGTTCTGTCGCATGGGCTGAAGAAGCAGTGTCAGAACCAACTTCTACTGAAGTTGCAGTTGTTGAAACTGAGGCTTCATCTACAGATTCTAATTTGGTTGAAACATTACCAGCAGCTCCAGAAGAAGCTCCTGCTGAAGAAGCCGCAGTTCTTGATACGGGTGACACTGCCTGGATTTTAGTTTCAACTGCACTCGTTTTACTCATGACCATTCCTGGTTTAGCGCTGTTCTACGGCGGTATGGTACGTAAAAAAAATGTCTTAAGTACCATGGCACACAGCTTTGTCGCTGCTGCGGTGGTCAGTATCGCTTGGGTAGTGGTTGGCTACACACTTGCTTTTGGTGAAGGTAATGCCTTTATTGGAAGTCTAGATAAATTTATGTTGTCTGGTATCACTACAGAAGCATTGAGTGGAACAATTCCAGAAATTTTATTTGTCATCTTCCAGATGACATTTGCAATCATTACCGTTGCCATTATCAGTGGTTCTATTGCTGAGCGTATGAAATTCAGTGCTTTTGTTGCGTTTATCGCAATTTGGGTGGTGGTTGTCTATGCTCCTATTACACATTGGGTATGGGGTGGTGGTTGGTTAGGTAACGATGGTGCACTTGATTTTGCAGGTGGTACTGTTGTTCATATTAACTCAGGTGTTGCTGGTTTAGTTGCGGCGTATATGCTTGGTAAGCGTATGGGGCTAGGCAAAGAATCAATGGCACCACATAACCTTACATTGACTGTCATTGGTGCGAGTTTAATTTGGGTCGGCTGGTTTGGTTTCAATGGTGGTTCTGCATTAGGTGCAAATGGTTCAGCAGGTTATGCATTAGTTGTAACTCAAGTTGCTGCTGCCGCTGCTGCCATTTCATGGTTAATCACTGAAAAAGTCGTTCGTGGCAAAGCTTCAGTGTTGGGTGCGGCATCAGGTGCGGTAGCTGGTCTGGTTGTGATTACGCCAGCTGCTGGATTCGTGACAGTAGGTGGTGCTTTGGCCATGGGCCTTATTGGTGGTGTTGTGTGCTTCTGGGGTATTACTGCATTAAAACGTGCATTGAAAGCGGATGACTCATTAGATGCCTTTGGACTTCACGGTGTTGGTGGTATCGTCGGTGCAATTCTAACCGCATTCTTTGCAAGTGAGTTCATCATGGGCGATGCAGCACCTACAAACGTATTAAGCCAATTATGGGTACAAGTTGAAGGTGTTCTTGCAACAATCGCTTATTCAGCAATCCTGACATTCATCATCTTAAAAGTCATTGATCTAATCATCGGTATTCGTGTTGAGTCAGACGATGAGCGTATGGGTCTGGATTTAAGTCAACATGGTGAGCGTGTTGAATAACGATTAAACACAAAAATCAATATATAGTGTGAAACAGCCCTTTGGGGCTGTTTTTTTGCTATATATTGATGAAAGCTCAACATGAGCAGAATTTTTTGATACACTTGGTGTAAATAGAATTTGTTCAATTAAACTGCTATGCATTGTCCATTTTGCAACGCCGCTGATAGTAAGGTGATTGATTCACGTTTAGCTGCTGAAGGCTGCCAAATTCGCCGTCGTCGTGAATGTATTAGTTGTAATGAGCGTTTTACAACTTTTGAAAGTTTTGAAGTGGTGATGCCTCGTGTCACTAAGTCCGATGGTAAAAATGAACCTTATGATGAAGCGAAACTTCGTCGTTCACTCATGCATGCTTTACAAAAACGTCCCGTGACACAAGAACAAATTGAAACGGTGGTCAGTGATATTCAACTTCAAATTCGTCGACTAGGTGAACGTGATGTGCGTTCGCGTACTATAGGCGAAATTGTAATGAAGGCTTTATTTGCACTCGATCATGTCGCATACGTACGTTTTGCCTCTGTATATCAAGATTTCCAAGATGTAGAAGCGTTCCGCCGTCAAATCGAACAAATGCAACACCGAGATCAAGAACATTAATCTCGCCCCAAATTCAACTTCAAGGTTATGAATGTCTGAGTTCTCGCAACAAAAGATCGATCAAGATCAAATGTGGATGCGTCGTGCAATAGCATTGGCGAAGCAAGGTCAATATTCGACAAAACCAAATCCTAATGTAGGTTGTGTCATTGTCAAAGACGGACAGATTATTGGTGAAGGCTTTCACCCCCAAGCTGGGCAACCACATGCCGAAGTGTTTGCACTTCGTCAAGCAGGGGAGCAAGCACAGGGTGCAACCGCGTATGTCACATTAGAACCTTGTGCGCATTATGGTCGTACTCCTCCTTGTGCGAAAGGTTTGGTCGAAGCGGGCATTGCAAAAGTGATAGTGGCTTGTTCAGACCCTAATCCATTGGTTGCTGGTAAAGGTGTGGCTATCCTACAACAGGCAGGTATAGACGTTGAAGTCGGGATCTGTGAGTTGGAAGCGCATCCTTTGAACTTAGGCTTCTTTAAAGCTATGTCTAAGGGATTACCTTATGTACGTTTAAAGGTCGCGTCGAGTTTCGATGGTCGTACAGCAATGGCTTCAGGGGAGTCGAAGTGGATTACAGGTGAATTGGCACGTCAGGATGTTCAACATTGGCGTGCAATTTCTGGTGCGGTGATCACGGGTATTGAAACAGTGTTGGCTGATGATTGTCAGTTGAATGTCCGAGCTTTACCGAATATTCAATTAGAACGAGTTGTGCAGCCTAAACGTGTGATTTTAGATCGTCAAGGTCGCTTACCTTTAGATGCTAAAGTGTTAGAGAATCCTGATACTGTCATGGTCATGGGGCCATTTCGAGCAGAGCTTGGACAACTTGGCGTGATTCAACTCGAAGTTCAGCCCTTAGTTGAGTTGCTAAAAGTTTTAAAAGATTTTCAAATCTATGATGTGATGGTGGAAGCTGGTGCAACCCTATCTACTGCATTTTTGCAGGAAAATTTGGTAGATGAATTGATTAGTTATATTGCGCCTACACTATTAGGTCAATCAGCTCGTCCAATGTTTAATGCTGAATTTAAACAAATGACAGAACAACTCCGTTTTAAACTTCAAGATGTAACTCAGTTAGGTGATGACATCCGTTTAAAATTAATCCCTGATCAAGAGTCGCTATGAGTACAGAGTCAACGGTTTATCATAAACGTCGCCATGCAGCACGTACGACAGATGAGTATTTGTTTAATCAACTTGTGCCTTATTTAGGCAACAAGCGTCGTTTATTACATTTGATTCTTGAGGCATTAGAAAGCACTGGAACTTTGAATACGAGTTCAGGTCGAGCGCCTATCTTTGCGGACTTTTTTGCTGGAAGCGGTGTGGTTTCTCGTTTGGCTCGTCAAAATGGCTACCGAGTAATAGCGAACGATTGGGAGCCTTACAGCCACGCACTTAATCATGCCATATTGTCATGTACTGAAGCTCCTGCTTTTAAAGAATTAGGCGGATATCAGAAAGCAATTGATTATCTTAATCGCTTGCCTGAAGTTAAAGGATGGGTAACACACAATCTCTGTCCTCGTAATGATGAGATCTATGATCCTTCACGAGACCGTTTATTCTTCAAACGTCGAAATGGCATGCGGATTGATGCAATTCGTCAACAAATTGCAACTTGGCAAGCTCAAGGTGCAATTGATGATGTGGAAATGAGCGCTTTACTTGCACCTTTATTGTATTCAGCAAGTTTTGTGAGTAATACGTCAGGCGTATTTAAGAGTTTCCATCACGGCTGGGGCGGTAAAACTCAGACGGCTTTAGAGCGAATTGAATCATTACTATGGCTGACCCCAAGTCGTTTTTGTGAAAATTCAAATCTGACAGGCCCAGCAGCTGAAATGTGGTGTGTGGATGCTCAACACTTAGCAAACCAAATGAGTGGTTTCGAAGTCGATGTGGCATATTTGGATCCACCCTATAATCAGCATGCGTATAGTAGCAACTATCATGTATTGAATGCTTTGACTTTATGGGATCAGGTAGATTTACCAAGTCCAGATACTAAGGGTTTCAAGAGCGGAATCGACCGTGCTTGGCGTAAAGAACGACCAAGCCCATACAATTCTTCTAAACATGCCAAAGAAGCGTATGAAAAGCTTTTGCAAACCATTAATGCACGCTATATTTTGACCAGCTATTCAACAGATGGAAATATTGAGGCTGGTGATTTACTTAAAGCGAATTTAGAGCGTGGACGAGTCACCATTTTGACTCAAGATGTTCCAAGATATCGTGTGAGTAAGCAGCGTCAGTCTGAGCGTGCGCGCGTTCTTGAGTTTATCGTGATTACAGACACGCACGCAAAATCAGGACCGCCAATTCGACAGTTACTTGGTCAGTTACACCACTATGCTGAATTGGGTGGTGTTGACACTACAGGCGTCGCTGAACAATTGGATTTATGGTAAAAATAGAACAAATTTAAGAGTACCCATTATGTTTACAGGCATTGTAGAAAGTTTAGGAAAAGTCGAAAGTTTACAAAATGTAGGTGGTGATATCCGCTTGCGTATACAGACTGATCTTGATATGTCTGATGTTCACTTGGGTGATTCTATTGCGACTAATGGCATCTGCTTAACTGTTATTGCATGGGGCAATCAATGGTACGAAGCAGATGTGTCACTTGAAAGTATTCATCGTACAACTTTATCGAGTTGGAAGGTTGGGCAAACCGTCAATGTAGAAAAAGCGATGTTACCAACAACTCGCTTTGGTGGTCATATTGTTAGTGGACATGTAGATGTAGTTGGTGAAATTACGGTGCAACGTCAAGATGCACGTTCACTCTATTTTGAGGTAACGGCCCCGCCTGAAATTGCAAAATATTTAGCGGAGAAAGGTTCCATCACAGTTGATGGAATTAGTCTTACAATCAATCATCTACGTGGCAATGTGTTGAGTTTAAATCTTATTCCTCATACTGCAGAGCGGACCAATATTAGTACGTGGAAAGTTGGGACTAAAGTAAACTTAGAAGTCGATGTACTTGCACGATATATTGAACGTTTATTGCTTGGGGATAAGGCTGCTGAACATAAACCTGAGTCTAAATTGAGCATGGAATTTTTAGCACAGAATGGCTTTTTACGTTAAAAAATGATTAAAATAGAAAACAGCCTAAATTTTTAGGCTGTTTTTTTGTTTAAATAAATTAGGTATACAATCTATCTAAAGGAGAAAGCAACATGCTCAGAGAACTTCAGAATGATTGATTTTTTACTGCATTTGGAGCAGCTTTTACCGAGTTTATTAGAGCAATATGGCGTATGGATTTACGCAATTTTATTTTTAGTGATATTTGCGGAAAATGGTTCCGTTTTCATGTTTTTTTTACCTGGGGACAGTTTGCTCATTGCCATCGGTGCTTTATGTTCGACCACTGAGTTGATTCATTTGCACTATATGGGATTGTTATTATTTATCGCCTCAGTCCTAGGTTATATTCTCAATTTCTATACAGGGCGATGGCTTGGTATTAAATATTTTAGCGAGCACTCACGTTGGTTAAAACCTGAGTATATTGCCAAAACCAATGCTTATTTCGAAAAACATGGTGGTAAGACCATTTTAATGGCGCGCTTTATCCCTTTTGTACGTTCTTTTGCACCATTCGCTGCTGGCTCTGGATATATGAGCTATAGCAGTTTCATGTTTTACAATATTATTGGTGCTTGGATTTGGATCGCACTTTTACTAGGTATGGGGTATGGCATGGGAAATATATTCTCAGCCGTTTTAGATTTTTTTGCTTAAATTGATACTTCAAACCTGATAAAAAAAGCTCTCAGTGGGCTCTTTTAAATTTTATTAATGGTGAGTGATGTGCGATCAAACCAATTCTCTACCAAAGCTTCATCTTGAATTAAAAAGTCGCCTTTTTTTGACTCATGTTTTAAATACACTAAAACCGATTGAAAATCTGCTCGACTAATCAATAGTTCTTGAGCACTGATCGTGACATGTTCGCCAGATTTCAAATGAGTGATTCGTTCAGAGATGTTGCTTAAAAGATCCATGGTGATACTTTCCTCATGTCCGTCAAATCGCAGAGAGCATTTAAATCACATTCATGGTGTGACAAATATGTTTCATTTTGATGACACTAAGCATCCACCGTTCGAGCCTCTAAGAGGGTAGAGATGTATTTTTTAAAATAAGTTCGATCTCTTCTTTTGCTGCTGCTTGGAGTTTTGATTTAAAAATTTGTACGGCATCTTCAATCATGGTTTCAGCTTCAAGCTCGAGACGTAAACGAATCGTATCTAAATCTTGATGAATTGATAAATGCGCGGGAGAGTTTCCTGAAAAGTCCCGATGGGGTGTAGTCACTTTTTGGTATTTTTCAGTATATTCATCGATTTCTGCATCAATCACTTGTCGTAACTGTACGAGCGAATCGGTTTGTTGTTGAAATTTAAGATATTCATCTTGTAGAAGCTTTTGATTATAAGCCTCTTGCAGTGCACGTTTTTCTGCTAATGATTTTTCTAAAGCCATTTGCTTACGAATACGAGCTTCTTCAATTAATCGTGCTTTTTCATCTGCATAAGCCTGTTCAACCTTCAATTGAGCCACTTGCTGGGCACGATTATCATGGTCTAACCATTGCTCTGGTTGAGTTTGAGATTCGAGTAAATCACTGATGCGATTAAGGTCGTCGATAAAAGCTTGGCGAACCGCTTCTGGCGCTTTCAACCAACGTTTTTTAAAATCTTGACCGACATTAATGGCCACCGTGATTCTCCTTTTTCCAATGACAACGCGCTAAAGTTTATGTGTTTGAGGTGAGATACCTAATTTTCGATAGGTTTTATATTTCTCTCGTCCAATTTCTTTGGCAGCTTCGTTGTTTTCAATAATTTCGATAATGTGACTGAAACGTGAAGGATCTTCAAGTGCATGAATGTGAAAATTAAACACGATCCATTCCTGAGTTTCAGGGAGCTTAGACGAAATACAAATAGCTGCTGATTGATCATCAATGCCATGTGTCAAAAAACTCTGCGGATCGAAACTCCAAAGTAAATCATCGAGTTCGTTTTGAATGCTCAATTCTGGACAATGAATCCATATTTTTGCAGGGTGACGCAGAATTTTTCGACATAAACGACAGGCACTTTGGACCTGTCGTTCTGGACTCTTTTCAAATAAGTAGAAGCTGATTTTAGACATTAATTTACGCGATTTGCGAGAAATTGAACCAATAATGGAACTGGGCGACCAGTTGCACCTTTTGCTGCGCCAGATGTCCAAGCTGTACCAGCAACATCTAAATGTGCCCAACGATATTCACGCGTGAAGCGTTGCAAGAAGCAAGCAGCTGTAACAGCACCAGCTTTTGGACCACCAATATTGGCAATATCGGCAAATGGAGAGTCAAGCTGTTCTTGGTAGTCATCATAGACAGGCATACGCCATACACGGTCAAATGATTGTTCACCAGCTTGAGAAAGTTCATTTGCCAGTTCATCATCTGGTGTGAACATACCTGTTAAAACAGAGCCTAGGGCAACAACACAAGCGCCTGTTAATGTTGCGATATCAATTACAAGTTCTGGGTTAAAGCGTTTGACATAGGTCAGCGTGTCACAGAGGACTAAGCGACCTTCGGCATCTGTATTTAGAATTTCAACAGTTTGACCACTCATCGTGGTGACGATATCACCTGGTCGAGTTGCATGACCTGATGGCATGTTCTCAGCCGCCGCAATTGCACCTACAACATGAATTGGAAGGCGAGCTTCACAGAGTGAGCGCATGGTTCCTAAAACTGAGGCTGCACCACCCATATCGTACTTCATTTCATCCATGCCTAAACCTGGTTTTAATGAAATACCGCCCGTATCGAAAGTGATCCCTTTACCCACGAGGACGATAGGAGCTTGTTCAAGTTGACCTTGATATTCTAGAGTAATGATACGTCCAGGGCGATCTGAACCTTTGCTGACTGCAAGGAATGCATTCATGCCAAGATCAGCAATTTGCTGTTCATCTAGTACGGTTACTTTTAATAAATCTGGGAATTCTGCTGCCAATGCAACTGCATGATCCGCTAAATATTCAGGAAAACAAATATTTCCTGGACGATTTGCTAAATCACGTGCAACGTTTTGACCGCTTTCAATTGCTTGAATTAAGTTGAGTTGATTTGACGTTAGCGTAGAGTTTGATGCAATTAAATGAACTTGTTCGAGTATAAAGTCATTTTTTTTCGACTTAAACTCGTCAAAAGCATAAGCAGATTGAGTGAGTTTAAGTGCAAATAAGTAGTGCAATTCATTCGGCAAAGCTGAAATATCAACACTGATTTGTTTGAATTTTTTTTGTGAAGCTTTGATAATAGTTTGTGCAATTTTTGCTAATTTTGCAGCTTTAACTTCTTGTGCATTACCTAAGCCAAGTAAAATGCTATTCGGTTGATTTTCAATTTGACCCAATAACGATAAAGACTCATTGAAACCTGCTTTGAATTGAGCTGCTTCAGTTAGGCTGTCTAAATTGTTGATTTGATAGTTGCTTTTAACTGCATGGGTGTTTTCAGAGTCGACTAAAATAACCAAATGTTGGCTTTCTGAAATTTGTGCTAATGATGTATTAATTGAAAGTTTCATATGCTTGTTGTGTGCCTATTGAGACCGTTTAAATCATTAAACCATTGAAACACTACCAATGATAGAATTTCAATGAGGTTTTATATTTTTAACATTCGGGTAAACTAGCGCTAGCCGATTTAACCTAATTTTGGAAGATTACTTTGATTATAAGACGTTACCTCGTCAAACAAGTGGTATCTACCTCTGTGGTTGTGATTTCATTGCTTACACTCATCATGTTGGGTGGGCGTTTGATCAAGTATTTTGGCGTGGCAGCTCAGGGTCGAATGGATGCAAGTATTTTATTTAGCATCATTGGCTACCGTCTTCCAGAATTTTTGACATTGATCTTACCTTTAGGTTTTTTCATTGGTCTCATGTTGGTGTTTGGCCGACTGTATGTAGATCATGAAATGGCGGTTCTCAATGGCAGTGGTGTTAGTCGTAATCAATTGGCTCGTTTATTGTTACCTCTCACAGCCATTTATTTGGCCATTCAAACGGTATTAATGGTATGGATGTCTCCATGGGGTATACGTGAATTTGAAAAGCTTACGACGACCCAAGCGGTTCGATCAGGCTTTGATTTGGTACGTCCAAAAGAGTTTATTTCCTCAGGTCCTTATACCATTTATGCTGGTGCACTTTCGGAAGATCGTAAAAACTTAAAAGAAATTTTCTTCTATCAGCGTGCAGATAAGCCTGAAAAACCTGACATCATGATTTTAGCGAAAGAAGCGACACGTGTTGAAATGGTCGGTGAAACAGCGAGTGTTGTTGATTTAACCCAAGGTCGTCGTTACGAAATTTATCAAGATAGTCCGAAATATAGTCATACCGAGTTTGCTTCATATCGTTTGCGTCTTGAAAGTGATAAAGAGGCGAAATTCGAAAGTGGTGATGTAGAAGCGTTACCAATTTCGAAGTTGATTGAAACTCGTGAAGACCCTGTAGTAGCCAGTGAATTGGGCTGGAGAATATTTGTGCCATTTACATTGATTGTGGCATTGATGTTAGCAACGGCATTGTCTGAGGTTACTCCACGCCAAGGACGATATTTAAAATTATTTCCTGCACTCTTAATTTTTGCCAGTTTGATTGTGGCATTAATGGCGATTAAAACCAGAATTAGTAAAGATGAGATTGGTATTTGGGCTTATCCCGCTATCTTGATTGTTTATGCAGTGGGTGCGGCGATTTTCTCGCGTAAACAAAAACTAGCGCCTAAGTTAAAAAAACGAATTGAGCAGGTGAAATCATAATGTTGGCACGTCGAATTGTCGCAAAACATGTGACGAAAACCACAGCGCTGGCGATGTTGGGTGCTACAGCGATTTTATCAGCCCTTCAAATTCTTTTTACCTATATGGGTGAATTAGGCAGCCTCAAAGAAGGGTATGGAGCTTGGCAAGCGCTTCTTCATGTTCTATGGGCTTCACCGCAATATTTATATGAAATTTTACCTATTTCAGCATTGATTGGTGCAGTGCTCGGTTTGGGTTCAATGGCTTCAAATAGTGAGCTGATTGTTATGCGCGCTTCAGGGATTAGCCTGTGGCGTATTGTGGGTTGGGTCATGCGCTCAGCAATGCTCTTGGTATTGCTTTCATTTTTACTCAGTGAATATGTTATTCCTTACACCAATGAGCGGGCGGAAAGTATTAAAGACCGTCGTTCTGTTGCTGAGCTTGGCGAAGTCAAAGGGTATTGGACTAGAGAAGGTCAACGATTTATTTATATTGACTATGCAAATGCGCAAGGGCAGTTACGTCAAGTTGAGATGATGGACTTTGATCAAGATTATCGTCTGAAGTCAGTCTTGACTGCGAATCAAGGTCAATTTGTACAAAATGGACAATGGTCTTTAATTGAAGCCAGTCAGATGGATATTTTTCCTGAAGGCTATTCGAGACTGATTCAAACTCCTCAGCAGGATGTTGCTTTAGCGCTTCAACCTAAATATGTTCATATGGTGACGATTGATCCTGAAGATTTAGCTCCAAGCCAATTGATCAGTTTTATGCGCTATATGGATGAATATAGTCAAGTTCCTAAAACGTATTTACTTGCATTCTGGCAAAAAGTGGCTTCGCCATTTGCATTGTTGGCACTCGTACTGATTGCTTGCTCTTTTATTTTTGGCCCTTTAAGGCAACAGTCTATGGGTTTTCGTTTAGTGATTGCGTTATTTGTAGGGCTTGGTTTTTACTACCTACAAGACTTCTTAGGGTACGCGAGTTTGGTGTATTCACCATCTCCCGCTTGGTTTGTTTTTCTGCCAATTGTGCTTATCTTTGCGGTAGGTAGCTATTTGCTATATCGAGCGCGCTAGAGAATTTTTAAATTGAAAAATAGATGGTCTAGATCAATCAAAGCCATCGTGTTCAGATAGAGTCTTAATGAAAAATTCGTTAAGATACGTTGATTAATTTGTAAACAGAAAAGAGTGTATATCATGACGGATGCAACTGCTGGCAAAATCCCTCACGTTTTAGTCATTATGGATGGTGTGGGTCATCGTGAAGCGGTCGAAGATAATGCTTTTCTTGCAGCGAAAACACCTAATTTAACTGCAATGAAACAGAATCATCCACATGGTCTGATTTCAGGTTCAGGTGAAGATGTTGGTCTTCCAGATGGCCAAATGGGGAATTCAGAAGTTGGTCATATGAATCTTGGTGCTGGACGCGTGTTGTATCAAGATTTCACTCGTATTACCAAAGATATCCGTACTGGTGATTTCTATAAACATGAAGTATTGGTTGATGCTGTAGAAAAAGCAAAAGAAAATCAAAAAGCAGTACATATTTTTGGATTGTTGTCTGAAGGTGGTGTTCACTCTCATGAAGACCATATTGTTGCTATGGCAGAGTTGGCACTAAAAAGAGGTGCTCAAGTCTATTTACATGCTTTTTTAGATGGTCGTGATACTCCGCCAAAAAGTGCACAGCCGTCTTTAGAGAAATTAGATGCACTATTTGCCCAATATCCAGGTCAGGGTCGAATTGCAACGATGATCGGTCGTTATTTCGCAATGGATCGTGACAATCGTTGGGATCGTGTCGAACAAGCATATCGTTTATTAACAGAAGGTGAGGCTGTTCGCGTAGTTGAGTCTGCTGTGGAAGGTCTCGAACAAGCGTATGCTGCTGAAGAGTCAGATGAGTTTGTGAAAGCAACACGTATTGGGGATGTAGCCGCAGTACAAGATGGCGATGCTGTTGTTTTTATGAATTTCCGTGCAGATCGTGCTCGCGAATTGACAAAAGCATTTGTTGAACAAGGCTTCGATGGTTTCGAGCGTAAAGTTGTGCCTCAGCTTGCGAAATTTGTCATGTTAACGCGCTATCAAGCGACAATTAATGCGCCGGTGGCATATATGCCAGAACCGTTGGTCAATTCAATTGGTGAATACCTGTCTAATTTAGGTAAAACTCAATTGCGTATCGCGGAAACTGAGAAATATGCCCATGTGACTTTCTTCTTCAGTGGTGGTCGTGAAGATGAGTATCCAGGTGAAAAACGTATTTTGATTCCATCACCAAATGTTGCAACCTATGATTTAAAACCAGAAATGAGTGCTTATGAAGTCACTGATGAGTTAGTGAATGCAATTAATTCAGGTGAATTTGACTTACTCGTTGTGAACTATGCAAACGGCGATATGGTTGGACATACAGGGGTATTCGATGCTGCCGTTAAAGCAGTAGAAGCAGTGGATGTCAGCTTAGGTCGTGTCTATGATGCAGTGATGGCGAAGAAAGGCCATATGTTGATCACTGCGGATCACGGTAATGTTGAACAAATGCAGGACTATGAAAGTGGTCAAGTCCATACTCAACATACAACTGAGCATGTGCCATTTATTTATGTAGGTCCAACTCAAGCAAAAATTGCAGAGGGTGGGGTGCTTGCAGACGTTGCACCGACATTATTGAATTTAATGCAGTTGCCTGTTCCTGCTGAAATGAAAGGTCGCAATTTAGTGACTTTAGTTTAAAAAATAAGAAGGAATTCAGTATGAATCCATTGTTATTCAAACTCATGTTAGGTCTAGCTTTAAGTTTGAATGGGGTTCATGCTTTCGCTGCTGGATCTAAGGGTCCAGCAGTTGATCCATTAGAAGAAGACTGGTCATCAAACAGTTCAGAAGTTCCGATTGAATCTATACAGCAGTTTGTTCAGATTTACGGTACAGTAAAAGAAAACTATGTCACTGAAGTCACTGACGATCAGTTATTTTTACAAGCGATCCAAGGTTTGGTGAGTGGGCTAGATCGTTACTCTCGCTATTTATCTCCAGAAGATTATCGCCAACTCCTCAAATATACCGAGGAGGATTTAGCGAGTATCGATTTTGATCTTAGCTTTGATACCTCACGAGGTTTATGGCAGATCGAAAATTTAGATCCCGATAGTGACTCGGCAAAATTAGGATTGGCCAACGGCGTTACACTTTACAAAATTGATGGACAAGAGCTTAGATTGTTAAACCAAGATCAAGTCAAAGACTTGCTCAGCGGCTCGATTGGATCAACCATCAGTTTACAAAGATCACCGAACTCATCTCCAATTATTTTAGTGAGAAATCAAAAACTAGATGTTGCCGATATACAAGCACATATGCTGAGTAATCAAGTTTTACTATTAAAGGTGAAAGTTTTTCAGCAAGATACTGCGAATGAAATAAAACGTTATATCGATGAGCATCATAGCCAACAACTCAAAGCTGTTTTAATAGATCTAAGAAATAATCCGGGTGGATTATTATCTTCTGCTGTGGAAACGGCAGATTTATTTTTAAATCAGGGTTTGATTGTATCTACACGTAGCCGTTCAGAAGGTGATCAACAATTCCAAGCTTTACCTGGACATGAATTTACAGGGCTTAAAGTCGGAGTATTGATTAATCAACGTTCGGCTTCTGCAGCAGAAGTATTTACGGCAGCAATGAAAGATCATCAACGCGCCGTAATCATTGGTGAAAAGAGTTATGGTAAAGGTGTTGTGCAAAAACTCTTTCCACTTGAAAATGGTGCGGCACTACAAATGACAGTATCTCATTACTTAACACCGAATGGTGTCGAGATTGATGGGCAAGGCATAGCCCCTAATATCGAATATCCTTGGCCGCAGGATATGAAGGAGGAGGTTTACCTCCAACACGCAGCCGATTTGTTGTTAAGAAGCCGTTAAATATCATCAATATCGGGGTGATGCTAAGTTATTCATCTTCAGTATCTAAACCAAATTTTTTTAAACGATATCGTAATGAGCGGAATGTCATTCCCAATTTTTTGGCGGCCAGGGTTCTGTTCCAATGCGTTGAGTTTAACGCATTAATTAAAACTTCCTTTTCTACTTTCTCAAGGTATTGCTCTAATCCCTCTTCGGGCAAACCTTTGGGTGTCTGAGAAGGTAAATCAGTAGTTGCTTCAATTGGACTATTTGGTTGTTGTGCTAAAGGTGGGGATGTTAAGCTTAATGAAGGGCTTTTTACATGCTCGACTGCGATGAGCTTATCATCGCAAAGTGTAAGTGCACGCTCGATGATATTTTTAAGTTCGCGTACATTCCCTGTAAATGGTTGTTGTTTAAGGAATTTTATCGCCTCTTGAGACAGTTGAGGGGCTTCAATACGCCATTCACTACTGATTTTATCAATAAAATGTTGAGCTAGAACGGGAATATCTTTGGGTCTATCGCGGAGTGGGGTAAGACGTAAATCCATCACATGAATTCTAAAAAATAGATCTTGTCTAAATTTGCCTTGCTGAACCAATTGCTCAAGATTTTGATGGCTTGCACTGACAATTCTAAAATCAACATCAAGCTCTTTATCACTGCCAATCGGACGTATTTTCTTTTCTTGAACTGCTCGTAGCAATTTAGCTTGCATGGCGAGTGAAAGCTCTGCAATTTCATCTAAAAATAATGTTCCACCGTCAGCTGTTTGAATTAACCCTTGTTTGTCTTGGTCAGCACCCACAAAACTGCCTTTGATATGACCAAATAATTCACTTTCCATCAGGTCTTCATTCATCGCACCACAATTGATCGCGACAAAGGCATGATCATGACGATTACTGAGTTGATGAATAAGATTCGCAACGATTTCTTTACCAGTCCCTGATTCACCTGTAATAAAGACGGGTGCTTGTGATCGAGCTATTTTTTTGATTGCTGTACGAAGCTGTTGAGTTTGTTCTGAGACACCAATCAGCAGTTGTTCCTCAAGTGGAAGCTGATTGAGATCATCATCCACTGCAGGGGTATGTAATGCTTTCTTAAGCAATTGATGCAAATGTTGTTGATTAATGGGCTTACTGACGAAATCGAAAGCGCCTGCTTTTAAAGCGGAGATTGCCAACTCCATATTGGCATAGGCGGTCAGTACCGCGATGGGCGTCTTCGGATAGTGCTGGGTGACGTATTTAACTAAATCGATGCCATTGCCATCTGGTAAATTGAAATCGGTGATACACGCATCGTATTTATATTCTCTTAGAAAATGTAGCGCTTGTTTCAAATGATGTGCCATATGCGTTTTAATGCCCATCCGAGAAAGGGTCATTTGCATCAACATACATAAATCAGGTTCATCATCGACTAAAAGTACTAAAGGTTGTTGCTTTACCATAACCTGATCTTATCCATCTAAACGTCTGTCTTATGGCATGTAATACGAAAACATGCACCTTGCTGTTCTTGCTCGATATAACTCAATTTTGCTTGGTTAGCTTCACAAATACTTTGTGATAAATATAATCCTAAACCAGTTCCATTGGTTTCAGTACTAAAAAATGGTTGAAATAATTGAGATAAATCATGTTGTTGGATGCCTTTGCCAAAATCGATAACATCAATAAAAATTTGATTTTCTGAATGACTACTTCTGACAAAAATGTATTCTGCGGTCGGATCGTTATGTCGAATAGCATTACGAATTAAATTAATCAGAACTTGTCGCAGTTGGATTTCATCAAAATAAACTTCAAGATTAGCTTCAAGCTGTAATTGAATATGAGAACTGATATCTGCTAAATCTTGGTGAATAAGATCATGCATAAACTGTTCAAAATGAATTAGTACACCAGCAGTTTTTTTATTCTTTGCCATATCCAATGTGTCTTTGACAATTTTATCAATACGTTTTGCTTGCTTGGCAATCATTTGATTGAGCATACGTTTTTGTTCTTCATCCGAATCATCATTAAGTTCATTAGCTTGTACGATTGCCGCTAAAGGATTACGTATTTCATGTGCAATACTGGCTGATAATTGACCAAGAGAAGCTAATTTCATTTGTTGAACTTTCTGATTAAGCTTTTGCGCATCTTCCAAAATTAATAGCGTGAGCGCTTGTTGAGGTGTAACCAGTTTTTGAATGCGAATATCAACCGTATAGGATGATTGATGCGATTCAAATTGAAAGCGCTCTCCATGAGCAACTAATGTATTTTTGAGAATTTCATAGAGATCTGGTTGAAAATTTGCAAGATTATATTGTTCATGAGCATAGAGTGGCGAAATACCGAGTAGGGAACATGCAGCAGGATTGCAGACGATAATTTTACAGTGATCATCTAAGACCAGATAACCAACTTCGATTTGCTCAAGAATATAACGATTAATATTTTGTAATTTAAAGAGTTCGTTAGCTTGATGTATATTGACCGATTCGAGTACTTGAAATCGTTGTATTGATACTTGACCAATGCCATGAACCACAAAAAATAAAAAAGCAAGAAAGGCACTGTCACCAATATTATTTAGACTTTCAATGGAGAACAAACTACCAAAAAACTGTTGATATACGACCCCAATCACCGCGACCAATGTGATGAATAAGGCTTGGTTTTTACTGAGTAAAAAATTTGCTGCAAAGACGGAAATGACAAACAATAACCCAATTGCGATATTGGGACCACCGAGTGCAAAAGTAAGGGTATTTAGAAAGAGCAGGTCAACTGCAAATAAGGTGATAATTTGTTTAGAAATGGCTTGTGGTAAGTATTTTAAAACGATCGTTTGTACGATGCTGCTTGCAACATAAAGGAGTAAAGCGTAAAAATAGATTGATTCATATTGATAAAAATAACGTTCAGAATCAATCGTCAGTAGGAATATGAGCGTTAAGCTTAGGGCGATAATGACACGATAACTTGAATATAGTGTTCCAAGACGGTAGATCGTTTGGTAAATAGAAATTGAAGCAGCAGACGTCATTGGAATACTCAGATCAAATTAAGGCTTAATCAAACCATAACGAATTGCCAAATGAGTCAGTTTGACATCACTATCGATTCCTAATTTTTCAAATATACGATACCGATAAGTATTCACTGTTTTTACGCTAACGAAAAGTTTGTCTGAAATTTCTTGGGCACTAATACAATTCACAACCATCATCGCGACTTGCATTTCACGTTCAGAAAGTGCGTCAAAAGGAGAGGTTTGTGTATCAGATAAATAAGAACTCGCAAGCTGTTCAGCAATATCTGCACTGAAGTATTTACCACCTTGCATGACTTTATTAATTGCACGCACCATTTCTGTGATCGGAGCTCCCTTCGTGATATAACCACGAGCCCCCGCTTTTAACAGTAGTGATGGATAGGGTTCTTCCGCTAGGCCACTGACGGCGAGAACTTTGGTGTCAGGTGCTGTTTGTAATAAACGGCGAGTGGTTTCTACGCCACCGATACCAGGCATATTCACATCGAGCAAGACGACATTAGGGTGGTGTTGACGAACAAGACTAATGGCTTCTTCACCGGACTCTGCTTGACCAATGACTTGAATATCTGCTTGATCTTCAAGCATACGACAAATACCTGTACGAACTAACTCATGGTCATCTACCACTAATACCGTGATCACAAACACCTCCTCTGAAATCTATTCTTACTTTTTTGTTACATGATGCAAAAATTGCTTGCATTGGACTAACAAAAATAGCAATGCTATTCCTAATCTTTACTAAAATACTGTGCATAATCACGTGGTTTAATATTAATCACGTTTGTACCTAAATGTAAGTCATATTTGAGGTGATTAGCAATGATGCAAAATGCCTCCGTAAGATGAGTAAGTTATCGTGAAAAAACAGAAATTAACGCTAATGCATGTGCTGACTACATCAGTACTACTCTCTATGAGCTCATTGAGCTTTGCAGAATTAATTAATCATGCTAATTCTGCACCGGGGCAGGCGAGCATCAGTTGGTCATCTGAAGATGCAAGCCAATTCTTAAATAATGATAGTCTCAAAGCTTCTACTTCCTCTTCAGAAGAGTATACCCCTCAAGCAACAACCACGATTACAACAACAATTCGTAAATCTACAGGCCCTGCGACCTCAACATCACCAACCTCTCAGATTCTTGATAACAGTCGCTATAGTAATCAACCTTCTGTGAACGCGCGTGCAGCATTGGTCATGGATGCAAATACGGGTGAGGTCTTATTTAGTAAGAACACGAATACTGTTCTACCGATTGCGTCTGTTACAAAATTAATGACAGCTGTTGTGATCGCAGATGCACAATTAAATATGTCTGAAAATATTACGCTGCAAAGCATTGATTTTGCAGGTGCGGGTGGTAAAAACTCAAGCTCGACATTGCGTGTAGGTGACACAATGAATCGTGCTGAAGCCTTATTATTCGCTTTAATGAAATCTGAAAACCCTGCAGCTGCGGCTTTGGCTCGAACATATCCAGGAGGTCGTGCGGCTTTCGTCTCTGCTATGAATAATAAAGCACGTGCCTTAGGGATGCATTCATCTAAATTTACTGAGTCTACAGGTCTAGATCCTCGCAATGTTGCTTCTGCGCGGGACTTGGGCATCTTGGTGAGTACCGCATCACAGTACGGTCTTATTCGTCAATTTTCTACGACGCCAACCTATGATTTTAACCTCGGTTATCGTGTGTTGAAATCGAACAATACGAACTCTCTCGTTCGTAACGGTGGCTGGAATATTAACATTTCAAAGACGGGATTTATTAATGAGGCTGGGCGTTGTGTGGTGATGCATACGACTTTGAATAATCGTCCAGCTGTAGTTGTGCTTTTAGGAGCAAGCAATACTCAAGCTCGTAATGATGATGCTGTTCGCTTAATGCGTTGGACCAGTCAGTTACCACGTGCGATCTAGACCATAAATAAAAAACCCTGCAGATGCAGGGTTTTTTATGATGCAATCTTACATATTAGACAAAATTGAATCGCGTACTTGATCCATCGTTGCATCTATTGAAAGCATGACTGCATCAGAACACTGTTTGATAGCAGTATCAGGATCTTTAAGACCATTACCTGTTACAGTACAAACAATGACTGAGCCTTCAGCAATTTTGCCCGCTTTAATATCGCGGATTGCACCACCAATCGAAGCTGCAGAAGCAGGCTCAACAAATACACCTTCATACATAGAAAGCAAACGTTGAGCTTCTAAGATTTCAGCATCTGTTAATTCATCAAACCAACCTTGAGAGTCACGTACTACCGCTTTCGCATGGTTCCAGCTTTGTGGGTTACCAATACGGATTGCTGTTGCAACAGTTTCAGGGTTTTGAACAGGTGCACCACGTAAGAATGGTGCTGCGCCAGAAGCTTGATAGCCAACCATCGTCGGTAAACCTTCAGGTTTAGGACCAGTGAACTGATCAGTTTCAGCATCATAAATTACTTGCTCAAATTGATCCGCAGGTTGGTTTGCAACAGCTTCAGTATAACCCATCCAGTGAGCAGTGATGTTACCTGCGTTCCCTACTGGTAAGCAGTGATAGTCAGGTGCACGACCTAATTCATCAACGATTTCGTATGCAATCGTTTTTTGACCTTGCAAACGGTAAGGGTTGATTGAGTTTACGATAGTTACAGGTGCTTGGTCAGCAACTTCTTTAACAAGGCGCATACCGTCATCGAAGTTACCACGAATTTGCATTGTGATCGCACCATACATCATTGCTTGAGCCATTTTACCCATTGCAATTTTGCCTTCTGGAATTAAAACAAATGCTTTAATACCAGCGCGAGCAGCATAAGCGGCAGCGGCAGCAGAGGTATTACCTGTAGATGCACAGATAATCGCTTTAGAGCCTTCTTCAACAGCTTTAGTGACTGCCATGGTCATACCACGGTCTTTAAATGAACCAGTCGGGTTTAAGCCTTCGTACTTCACATAAATTTCAACATTTTTGCCAATTAAACGTGGAATATTCGCAAGCTTAATCAGTGGTGTATTACCTTCGCCTAGGGAGATTGCACGAGTAGTTGCAGACACTGGTAAACGGTCGCGATAACGGTCAACTAAACCAGTGTAACGATTGGCATTAGACATGATGATGTTCCAATTGTGTGTAGAGCTGGAGAGGGCAGCAGTACCCTCTACCCGAGATGATTAATTATCAAGCGATTCTAAACGAATTCGTACAATTTCGCCATGGATGACGGGTAATGCTTGAATTTGTGAAAGCGCTTCATCCATTTTTGATTCAACAATAGGATCTGTCAGAATCACGATAGGAATAAGGTCTTTTAAGCGAGGTTGCTGCATAATGGCATCAATACTGATTCCTGCACGACTCAAGATCGTAGTAACTTCAGCAAGTACGCCTGTTTGATCTTCAGCATTAATACGGATGTAGTAACCCGTTGTCATTTCTTCACGACTTAGAATTGGTAAGTCTGTGAGTGCTTCAAATGCTAATTGTGGAATAGTTCCAGCACCGTCTTCAGTATAAGAAATGTCACGAACGATATCGACAACGTCAGCGACTACGGCAGAAGCAGTTGGACCAGCACCAGCACCAGCACCATAATATAAAGTTGGGCCGACTGCGTTCGCTTGTACGAGAACAGCATTTTTAACGCCGTTTACATTTGCGATCAACTGGTCATCTGGAATGAGCGTTGGGTGAACACGTAGTTCAATGCCTTTTTCTGCACGACGTGCAATACCTAAATGCTTAATACGGAAGCCAAGATCTTCGGCGTACTTCACATCTTGAGCAGTAACTTTGCCTATTCCTTCAGTAAAAACTTTATCAAATTGAAGTGGAATACCAAATGCACAAGATGCAAGAATGGTTAACTTGTGAGCAGCATCAATCCCTTCTACATCAAAAGTTGGATCTGCTTCAGCATAGCCAAGTTCTTGCGCTTCTTTCAAAACGTCCGCAAAAGCACGTCCTTTTTCACGCATTTCACTTAGGATAAAGTTGCCTGTACCATTAATGATGCCTGCAAGCCACTCGATTTTATTGGCAGCTAAGCCTTCACGAATTACTTTGATAATTGGAATACCGCCAGCAACAGCTGCTTCATAGGCGATCTGCACAGCATTGTCTTCAGCAAGTTTAAATAATTCGTTACCATGTTCAGCTAAAAGCGCCTTATTGGCAGTGACAACTTGTTTGCCATGAACAATTGCTTCTTTGATGACTTCATAAGCAGGGTGAATACCACCCATGACTTCAACAACAACATCAACATCAGGTTGACGAACGATATCAAGAAGGTCGGCACTTTGTTTAACTGAGTCTGGAAGATTTAAATCTGGGCGAGGGCGACGAGTACCCACATAAGTAATTTGAATTTCACGACCGGTGCGACGTCTAATTTCAGCAGCGTTTTCTTGTAATAGTTTAAGGGCACCACCACCTACGGTTCCTAGACCGAGTATTGCCAGACGAACTGGTTTCACGTCACACTCCAAAAAATATGTAAAATTTTATTGAACCTAGATCATAGCTAAAAAAAGAGGCAGACTCTAGGGTCAATCGAGTTAAATATTGATGTATAAAAAGCAGTAATTTATCTCATAAATATTAGTTATTTAAGCTACTTAGTATTTCATCTGCTGTCATGTATCCACCAAGATAAACACCTTCTGAGCTGTAAATTGCAGGCGTTCCATTGACACCCATTTTTAAACCCATTTGGTACTGATCTTTAACAGGATTTTCACAGTTGGTATTGTTTAATTGTTGACCTGCAATAGCTTGATCAAATGCAGTTTTACGATTTTTACTACACCAGACACTTTCCATTGCTGGGAAATACTGTTCTCCACGTGGCCACGCGATATAACGAACTTCAATTCCTTTAGAATTGATTTCATCCATATGTTCATGCAATTTATGGCAGTAAGGGCAGCTGATATCTGTAAAAACGTAAACGATATGTTTGGTTTTAGATTTAGCTGGATAAATAATGAGATCTTCAGCTTTTAACTGGCTTAGTAACCCTTTACTCAATGCCGACTGGAAGGATTGTCCAATATCTTCAACTTTTTTATTACCTAAACGTAGTAAATCACCTTGGAAAATATATTGACCATCTGCAGTAGTGTATACCGCAGTCATACCCTCTAAATTGACCCAGTAAAGATTTGGTACTTCGGTTGGTTTAATGTCGATAATTTTGGCATTGATATTTGCGGTTTTAAAATTTTTCTCTAACTTTTGAATCAAGCGTTGTTGCGCATTTCGCTCAGTTAAATTTGATGCTTGGCCGGTTGCTGGAGCAGTTGCCGTTAAAGTACCATCTGATTTTTGTGTGTCTTCAGATTTGGAGCATGCACTCATAAAAAGCGTCGTTGCAAGGGTAGAAGCGAATAAAATTTTCGAACGGGTAAATAACATAAACAACCCTTTTAAAGTTTTCAGCATTATTTTTACTGCGCTAAGCATAACAAAAAATATTCTCAAATCGTAAATTATAGCTCAGTGCTACAAAATTCAGATCGATGACTTAGCCACGGGGATGATGCTGAGCATGAAGCTGTTGCATGCGAATTTGTGCAACATGCGTATAAATTTGTGTTGTCGATAAATCACTATGCCCGAGGAGCATTTGTACCACTCGGAGATCTGCACCGTGATTGAGCAGGTGAGTTGCAAAAGCATGTCTTAATGTATGGGGGGATAGCTCTGTCGCTATACCTGCTTGGAGGGCATAACGTTTGATGGCATACCAAAAGTTTTGACGGCTCATAATCCCGCCATGTTGGGTCAGAAATAAGTAATCTGTAGCACTTTTATAGAGTTGTGGACGAGCTTCTGCTAAATATTTTTCAATCCATTCCACAGCAATTTGCCCCAAAGGAACTAAACGTTCTTTATTTCCCTTGCCCAAGATTCGCAAAAAACCCTGATTGAGATTGATGTGATCTATTCTTAAATTAATCAGTTCGCTCACGCGTAAACCACAAGCATAAAGGACTTCAAACATCGTGCGATCACGCAAGCCTAACGCTGTGTTTGTATCTGGTGCTTGAATGAGTGATTCAACATCTTGCTCAGATAAATCTTTAGGTAACGCTCGTCCTAACTTGGGTGTTTTATGTGCGGCTATAGGATTATCTGTTCTTAAATTTTGCTCTCTTAAAAATTTATAGAAAGACCGAAGTGCCGATAAAGTGCGAGCAATTGATCGAGGACTTTTCCCTTGTTTGGTGAGCTCAATCAGTACATCTGAAATATCATCATGTGACCATAAGGTCATGGGGCTGGTTAACAGAGTACTGCATTGGACTAAATCTGTGAGATAGGCATTTCGGGTGTGTGGGCTAACAGACTGAGCGATTAAATAATCTCGAAATCCGTGTAAGAACGAAAGTTGTTCTGGAATTTGAATGGGTGCAGGAACTCGAGGTTTCTTATTAATCATAGGGATATTCGATTGGGAAATTCGATTGATTTAATTGAGATTATCTAATGTAGTGTAATTTTCTATGCATGTCGATGTGTTATAAGAAGATGCGAATCATTCTTGATGAGAGTGCGGTAATAATTCTCATTTGTATGTATACTGTTCAAAATTTTTTAGGGTTAGGTACGGTGCGTTTATCTGATTTGAAAGTCAAACAATCTGCCATCATTACGCAAGTGCATCGCACTGTAGATGGTACTTCTACAGATATGGTGGCAAGTCGTTTAGAAACGCTAGGATTTGTTTCCGGAACTAAAGTACAAGTCATTACGAAAGGACTGTTTGGCGGTGATCCAATTCTCATTCAAGTGGGTTTTACTCGCTTTGCCTTAAGAAAAAATGAAGCACAAAAAATTGAAATAGAAGGAGTGTCGGCATGAGCGATGCGTTGCGTGTTGCCCTTGTTGGTAATCCTAACTGTGGTAAAACTTCATTATTCAATCATTTGACTGGAACACGCCAAAAAGTAGGTAACTATGCAGGTGTAACCGTTGAGCGAAAAATTGGTCACTTCACGCTAAACTCAGGTAAAGCGGTTCGTGTTTTAGACTTGCCAGGAACGTATAGTTTAGACGCAACTAGTCCAGATGAAGAAATCACCCGTGATGTTGTTTATGGGAAAATTGCGGAAGAAGGTCATCAAGATGCATTTTTATGCGTTGTTGATGCAACCAATCTGAAGTTGCACCTTGGTTTAGTTTTGGAGTTGATCCAATTGGGTCGTCCAATGCTACTCGTACTTAACATGATGGATGAAGCTCGTCGTCGTGGAATGCAAATAAATACCCAAAAGCTTTCTGAGCGCTTAGGCATTCCAGTTGTAGAAACAGTTGCTGTGCGTCGCTCAGGTATTGAAAACCTGATGAATGCGCTAGATCATGGCAAATATGCTGTTCCTCAAACTGAGCTGACAGGTTTGAAAGGATCTGATCACGACAAAGTTGAAGCGATTGTCAAAGATGCCGTTCAATTTGTTGAATTTGATGATAAACGTTCAGTTTTTCTCGATAAAATCTTTCTGCACCCAGTACTTGGTCTATTCAGTTTAGCGGTGATGATGTTCATCATTTTCCAAGCAGTTTTTGCTTGGGCGGCACCCTTCATGGATGGTATTGAGACGTTCTTTGGCTGGTTGGGTGAAGTCGTTGGTGAGAATATTGCACATCCATTACTCAATAGTTTAGTGGTTGATGGAATTATCGCGGGTGCAGGTGGTGTAGTTGTCTTTTTGCCTCAGATTCTCATCTTATTCTTCTTTATCTTGGTGCTTGAAGAATCAGGTTATTTACCCCGAGCGGCATTCTTACTTGATAAGTTGATGTATAAAGCAGGTCTTTCGGGACGTGCATTTATTCCATTACTGTCGAGTTTTGCGTGTGCAATTCCTGGAATCATGGCATCACGGACTATTAGTGATCCAAGAGACCGTTTGACCACGATCTTTGTTGCGCCATTGATGACTTGTTCAGCTCGTTTACCCGTCTATGCGTTGTTGATAGCAGCTTTTGTGCCTTCTCAAACGGTTTGGGGACTATTTAACCTTCAAGGTTTAGTGCTGTTCGGTCTATATATGGCAGGGATTGTGAGTGCACTGATCGTATCGTTTGTGTTGAAGTTTTTCCAAAAAGATAAATCTCAACATATGTTATTGATGGAACTTCCAAGCTATCGTTTTCCAGATTTGAAAAACGTGTGGATTGGCTTGCTTGATCGAGCAAAAATCTTTTTGAAGCGAGTCGGTGGAATCATCTTTGCGCTCTCTATTTTATTATGGTTCTTGTGCACATTCCCACAACCACCAGAGGGTGCAACATTACCTGCGATTGATTATTCATTTGCGGGGATGTTAGGTCATTTGATGCAACCAATCTTTGCGCCATTAGGCTTTAATTGGCAGATTTGTATTGCCTTAATTCCAGCCATGGCTGCGCGTGAAGTTGTCGTTGCTGCTTTAGGCACCGTGTATGCTTTGTCTGCTGTTGATGAGGATGCGATGTCGGAAGGCTTGGCATCACTGATTAGTAGTGGTGGGGATTTGGGCTGGTCTTTAGCAACAGGATTATCACTTTTGGTCTGGTTCATTTATGCACCACATTGTTTGGCGACATTAGCGACAGTGAAACGCGAAACAGGTTCTTGGAAGACAGTTGGCTTTATGACCATCTATTTAGTTGGTTTAGCGTATTTTATGTCGTTTTTAACCTATCAAGTCGCGACCAGCGTGTTAGCTTAAATCTGAAGAGTTGAGGAGACTGAGATGATTGAAATTCTAATTATTACGGCATTGGTCCTTTGGAGTGCATTGGTCGTGTTCAAAAAGGTTTTTCCACAGACGTCAAATTCAGTCTTTATGAAACTGTCAGATGTCACGGAAAGAAAAGGGTGGAAGGCACTATCAAAGTGGCTTAAACCCAAAATGACTGCTGGTTGTGGCGGAAATTGCGCTTGTCCTGTTTCAGACAAGGAAACACCCAAGTTAAACCCTCAAGCTGTGAAATGGAAGTAGTTTACTTCAACAAAAGAACCGCCTAAATTGGCGGTTTTTTTACGCATGGACACAAAATAATGTCAAGATTATGAAATCAAAAAAAGCATTCAAAGCAGCAAAGTGCTAACATTTCGGCAGTTTCTAATTAGACTAAAATATGGGGCAGAAATGTTAATACAGCGTGGTGGATTAAAAGTTGTCGCAGGACTCGGAATTTCGGGTGTTGCTGCGGTAAATTTTCTACATGAAAAAGGCTATCACGTTGCAGTAACAGATTCGAGGACCTCTCCACCTGGACATGATCAAATTCCACCTGAAGTCCAAACTAGCTTTGGGAAATTTGACGAAGAAATGTTGTTGTCTGCTGAGGAAATTATTATCAGTCCAGGGCTTGATCTTAAACTGCCAGTGATTCAAACAGCACTTGCACAAGGCATTCCTGTTGTCAGTGAAATTCAAATTTTACGACGTGCGACTGAAAAGCCTATTGTTGCAATAACAGGTTCTAATGCAAAAAGCACAGTGACCACCTTGATCGGCTTAATGGCGAAAGATGCAGGCAAAAAAGTCGCTGTAGGGGGGAATTTAGGACGTCCAGCCTTAGATTTAACCAAAGATGATCCAGAGCTATATATCTTAGAACTATCCAGTTTCCAATTAGAAACTACATCGAACTTAAATGCTGAAGTTGCTGTCGTCTTAAATATGAGCGAAGACCATCTCGATCGTCATGGCGATATGATGGGATATCACACGGCCAAACATCGTATTTTTCAAGGTGTCAAGAAAGTGGTCTTCAATCGTGATGACTCTTTGACACGTCCCTTAGTACCTGATGCAACGCCAATGCAGAGTTTTGGGCTCAATGCACCAGATATGAATCAGTATGGTGTACTCAGAGATACTGATGGCACGATGTGGCTAGCAAGGGGGCGTGAACGTTTATTGAAAAGTTCTGAGATGTATATTCAAGGGACACACAATGTCGCAAATGCACTTGCGTGTTTAGCTTTAGGTGAAGCGATAGGTCTACCATTAGAGGTCATGCTGGAAACTTTGAAAACCTTCAAGGGGTTGGAACATCGCTGCGAATTTGTCAAAGAAGTGCAAGGTGTTCGTTATTATAACGACTCAAAAGGTACAAATATTGGGGCAACCTTAGCAGCATTAGACGGCTTAGGTGCGGCGATCGCAGGACAGAAAGCTAAAGTTGCCATCATTTTAGGTGGTCAAGGTAAAGGGCAAGATTTTACTGCTTTAAGAAAATCATTAACGGAATTTGCAAAACTCGCGGTACTCATTGGTGAAGATGCGCCAGTGATTGAACAAGCAATTCAAGGCACAACCACAATTCTTCACGCTACATCATTAGAAGAAGCAGTAAAATTATGTCAAGCAAATACACAGCAACATGATGTGGTATTGCTTTCGCCGGCATGTGCAAGTTTTGATATGTTTACTGGCTATCCACAACGCGGACATCAATTTGTTGCTTGTGTGAATGCGCTGCACGAAGAACAATAAGGACGAAGATATGGCTGAGTCAGCTCAGACAACGATTGATAAAGTGAATAAAATTTACCAACGTTGGTTACCACGTATTCCAAGTGAAATTACATCAAGGAATGTTCTAATTTTTTGTGTGATTGCACTGCTCTGTATTGGAACGGTGATGGTTGGTTCAGCTTCTATGCCTTACGCAGAAAGATTGCATGAAAATCCATTCCACTATGTCATCCGCCATGCCATATCCATCGTGGTTGCGTTTGTCGCAGCAATTTTGGTTTATCGTGTTTCGTTAAATACCTGGTTTAATAACACATTTCCGTTATGGATGATGACTATGGCATTGCTTGTCGCGGTGTTATTAGTCGGTTCGGAAGTGAACGGTTCGACGCGTTGGATTCGAATCGCAGGATTTACCTTCCAGCCTACTGAAGCTGCGAAAGTGATGATGGCTATTTTTACTGCAGATTATGTTGTCCGTCGGGCAGAAGAAGTGCGGAATAATGTGAAAGGGCTGGCACGATTAGCAACAGTAATGCTATGTACAGTTGGTTTGATTATTGCTGAACCTGACTTAGGTGCAACGGTAGTGGTTGCCTTAACGATGTTAGGGGTGTTCTTTCTTGCAGGTGCGCCACTAATCCAGTTTGGTATTGCATTGGGTGCCATTATCATGGCATTTGTAGTGCTGGTTGTGTTCGAGCCTTATCGTTTCGAGCGTTTAATGTCTTTTACCAATCCATGGGCAGATCCTTTAGGTTCTGGTTATCAGCTTTCAAATGCGCTTATGGCCTTTGGACGTGGTGAATGGTTAGGGGTAGGCTTAGGCCATAGTATTCAAAAAATGTCTTATCTCCCTGAGGCGCATACGGACTTTATGTTGGCTATTTTGGCAGAAGAGTTCGGTTTCATGGGCATTACGGTTGTTCTCGCACTGTCATTTCTTATGGTGGGTGCGTGTATTCGAATTGGGCATCGTGCCATTCAACATCAATTCTTGAGAGCGGGTTATTTGGCTTACGGGATTAGCATTATTTTTGTTCTGCAAATTATGGTAAATGCTGGCATGAATATGGGGCTGCTCCCAACAAAAGGTTTAACTTTACCATTTATTAGTTATGGTGGTTCATCTCTGATTATGTGTGCTGTCATGGTCAGTTTAATGCTGAAAATTGAAGCAACAACCCAAGAAAAGAATCAGGCCAAGGAAGTATCTAGCTTTTAAAATACACGATTGTATCTTAAGCATTCAAATCTGATGATGGTGGAGTACTATTTTGCTGCAACACCATCGTTGGCATATGTGTGCCACAGTTTAAACAGGTGACTTGACCAGATTTGGGTTTTGATAGTGGAATCAATGGAATAAAAAATAAAGAAAAATAATTGCGTTGTTGTTTAATTTCGTAATTGCTATATGTACGACAGACTGGGCATAGAAATTGCCCTTTTTCCGTTTTGAGGGTTTTAGGTCCTACCCCAAAAATAAAAAACATAATGAACTCCTGATTAATCTATCTAAATGGAATTCAAAAACATTTTCAGCGGAATAACAAGCATGATTCTGTATGGACACTATTCAAAAACACCTTGTATGGTGGTGCCAACTGGAATTTTCTTACGACCCCATTGTTGAATTGCCTGTAGAAGCATGCGATTTGGTTGATCTAGATCAACTGGATCTTGTCCTAATGCGTGAATAGCTTTGTTCAAGAGTTGGGGGGCTTGGGTGAGATCAAGTGCTACAGCTAAATTTTGCTTAGAAAGCTTTGTACCATCTTTATTCATTGCTAGGGGCAAATGCATATACTGAAGTTCAGGGTAGCCCAATAATCGCCCTAACCAAATTTGTCGTTCAGTGTTATCCAGCAAATCAGCACCACGCACAACATGAGTCATTCCTTGTAGATAATCATCCACAACCACGGCGAGCTGATAATTAATAATACCGTCGCGACGTTTAAGAACAAAATCTCCTAATTCATTGGTCAAATTAGAGCAATGCTGACCTTGTAAAAGATCCTCAAAACAAATCAACTCGTCTGATGTTTTAACCCGAATGGCTTGTTGATCGTGTGGTAGTTTTAAATCGCGGCAAGTACCGCTATAGATATGATTAGAGCCTAAGATTTTGCGTGTACATTGGCAGGCATAGGTGAGGTCACGTTGTTGAAGATCATTTAAGACAGATTCATAGATGTTTAAACGGTCTTTTTGAAAGATAATTTCGTCATCAAACTCGAAACCGAAAGCTTCAATACATGACAATATATGTTCTTCACTACCAGGATATATGCGAGGGATGTCTGTATCTTCAATTCGTACAACCCATTTGCCTGCATGAGATCTTGCTTCACAATAGCTTGCAACAGCTGTAATGAGTGATCCAAAATGAAGAGGGCCGGTTGGCGATGGCGCAAACCGACCCACATAAGCCATCCTGTTGTCCTCCTCCTTTATCAAAGGAGGGGTTAGGGAAGGATTATTAAATAACATGATTAACCGTTATTTTGTTTCTCTTTAATTTCAGCTAAAGTTTTGCAATCAATGCAAAGCGTCGCTGTTGGACGAGCCTCTAAACGACGCAAGCCAATTTCGATCCCACAGGTTTCACAGAAACCATAGTCATCATTTTTGATTGCTTCGATAGATTGTTCAATTTTGCGAATTAACTTGCGTTCACGGTCACGAGTACGAAGCTCAATCGCAAACTCTTCTTCTTGCGTTGCACGGTCATTTACATCAGGCAATGCAGTATTTTCATCTTGCATTGTATTTAATGTTCGATCCACTTCTGACATTAACTCGTCTTTCCATGCCAATAAAATTTGACGGAAATGCTCAAGTTGACCTTCAGACATGTATTCTTCATTTTTTTTCGGCTGATAAGGCTCGATGCCAAATAGACTCGCTGTAGTACCGCCTTCGGAAGTCTTTGGCTTGGTCTTACGCACGCGTTTTACTTTTTCAGTAACTACGTTGTTTTCTTCCAAGACTTGATTTTGGTTGTCATTCGCCATAAAGGGCATTCCTCATCATATGCGTGTTTGCGTACGCAAAAAATATGGTGATATGCAAGTGTTTTTATCGCTTCCGATAGATTGTTGCTATCGGGGGCGTCATCATATAGATTTTTTATCAAAGATGAAAGCTATGAATATCTGTTTTGGACTGTTCAGATTCCATTCGGACAGATAACTTAATCCAAAACACTTTAAAAGAAAAGCTAATAACCTGAAATTTCTTTATTAATATTTTGCGCGAAATTTTGTAGGCGATGAACACGTGTTTCAAAGCTACCGTCAGTTTTCAGTAGTAGGCTGCGATAGCCTGGTGCAAGGTCATCAAAGGCAAAATCTTCAGTCTTTGGTTTAAACTGAACGGAGGTGGAGGGCGTTGATAAAAATTGAATATTTTTCCAAACATTCAACGAATCTTGGTGCACATGTCCAAAGATCACTGCTTGAATGTGTTGATACTCTGCCATGATCTGGGTCAATTGATCTGAATTTTTTAAGATGTGTCGATCAATCCACTTGGACTTCATTTCAAGTGGGTGATGATGACACGCCAAAATGACAGGGTGCTGCTGTGTTTCCTGAAGAATCATTGATAAATGATTCAATTGTTCTGCTTTAATCCAACCATCTACTTTGTGGGGCACAGCACTATTTAATAGGACGATTTTCCACGTTTCGAAAGTTAACACGGCCGGTATAGGATCAGGCGCTGCAAAAGGAAAATATTCGGCATCATCATGATTCCCTGGAATTTGATAAAACGGAATATTCAAATTTTTCATGAAACTCAAATATCGGTGATAAGTTGCCTCATGTGGTACCTGTGCCAAGTCACCTGTATGAATAATCGCATCAATGTCTTGATAGCGATTTAAAATATCATTGATCACTGCATGAAAACTTTGTTCAGGATTTATCTGAACAAACGGCGTGTCAGGATGATCCATGAGATGAGTATCGGTAATTTGGATAATGAGCTGATCATTTTTATTCTGTTTGATTAAAGGCGTCATAAATTACCTCAGCGCTATAGAGGTAGTGGCAATGTGCTGTTTGAGCCATTGCAGAGCCATGATGACAGGTGCATTACACAATCGTTTGGATGCCAATAATTGTTCAAGATCTGAATAAGCTAAGATATGCAGTTGGATATTCTCACCTTCATCTGGCATACCATGAATACCGCCTTGCTCAGGAAGATCTGCTTCTGCAACATACAAATGAAAAACTTCATCGCACGCACCAGCAGAAGGGTAGAAGGTAAATAAATGTTCCAGATTACGAATTTCACAACCAGATTCTTCTAAACTCTCACGCTGAATGCATGTTTCAGGTGATTCATCGCCATCTAATACGCCTGCAATGATTTCTAGTTGCCATGGGGAGATAGGATCATCGATTGCACCAATTCGGAATTGTTCAATCAGTGCAAAGCGCTTGAGTGCATCATTGTAGATGAGTACACCAGCAGCTTCTTTTCGATGCACTAATTCACGATGAATTGTTGGGGTATAAGTATTCTCACCAAATAAACGATGTGTGATGCTCACTTTCTCTATACGAATGAATCCTTGATAAAGGGATTCGCGAGAATGGACCTTAAAATCTTTATTATTGTAAGTAGCTTTTTCAAGAATTTTCATTCGTATACGTTAGGACAAAAATTTATTTCATCCTAACTGAGATTGCATTAAAGAAAAACAGGTTTTTTAATTTTTACAGCTTCTGATACAACTTTTGTCCTTGCTTATGATACTCATTTTTCATGGCGTTGAGACCTGATTCAATCTCTTGATTTAACTTGAGATCTAGGTTGTCAGACTGCTGATTTTGAGCGTATTCACGCACATTTTGGGTAATCTTCATTGAGCAAAATTTAGGTCCACACATCGAACAGAAATGCGCTGATTTATGTGCCTCTTTCGGCATGGTTTCATCATGCATACTACGTGCCGTATCAGGATCTAAACTTAAATTAAATTGATCTTCCCAACGAAACTCAAAACGTGCTTTTGAAAGCGCATTATCACGGACTTGAGCACCTGGGTGTCCTTTGGCGAGGTCTGCAGCATGTGCTGCAATTTTATAGGTGATAATGCCATCTTTGACGTCCTTTTTATTGGGTAGACCTAAATGCTCTTTAGGTGTTACGTAACAAAGCATCGCTGTTCCATACCAACCGATCATGGCTGCACCAATTGCTGAAGTAATATGATCATAACCAGGTGCAATATCTGTTGTTAATGGTCCTAATGTATAAAAAGGTGCTTCTTTGCAAACCTCAAGTTGTAAATCCATATTTTCTTTAATCATATGCATAGGAACATGACCAGGACCTTCAATCATGACTTGCACATCGTGTTCCCAAGCTCGATGGGTTAATTCTCCTAATGTACGTAGTTCGGAAAATTGGGCTTCGTCATTGGCATCTTGAATGCACCCAGGGCGCAAACCATCACCTAAGCTGAATGAGACATCATAGGCTTTCATGATCTCGCAGATTTCATCAAAATGGGTGTATAAGAAATTTTCTTTATGATGTGCAAGACACCACTGTGCCATGATTGAACCGCCGCGTGAAACGATGCCCGTTAAGCGATTGGCTGTGAGAGGAACATAGCGTAATAAAACACCAGCATGAATCGTGAAGTAATCAACCCCTTGCTCAGCTTGTTCGATTAAAGTGTCTTTAAAAATTTCCCATGTAAGATCTTCTGCTATTCCATCCACCTTTTCTAATGCTTGATAAATCGGAACAGTTCCAATAGGTACAGGGGAGTTACGAATAATCCACTCGCGTGTTTCATGAATATTTTTACCAGTAGACAAATCCATGATGGTGTCAGCACCCCAACGTGTTGCCCATGTCATTTTTGCCACTTCTTCATCAATGGATGAACCCAGTGCTGAGTTGCCAATATTGGCATTAATTTTCACTAGGAAATTGCGTCCGATAATCATCGGTTCGAGTTCAGGGTGATTGATATTGGCAGGAATAATGGCACGACCTGCAGCGACTTCTTGGCGTACAAATTCAGGTGTAATTTCTAATAAATTTTTTGCACCAAAGTTTTGACCAACATGTTGGCGAATATCCACACCTTCGCGTTGCTTTTGGTTTTCTCGAATCGCAATGTATTCCATTTCAGGCGTGATAATACCCTGCTTAGCATAATGCATTTGCGTGACGTTATGTCCTGGTTTAGCTCGACGAGGTTTCTGGATATGTGCGAAACGAATGCCAGCTGTACGAATATCTTGAAGACGTTCTCGCCCAAATTTTGAGCTTAATGTCGCGAGTTGTTCTGTATCTGCGCGCTCTTCAATCCATGTATCTCTGAGGTTTGGTAGGCCTCGATTTAAATCAATTTGAATCTCAGGGTCGGTATAAACACCTGAAGTGTCATACACCAAAATGGCAGGATTATACTCACCGCCTAAGCCCGTTGGTGTATCGGAGAGTGCAATTTCACGCATGGGTACGCGAATATCTGGACGAGAACCTTGAACATAGACTTTTTTTGACGCTGGTAAAATGCGGGTGAGATCTTGAGCATCTTGCTCATGTTGAGCAGAGAGATCTGTATTTGAAAGATTCGTTAATTGGTTCATTGCAATGATCCTTATGAATGACATCAACGAATCAAGCACGACCAAAAACGGTGGCGGAATTATCCTGAATGAATAACCTAGAACAAAGTTTTTAGATGGCTTGATTCCTACGCAGGTATTAACCTGATCAGGTTCAACGGTACTCACCATCAAAACAATGTTTTAGGTGATCTCAGCGAGTTATTACTCGCGCTCCGTCAAGCGATGCCAAAATATTAACATATAAAGTCAGATTAAAGTCATCAGACTATGATGTATAACAAATTGCGTCTTTAAAGCAATTACGACGATTTTCAAGATCAACAGTTTTTAAGTTTAAATAGTGACTTAGCTGTATAAGAACTTGCGGATTTTGATCAGTCTGATTTGAAGTTAATTTACTTTTTTGTTGTGAATCCAGTTCGATAAATTTTAAGAAAAGTCTCGCTTGATCTGCTAAACGACTATTTTTCATATTTGCGAGTTGTTCGATTTCAGCTAAAGCATCGGGTGCAATTTCAACACGTCCTTCAAAATCATGAGAAACAGGATCATGTTTGAGACCTTTAAATAATAGATTTGAATAAAAATGATAAAGGTACTCTGCATCTAAACGGAAACTGCTTTGAGGGTATTTTTTTAGATAATTTTCCCAATACTGGGCACGTCTAGAAATCTCTTGTGCTTCAAGATGAAAATGAGGATCTTCAAATTGTGCTTGCTGATTTTGTTCAGCAAGTTCTTGCATAAATGCTTGTTCTGCCTCAGGGAAATAGGGGGCAAATACTCGTGCTAAATAATATGGGTTTCTTTGATAGGTTGCTTGGTGGTTAATATCGACGAGATCAATATACGCTTGACCCTTATGCCGAAGTAAATATTGATCTCGTGGATGTAATTTTTCAATTTGTGATTGTTGAATCGTCGGAAATTGCGACTGGTCATGAGCATATAAATCAAAAGCTTTCTGCTGTTCAGGTGATCGATCTAAACTTAAGAAATTTCTATACATGATGTCTGCCAAACCAATCAATTCTTTCTGTTCCTGAAATGGCATTAAGGGAAGACAAAGTCGAATATCTTGATTGATTTGCTCAATGGCGAATGTAGTCCGTTGAGCAGTTATCCCGAGCATTTCTTTTTTGAGTTTTTGACAAATGAGGTTGAGATCAGGTGTGGTGTTCTGGTTTTGGGTTGGGTTTGGAGATTCAGTAGGTATTTCTTCGGAAATCGGTTTTTGACACGCAGTTAAGCCAAGACTTACGACCATAAGAGTCAATAATTGACGAATAGGCTTAAACGTGTGCAAAAATGACTTCATTGAGATATCAAAATACAGTTAAAGTGTGAAATGAGGCGCAAATAGATTTTCACTTATTTTAAAACCGTACAGTGAAATTTATTGTAGTTGCTTCGCAATCAAGCGTTAAAATAATGTATAAAAAACATACATCAATGCGCATAATTCAAAATAATTCTCCGGATTAAATGAAAAAATAATAAAATTGATACGTAAAAAGCTCGATTAAAGATTATATTTGCAACAACCTATTCTAATTACTTGTTATTCAAATGCTTAAGGTACTGTGAAGTCATTATCATGAAAAAAACTCTACTTGCAGTCAGTTTAATTGCGCTTAGCCCGATGAGCTTTGCATTGAACCTCGTTGAAGCCTATGAGCGAGCAAAGCAAACCGATCCAAATTGGCAAGCCAACGTTTTGCAGTATGAGGCTGATCAGTTAAATATAGGTTTAGCAAAAGGTAATTTGCTGCCGACAGTAACTGTTTCAGGAAATGTGACGCGTAAAAACCAAGATGTAAATCATTCAAGTACAGAATCGAATCCTTTTTTTAATAGTTCTGACCTGTTGGCATCGACATCGACCACTCGTCAAATTGCGATTACTGCACGACAACCCATTTTCAGAATGGATGCTTGGCAGGGATATAAACAGGTAAAAACCTCAGTTCAACTGAGTGAAGTCACTTTAAAACAGCAACAGCAACAACATATATTAAATGTCTCTGAAGCTTATTTTAATGTACTACGTCAACAGGCTTTAACGCTCACTAACGCTCAAGAAGAAAAAGCATTATTCGAGCAGCTCAATATGATGAATGCCAAACTCAAAGAAGGTTTAGTTGCTGAAAGCGATGTGAGCGAAGCGAATGCACAATATCAAAATGCGCGAGCAAATCGAATTGCGACAGGTGTTCAATTAATCTTGGCACAAGAGCAACTTGCTCAGTTGATTGGACCTTACCAAGAAAAGCTCGCTGTTTTAAGTGATGATTTCGAGTATCAAAAGCCTGTACCGAATATCATGAGTGAATGGACTAAATTAGCTCAAGAACAGAATCTTGAAATTCTACAAGCGCGTTTGCAACGTCAATATGCCAATGATCAGCGACGTGTAGAGCAAGCGGCGCTTTATCCTCAAGTCGAAGCCGTAGCCACTTATGGATATAGTGAACAGTCACCACAAACAGCTATATCGAGTGATGGACGGTTCGATCAGGTGGGTGTAGAAATGAACTGGAATGCCTATACCGGTGGGCGAACTAAAATTAATATTGATAAAGCGACAAAAAATGTTGAAAAGTCGGAACGCCAATTAGAAGCTGCGATACGTAAAGCAACCACAGATGCTAAAAAATCTTACCTACAAATTGATATGGATAGTGCTACATTGCAAGCGCGCAAAGCTGCCATGGATTCTTCAGCATTAGTCGCGAAAGCATCCCAAGCTCAGTATGATGAAGGGCTTAAAAGTATGGTTGATGTGTTGCTTGCGCAAAGAAATGCTTTTGCAACGCGATTAGATTTTGTGAATGCTCAATATGATTATGTGTTGAATGTGTTGAGGTTGAAGGCTTCTGTGGGTCAATTGAATGAAAATGAGCTTCGTCAAATGAATGCATGGTTAGTTGAAAAATAGAATAAATTGATTGTTTTGTCATCAAATATTCACAATTGATATGCTTTAATATGGCAAAAATTTCAATCCATTCACGCTGTGTGGAGTAATAAGACTTTGAGCTCTAATAATCCTGTACTTAGCCACCATATTTCTTCTCAATTTAACGAAGATTTGCAAGATGTCCATACCAAATTTATGGCGATGGGTGGTTTGGTTGAGCAACAAGTTGCTAATGCCATTCATGCTCTTTTAGATACAAATGTGAATTTAGCTGTAGATGTCCAATTTCAGGATAATACGGTAAATCGCTATGAGCGTGAAATTGATGAAGGTTTGACTTTGATTTTAGTGCGTCGCCATCCTGCTGCAAGTGATCTGCGTATGGTGATTGCAATGAGCAAGGCCAATACCGATTTAGAACGTATTGGTGATGAAGCAGCTAAAATTGCACGTATAGCCCAAAATCTATGTGAAGAAGGTGAATCACCTCGTGGTTATATGGAAACACGTCATATCGGTAATCAAGTGCGAGTAATGATTCATGATGCATTGGATGCATTTGCACGTGTTGATGCAGAGCAAGCACTTAAAGTATTGTTGGCTGACGCAGATATCGATCGTGAATATCAATCTGCTACACGTACATTAATGACCTACATGATTGAGGATCCTCGTCATATTTCTCGTGTTCTGAATGTCATGTGGGTGCTGCGTTCTTTGGAGCGTATTGGTGACCATGCGCGAAATATTTCTGAACAAGTGATTTATATGGCTAAAGGCTATGACGTACGACACACCAGTGTGGAAGAGATTGAGGAAAAAGTTCAAGGTAATCATTAAAATAGAATTCATATCATACACAAAAACCTCGAATATCGAGGTTTTTTTATGTGGACACTAAACTTGAGTTCTGTAAAACATATAGACAAAAAAATTCCTAGATTTTGGGGGAAATCTAGGAAGGAAAACTGATGAAACAGTACGCTGTTATTATTATTTGTTCACTCATAATCTTGCTATGAAATAATAATATTCAAATTATGTGTAAAGTTCAGCTGCAAAAGTGTGATTTTGTGTAATTTAATATTTGTAAAATGTAAACATTATCACACTTTAGTGTCCTAACCAATCCTGCCTATTTCATTAGTTTATGTCAACTATTATGATGATCTAAAAGTATTTTAGAATCTTTCGAAATAAAAAAAGCCCTGATATTCAGGGCTTTTTTAAGTCATACTTATGCAGATTTTGCTTCAGCAGGTGCAGATAACATATGACCTGTTTCTTCGAAATTAGAATGCCAAGAGAGCGCTTCTGTAAGTAGGTGAGGAGTTTGTCCACCTTTAGCACATGCACGATCGAAATAGTCGTTTAATGCATCTTTATACAATGGGTGAACACAGTTATCGATGATTGCACGTGCACGTTCACGCGGTGCAAGACCACGTAAATCAGCAAGACCTTGTTCAGTCACAAGAACGTCTACGTCATGACCTGTGTGATCTACGTGAGATGCCATCGGCACTACAGATGAAATGTCACCGCCTTTAGCGATTGATTTAGTCACGAAGATTGCGATATGCGCATTACGTGCGAAGTCACCTGAACCACCAATACCATTCATCATTTTTGAACCACATACGTGCGTAGAGTTCACATTGCCGTAGATGTCAAATTCAAGCGCAGTATTGATCCCGATAATCCCTAAACGGCGTACCAATTCTGGGTGGTTTGAAATTTCTTGAGGGCGTAATACAAGTTTGTCTTTGTATTGCTCAAGATTATTGAATACTTTTTCACCATAACGTGCAGAAAGTGTAATTGATGAGCCAGAAGCGAATTTCATTTTACCAGCATCAATTAATTCAAAAGTACAGTCTTGAAGTACTTCTGAGTACATGATGAGATCTTCAAAATTCGATTCTTTAAGACCCGTTAATACCGCATTCGCAATTGAACCAATACCTGCTTGTAATGGACCTAAATTTTTAGGAAGACGTTCTTCAGCCACTTCTTTTTCAAAGAATTCGATTAAGTGGTTTGCAATTGCTTGAGTCTCATCATCTGGTGCAGTGACTGTTGATGGAGAATCATGGAATTCGCTGTTAAATACGATGCCAACAATTTTAGCAGGATCGATATTAATTGCATGTGTACCAATACGCTCATCGACTTGAGTGAGTGGAATCGGCTGACGTGTCGGACGATAAGATGGGATATAAATATCGTGCAAGCCTTCGAATGCTGGGCTTAAATTTGTGTTAATTTCAACAATTACTTTTTCTGCAAAGATTGCAAAGCTTGCTGAGTTACCTACTGAAGTCGTTGGAATGATGCCACCATCTTCAGTAATTGCTACAGCTTCGATTACAGCAATATCAGGCTTTTTCAATTGTTTATTACGCATTTGTTCAACAGTTTCTGACAAATGCTGATCAATAAACATTACTTCGCCTTTATTGATCGCCTTACGCAAAGTATTATCGACTTGGAAAGGTAGACGACGAGCCAATACGCCAGCTTCAGTTAACTGTTTATCTAAGTCATTACCCAAAGACGCACCAGTGATTAAAGTGATCTTTAAAGGGTTTGTATGAGCGCGTTTTACCAATGCCAATGGAACTGCTTTAGCTTCACCAGCACGCGTGAAACCACTCATACCTACGGTCATGCCATCTTCAATAAACGTTGAAGCTTGTTCAGCTGAAATGACTTTTTCATGAAGTGACTCTAAACGAATGCGATCTAAAGACATGGTTTACTCTTCTCTTGATATTCTGGATCTGGCACCGATTGTACCGATCAAGCGAGCCATTTTGCATACCTGTTAGGCTAAGGTCTAATTTTTTCAAAAAATGCGGATATAAAGATATATTATGGTTTGTAAGATATTGTTTTTTATTTTTAATTTTCATTGTGGTGAATAATTAAACCAATTCAACCGTTCAACTATTCACCATTCATCAAAATCGTTCGGTGATGGTTTGCCTGATTTTATCTAAGGTGCTATTGGTTGAAATATCAGCAGCTTGAGGTGTTAAAAGGGGTAGTAGAATGATAGCTTCAAGACCTCCTTCAGGACGATTATGAATTTTTAATTCACCTTCATGAATATCGACAATTCGTTTCACAATGGCTAAACCAAGACCACTCCCTTGGATGGTACGTGCTTCATTGCCACGTACAAAAGGTTGCATAAGGTCTTCAATTTGATCTTCTGGGATTCCATCACCGTGATCAGCAACACAAATTTTTAGATGATCTCCCTCAACTTTCGCACTTAGCTCAATGGGTTCAGCACCATAACGCTTAGAATTATTAATTAAGTTACCAATTAAGCGTTTGAGGGAAAGCGAACGTGCAGTAATCAGTGGGAGTTCTTCTGGTTCAAAGCGAATATCCAGGGGTTTAAACTGAATAACTAATTCTTGCAAAAGGGTATTGATATTGGTTTCTTTTAGGTCTTCATCTGAACCATCACGCATGTAAGAAATAAACTGATTAAGAATGGCATCCATATCATCCACATCAAAGATTAAACCTTCTTTCAAGAAGTCATCATCTGACATCATTTCGGCACTCAGTCGAATTCGAGTGAGCGGGGTCCTTAAATCATGTGAAATCCCAGCCAACATAATTTGACGATCACGTTCAGTGAGCTCCAATGTATAAATCATATGATTAAAGGCTTGGTTGACTTGGCGGATTTCCAAAGGTCCGTGGTTCGTCTCAAGATAGGGGGCTTTTCCAGTTTTACTATAGCTATTTGCTGCATTTTGCAGTCGGCGTAGTGGGCGATTGAGCTGTCTCACTAAAGTTAAGATAATCATGGCTGAAATCAGCGGTACGCCAAGAAACCATGCCAAAATCAATTCGGGGCTATAATTCGCATAAGTTTTTAACGGCTCTTGAACCCAATTCCCGTTCATTTCTGGGGTTTGAATCCAAATACGTGGGCTGGGTTTAAATTGGAAATAGACAGTCACTTCAGGTACGTCGAGTTCTTTGGCCAAACGTTTTTCAACTTGGTTCGTAAAGAATTCAGCAATGACTTTATCGCGCTGGTTGGGGAACGCAGCAGGGTCTGTAACGTATTCAATTCCAACACGCTGTTTTAACCATGTGTCAACATCAAGTTCAGTGTCACCATGAAAAATTCGAAGGTCGGGGTTGTTGATAATTTCGAGTTCAACCGCAAGGTAGCGTGCATGCTGTTGAATCTCTGGTAAATAGAGGGTTTTCCAAAAAAACCAAAGTGACATAAACAGACTAAAGAACACCACAAAAACAACCAAAACTGTTGTTCGCATTGCAGCGGAGCGCGGCTTGATTTTGTCAAGAAAGCGTTCCCATTTTGTTCGTTTTCGCTCTGAATACGCAACAAACTCATTAAATTTTTGTGGGTCAATAGGATCAAGTTTCACGGTCTAACCTGAGAGTTTGGGCTGAAAAAGAATAAGTGCATGTAATTGTTTAATACATAAAATAAAGACCCCGACATCATTGATGGCGGAGTCCATTGTTTAAAAAATTATTCTGCACCATCTGGTACAAATACATATCCCACACCCCACACCGTTTGAATGTAGCGTGCGCGCGCCGGATTTTCCTCGATTAAACGACGTAAACGAGAGACTTGAACATCAATAGAACGTTCCATTGCTCCCCATTCACGACCACGCGCCAAATTCATTAATTTATCACGTGTCAACGGTTCACGAGGATGTTGCACCAATGCTTTGAGTACTGCGAATTCACCAGTAGTCAAGGTCACCACTTGACCCTCACGAGTCAATGTTCGAGTCGATAGATCGAGTGACCAAGGACCAAATGAAACCACTTCAACATTTTGGCTTGGTGCCCCAGGAACCTCACGCACTTGTCGACGTAGTACAGCTCGGATACGAGCTAACAATTCATTTGGGTTGAATGGTTTTGGTAGATAGTCATCAGCACCTGCTTCAAGCCCTGCAATACGATCAGAGTCGCTACCACGTGCAGTGAGCATAATAATAGGCGTGTCGATGTTAGACTGCCTTAAACGACGACAAATGCTTAAACCATCTTCTACAGGAAGCATAAAATCTAAAACGATGAGCGAGAAAAGTTCACGTTGTAATAACCGATCCATTTGCGTGGCATCATGTGCGGTTTTAACCACAAAACCTTTATCTTCTAAAAACCGTTGTAAAAGGGTACGAAGACGCACATCATCGTCGACGACCAGAATGCGTTCAACTCTGTCAGTGTCATTGTGTACTACATCAGTATTTTCAGCAGGTACAACTAAACTCATGATGCACTCCCTTAAAAGTTGTATTTATAAATATTCATTTGTCTCAGTATAATGCCTAAGTTCTTGTTAAGACTATGTATCAAATTGCTCAAAATTACAATTTTAAGTGTGTTCTGAAACCAAATCACAACATGTATTGACCTGTTTTTAGGCAAATAATTTAAAATAAAATCGCTATTCAATATGAAGCTAATTTGAAGTGCTATTGAAAGCAAGAAATTTACATCAAAATCAGAAAAATAAAGTGATTTTAAAGAGTTAAATGTTTTAGTTCATTGTCAAAGTGATGACACAATGACGCATTACACTCAAATAATTGATCAGAGACTTCACCTGAAGATTTTTCTCTGGGAGATAAAACTAGAAAAATTGAGACTTTTATTTAAAATTTCATTGCAAATATTCAAAACAATTGTGGATTTTATAGTCTCGGTCTTTATAATCACTAACTTTTAGTCCTTATCCTTGTGGAATTTAACACGATGACTGACTTAGTTCAGCAGTTGGCAAGTGAACTTGCCGTACGTCCAAACCAAGTAGAAGCTGCCATTAAGCTGATTGATGAAGGTTCTAGTGTTCCATTTATTGCACGTTACCGTAAAGAAGTAACTCAAGGCTTAGACGATACGCAGTTACGTCAACTGGATACCCGATTAACTTACCTTCGTGATTTATTTGAACGCCGTGAAAAGGTCATTGAATCACTGAAAGAACAAAATAAACTCACGGATGATTTGTTAGCTCGCGTCAATGCCGTTGAAACAAAAAATGCATTAGAAGAAATTTACGCACCGTATCGTCCAAAACGTACGAGTAAATCATTTAAAGCAAAAGAGGCTGGTTTAGGCCCAATCGCTGAAAAAATCTATAATGAAAATGTTGAACCTGCAGAAGCTTTAGCAGGATTTAATCATGAAGATTATCCTGATTTAGAGAGTCAATTAGACGCTGTTCAGCATATTCTCATTGATGACTGGGCACAAAATATTGCACTCACGACAGAGCTTAAAGCGATGTTTGCAAAAACAGCAGTGTTAAAAAGCTTAGTTGCTAGTGAAGAGAAAAAAGAAGTTGGTAAAAAATTCCGTGACTACTTCGATTTTTCTGAAAATTTAAACAAAGTTCCATCACATCGCTTATTGGCAATGTTACGTGGACGTCAAGAGAATGTACTCGGTCTAAAAGTTGATGGTGAAAATGATGCTCCTTTGGCGCGCATTGAAACTGAATACAATCTTGATCAAGTTCAACCTCAAGCCCGTCAAGATTTTCTGAAGCAAACTGCAAAATTATTCTGGCTCGGCAAAGTCCGGCCTACAATTGAGCATTCACTTCTGACAGAAAAGCGTTTGGCTGCTGAAGCAGAAGCAATGCAAGTATTTGCAGAAAATTTACGTCATTTACTTTTATCTGCACCAGCAGGTTCACGTACTACTTTAGGTGTGGATCCTGGTATCCGTACAGGTGTGAAATTGGCTGTCGTGAATGCATCTGGAGATGTATTGGCACACAGCACGATTTATCCATTCGCACCTAAAGAAGATAAAGAAGGGTCGATCAATGAATTGGCACGTTTATGCCGTGAATTCAATGTTGAGCTAATTGCTATTGGTAACGGTACCGCGAGTCGTGAAACAGAAGCTGTTGTTGCGGAAATGATGGCTGCTCATGCTGATCTTAAATTAACGCGCGTGTCTGTATCTGAAGCAGGTGCTTCAGTATATTCAGCATCTGAATTGGCTTCACAAGAATTACCAGATTTAGACGTATCGATTCGTGGTGCAGTATCTATTGCGCGTCGTTTACAAGATCCATTGGCTGAACTTGTGAAGATTGATCCTAAATCAATTGGTGTAGGTCAATATCAACATGATGTGAATCAAACAGGCTTGGCAAAAACGCTCGAAGCTGTAGTGGAAGACTGTGTGAACTCAGTCGGTGTAGATGTAAATACAGCATCTTCAGCGATTTTGGGTTACATCGCAGGATTAAACAAATCTATAGCACAGCAAATTGTAGACTACCGTAAAGAGAATGGTCGTTTTGATAATCGTCAAGATTTGAAAAAAGTACCACGCTTAGGTGAGCGTACTTTTGAGCAAGCTGCAGGTTTCTTACGTATTCAAGATGGTTCAGAACCATTGGATGCATCAGCAGTTCATCCTGAGTCTTATGGTTTAGTCAACAAGATTGTTGAAGCGAAAGCGACCACTGTAAAAGATATTATTGGTAATACTGAAATCATTCGTCAGGTTAAACCTGAAGAGTTTGTTGATGACAAATTTGGTTTACCAACGATCCAAGATGTTTTGGCGGAGCTTGAAAAACCAGGTCGTGATCCACGTCCAGAGTTCCGTACAGCGAAGTTCCGTGATGACATTACTGAGGTTTCACAACTGACTGAAGGCTTAGAGCTTGAAGGTGTAGTGACCAATGTAACGAACTTTGGTGCATTTGTTGATGTTGGTGTTCATCAAGATGGTTTAGTTCATATTTCAGAACTAGCGAATGAATTTATTTCTGATCCACATAAGTTTGTGAAACCAGGGCAAATTGTTCAAGTGCGTGTGTTACAAGTTGATGTGGAACGTAATCGTGTTAATTTATCGATGCGCCCTGCAGGATCTGAAGCACCTGCGAAGGCACCGCGCCAGCCACGTCGTGAAACTCATGGCCAGCAAGAGCAACGTGGTGAGCGTAAACCACACGCGAAGCGTCCTCAGCAAGCACGTCCACAGGGTGATCGCCCACAACATGCGAAAAAACCTCAGCAGCAGAAACCACAAGAACAGAAGATTGGTGGTTTAGGTGCATTATTATTACAAGCAGGGGTTAAAGGTTCGAAGTAATCTTTAATCAGGTAAAAAACCTCCCATATGGGAGGTTTTTTTATGCTTATGTTTTTAAATAAATGAAGAACATCAAGGTGATTTATTTTAAATGTAAACTTTAAGATGGTATAAAACAATAAGAAAAACTTAATAATCAATTCACTTCAAAATTATTTTTAACTTTATAAGTCATATAATTAAGAGAAATTAAACATGAGTATATCTCAAAATAAAGAGCTGAAACCTCGATTTTATAGTCGTGATTTGCTCTCAGGTCTGGTTGTTTTCCTTGTTGCACTTCCGCTTTGTTTGGGCATAGCTCATGCATCAGGTGCACCACTCATTTCAGGCATTATTGCTGGCGTGATTGGTGGAATCGTTGTTGGTTTTTTTAGTGGCTCACATATCAGTGTATCTGGTCCCGCTGCAGGCTTAGTGGCGATTGTATTGACCCAAATTGAATTACTACAAGGTAATTATCAAGCCTTTTTGTTCACATTGTTTTTAGCTGGAATTTTACAAATATTATTTGGTATTTTTAGGTTAGGTGTTTTCTCAAATTTCGTACCCACCAATGTGATTTTGGGATTGCTTGCCGCGATTGGTCTGCTACTGATTATCAGTCAATTACCTAAATTGATTGGTTTGGATGTCAAAGGCTTTGTTTTGATTGATCAATGGTCAATTCTATCTGTACTGAGTCATATTGATATTGGCTCAGGATTAATTGGTCTAAGTTGTATTGCGTTAATCCTACTGTGGGATAGTAGTAAATTAAAAAAACTGCCGCTGCCTTCAGCCTTGATTGTGGTGATATTTGCTGGACTTCTTAACTTTATCATGTTGAAAATCGGCTCTCCATATGCAGTAAACCCTCAACAATTGATTAATCTTCCGAATATCTTTTCTGGTTCAGAAACGATTTTCCAGTTTCCAGATTTTTCGTATTGGAATAATAGTTTAATTTATACGGGTGCAATTACATTAGCGGTGGTAGCTTCTCTTGAAACACTATTGAATTTAGAAGCTGCCGATAAGATGGATCCACAAAAGCGCTCATCACCACCGAATCGTGAATTATTTGCACAGGGTGTTGGAAACTCTATGTCAGGATTGATCGGTGGTATGCCGATTACCTCAGTCATTGTTCGTAGTTCAGTGAATGCAACCAGTGGGGCTAAAACCAAATTTTCTGCAATCTTTCATGGTTTTTTACTGATTGTTGCAGTGGTGGCGCTCACCCCATTAATCAATGCGATACCGCTATCTTCATTGGCAGCAATCTTAATCTTGACTGGATTTAAATTGGCAACACCAAGCCTATTTAAACGGATTTATGCGCAAGGTTGGAAACAATTTTTACCTTTTATTGTCACGGTAGTTGCAATCATTGCAACTGATTTACTGAAAGGCATCATGATTGGTCTAGTGATCAGTTTATTGATTATCTTACAGAGTCATTTACACCGTGGTGTACGTGTGATCCATGAAAAACACTTGCATGGTTCACTTACCCGTATTGAATTAGCACCGAATTTAAGTTTTTTAAATCGTGCCGCACTCGTCACCGCTTTAGAAAAAGTTAAACCGCATGAAAATGTGCTAATCGATGCATCCAATACCTATTATATTGATCCAGATATCTATCAAATTATTAAGGACTTTCAAAGTGAAGTGGCGGTAAAGCAGGGGATAAAAGTTAATTTACAAGGTTTTAAAGCACATTATCCTGAAATAAAAGAGGACGAGCTCGATCTTGATGTGAGTACGCAAGAACTCCAAAAACAGCTCAGTCCTGATCAAGTTTTACAGATGCTAAAAGACGGGAACTTGCGTTTTATTAATCATCAGCGTTTACACCATAATATTGCTCGCCAAATTCAAGTTACGTCAAATGCAGGGCAACATCCTATTGCTGCAGTGTTGGGTTGTATGGATTCTAGAGCACCGACAGAGCGCATTTTTGATGTAGGAATCGGTGATTTATTCAGTTTGCGTATTGCTGGAAATATTGCTGGTCAAAAAGTCGTGGGCTCTTTAGAGTTTGCATGTAAAACCAAAGGTTCAAAACTGATCGTGGTATTGGGGCATACGGACTGTGGTGCGGTAGGATCTGCTTGTCATTTATTTGAGCAAAAGGTGGATTTGAGTCAACTAAAAGATACACCGAACGTTCAGCATTTTTTGAAGCCGATTATGCAGGCGGCGGAAACAGTCAAAAATGATATGAGTAATTATCAACTTACAACCAATTTTATTGATGCTGTAACTGTGTTAAATGTGCGAAATAATATTAATTATATTATTAAAAATAGTGACACGTTAAGAGACATGATTGAGCGTAAAGAGATTGGGATTGTTGGCGCAATCTATGATGTGAAATCTGGTCAAGTCAACTTTTTATCTTAAATGATCTCATTTCATCAGTAAGTGATATTAAAAACCTCCCAAATGGGAGGTTTTTAATTTATCCATTAATCATGGGGACAATCCAGCTGGTTAAGATCAATAAAATCCCGAGATGACCTAATTTTCGTGAAATTTTTACGAATTTTGGAACTGATTGTTCGATCTTTTGTGCATAGTCTTGTAGGTTGGCAGCTTTAGTTTGGCGGCTATGCCACAAGAATACGGCAAGATCGATACAGATGAGAATAGTGCCCACATCAGCAACAACGTCTAAAACTTTAAATTCTTGAGTATAAAAACCGAGAGTAACTTGATAAATGAGGAATATCGCAAATGCGATGGCTGCACATTGCAGCACTAAAGCTAAACCACGCATAAGTACAAAGCATAAAATCAATAAGATGCAAGGTTTATAACATAACTCTGCCGCCTAACGAATGATCTCAAAATTTTTTTTACGCCTAGATTTGAACCCAATCATGATTAGCACTAAATAAGATTCGGTAAGATCAAGCTGAATGCAATAGTGCCTAAACCTATTTTTGACAAATGATATGCATAAGACTTTGGTGCTTTGGCATGATTCATCTGCTGTTGATCCAATTCAGTTTTATTTTGAGCATCGGCTGGTTTTATGTTGAATCCCAGCTCAAGCAAAATTAAAAATAAACCTAGCTGTAATAAGGTGTCGAATGAGTAATGTTGCTGAATAATCATGCTCATGATTTGAGTAAAAATCAAAACAGCAACTGCTAGAAAAAATAATCTAAAAAAATAAATTTGAGCCATGACAAACTCCTATTTTATGTTTTGATCATGGCGTTTAATTCTTAAAGAATAATTAAAATCACACAGTGAAAATGTAACAAGATCATTTCACAAAGTATTTAAATTAACTTGTTCGATCACCAATGTTCGCCAGGAAATAGTCGGGCATATGCACGCTGTACAATGTTTAATTTCTCTTGGCGACCGACAGAAGCAGTAGAGCTTGGAAATAAATTAAATCCAATCGACATCAATTTATTATTAATATCAGGTGCAATCGCATAAGTAATTGATGCAAGTTTTCCAAGACCAGTCGCTACCTTTTTTGGACGGTTCACAATAGCACCAGCGATTAAATCTGCAGCTTGATTCGGTGAAAGTGCTGGCACGTATTTATATATTTTAGTTGGAGCGATCATCGGCGTTCTGACCAAAGGCATGTAGACCGAGGTGATAGCGATATTATGCGCATGGACTTCAGCTGATAGGCAACGGCTAAATGCATCCAATGCAGCTTTTGAAGCGACATATGCAGAGAAGCGTGTAGCATTGGCTAATACACCAATTGAACTAATATTAATAATATGTCCACGTTCACGGTCTATCATATGTGGAAGGACATTTAAAATGAGGCGAACAGCACCAAAATAGTTGAGTTGCATCGTGCGTTCAAAATCATGAAAACGGTCGATGGACTCATGGACTGCACGGCGAATCGAACGACCTGCGTTATTAATTAAAATATCAATATGTGTGACGCTATTGAAGATTTGTTGCGTTACAGCATCGATTGAACTCATATCATTCAAATCACAAGGAAAAATGTCAGCTTTTCCCCCTTTTTGCTCAATCTCATATTTTACTTGTTGTAAAGTTTCCTCAGTTCGTGCCACCAATAATACATGCGCACCTGCCGCAGCCAATTGATGTGCAACAGTTAAACCGATACCACTGGACGCGCCTGTAATCAGAATATTTTTTCCATGGACACGTTTTTTAAAACGCTGTTCTAATTTTTTATTCACTTCATTCTCCCTGTAAATGCAATGAATTGTGGAACACGTATTTTTAAACGTGTCATACAAATCAGCATAGTGGAAAAATGAAAATAAACCATGGCATAAGTTTATGAATTTATTGTAAAAGTTAGAGTAAATGCTCTAATTTTTTATTGTGGTAATACGAATAAAATAATTGAAAAAGACGATATGGTAAATGAGGATAAAGCCCCAGTCATGAGGCTTTATTTCTAATGTATTACCAAGATTAAACTTGAGCGAGCGCTTGTTCTAGGTCGGCGATTAAATCGTCAGCATGTTCGATTCCAATAGATAAGCGAACCATATCCGTAGAAACGCCAGCAGCTTTTAACTCTTCTTCATTCAGTTGGCGATGCGTTGTAGTTGCTGGGTGACATGCTAAGCTTTTTGCATCACCGATATTCACCAATCGTGTGAATAATTGTAGTGCATCTATAAAGCGAGTTCCGCCTGCTAAGCCATCCTGTACACCAAATGAAAGAATTGCTGAAGGTTTGCCCTTAACGTATTTCTGAGCTAAAGCATGTTGCGGGTGATCAGGTAGTCCTGCGTAATTTACCCATTTTACTTTTGGATGAGCTTGTAAATATTGAGCAACTTTTAAAGCATTTTCAGTATGACGTTCCATACGTAGACTTAATGTTTCTAAACCTTGTAGGATTAAGAAAACATTTTGTGGGCTAATCGCTGCACCTGTGTTGCGTAATGGCACGACACGAGCACGTGCAATATAAGCTGCTTCACCAAGCGCTTCGACATAGTTCACGCCGTGATAGCTTGGATCGGGCGTATTTAACGCTTTAAAACGATCTGGATATTTACCCCAAGGGAATTTACCGCTGTCAACAATGATACCGCCGATCGAATTACCATGTCCACCGATGTACTTGGTTAGAGAGTGAACAACAATATCTGCCCCAAATTCAAAAGATTTTTGAAGCACTGGTGTAGCAACCGTATTGTCCACAATCACAGGAATGCCAAGTTCATGTGCAAGCTTAGAAATCGCTTCTAAATCAATAATATTGCCGAGAGGATTACCAATAGACTCAACGAAGACTAATTTAGTTTTTTCATCAACAAGTGCTCGCAAACTTTCTGGATTTTGATAATCGAAGAAGCGCACTTCGATCCCTTGTTTTGGTAGCGTATGTGCAAATAAATTATATGTACCACCATAAAGTGTAGATACAGAAGCGATATTGTCCCCAGCTTCAGCAATGGTTTGAATGGCATAGGTAATGGCTGCCATACCTGATGCAAGTGCTAATGCGCCGATCCCACCTTCGAGTGCTGCAATACGTTGTTCAAGCACAGCAGTCGTTGGGTTCATAATCCGTGTATAAATATTCCCAGAGACCTTTAAATCGAATAGGTCTGCGCCATGTTGCGTATTATCAAATGAGTAAGACGTCGTTTGATAAATGGGTACCGCAACTGCTTTAGTCGTTGGTTCAGGTGAGTATCCAGCATGGATGGCGAGGGTTTCGTCCTTATATGTCATTTTGAGATCTTCTTGTGGTTTAAAAATTGTTCAATGAGAATATAGCACCCTAATCATATTATAAAATTTATAAAATATTGAAAAAGTTATCTAAAATTCTCATATGTTGCTCATTTAAAAGCCATATTCTTGTGCACTTTGAATGGTGAATTTGATGAAAAAATAATCTTGTAACATTCCTTGCAAGTTCGGGCGTATGGCTTATGTTTTTATCGTATTCATCGTATAATGCTCCCTAATTATTTGTCCGCGATTTGTATTTACAGCGGATTTTGTTTTTTTTATAGAGGAGTCCTACGTGGCCCAATATATTTACACGATGAACCGTGTCTCTAAGATGGTTCCGCCTAAGCGCGAAATCCTTAAAGACATCTCTTTATCATTTTTCCCGGGCGCTAAAATTGGTGTTCTTGGTTTAAACGGTGCAGGTAAATCTACCTTGCTTCGTATTATGGCTGGCGTAGATAAAGATTTCTCTGGTGAAGCTCGTGCACAACCAGGTATCAAGATCGGCTACCTTGAGCAAGAGCCGCCATTAGATGAAACAAAAGACGTTCGTGGCAACGTTGAAGATGGCGTTCGTGAAGCACTTGATGCATTAGCTCGTCTTGATGAAGTTTTCGCTGAATATGCAGCTGAAGATGCCGACTTTGATGCACTTGCAAAAGAGCAAGAAAAGCTTGAAGCAATTATTCAAACTTGGGATGCGCATAACTTAAATAACCAGCTTGAACAAGCAGCGGCAGCTTTAAACTTGCCAGCTTGGGATGCTGATGTCATTAAATTGTCAGGTGGTGAGCGCCGTCGTGTGGCACTTTGCCGTTTGCTCTTGTCTAAACCAGACATGTTGCTTCTTGACGAACCGACGAACCATTTGGATGCATCATCTGTTTCATGGTTGGAACGTTTCTTAAAAGATTTCCCTGGTACAATCGTTGCGATTACGCATGACCGTTATTTCTTGGATAACGTTGCTGAGTGGATTCTTGAGCTTGACCGTGGTATGGGTATCCCTTATCAAGGTAATTATTCTTCTTGGTTAGAGCAGAAAAATGCCCGCTTAGAGCAAGAACAGAAGCAAGAAGAATCTTTTGCTAAAGCATTGAAAAAAGAACTTGAATGGGTTCGTTCTAATGCAAAAGGTCAGCAAAAGAAAAATAAAGCACGTATGGAACGCTTTGAAGAGCTTAACTCTCGTGAATTCCAACAACGTAACGAAACGTCTGAAATCTACATTCCACCTGGTCCACGTCTAGGGAACAAGGTTGTGGAAGTTGAAGGTATCAGCAAATCGTTTGGTGATCGTACGCTTTACAAAGATTTATCTTTTGTTGTTCCACCTTGTGCGATCGTGGGTATCGTGGGTGAGAACGGTGCGGGTAAAACCACACTATTCCGTATGATGACAGGTGAATTACAACCTGATACAGGTACGGTAACGCTAGGTGAGTCAGTTAAAGTGGCTTACGTGGGTCAGATTCGTGACACCTTAGATAACAATAAAACGGTTTGGGAAGAAGTTTCTGGCGGTTTAGATATCTTACGTATTGGTGAATATGAAATCGCATCACGTGCATATATTGGTCGTTTTAACTTTAAAGGCCAAGATCAGCAGAAGCGTGTAGGTCAATTGTCAGGTGGTGAGCGTAACCGTTTACAACTTGCGAAAATTCTACAAATGGGCGCAAACGTTATCCTTCTCGATGAACCATCGAACGACTTGGATATCGAAACTTTACGTGCGCTTGAGGATGCAATTTTAGTATTCCCAGGTACTGTAATGGTCATCTCGCATGACCGTTGGTTCCTAGACCGTATTGCAACGCACATCTTGTCATTCGAAGGTGAAACACCAGAATTCTTCACAGGAAACTATGCTGAGTTCGAAGAATACCGTCGTAAACGCGATGGCGATGATCTAGTGGCTAAGCGCCAAAAATATCGCAAAATTGGTGGTTAATTCCATCTAATAAAAAACCAGCCTTCAGGCTGGTTTTTTTATGAATTAATTTTATGAAAATGCTAAAAGACTATAAGCTTGAAGTAGAGTTCTTTTTGCATTTTCATTTCCAGCATTCGCTGATTGGTTCAGCCATTTTTCAGCAATTTGATAATTTCGATCCAAACCTAGTTCACCATTTAAGTAACTCAGACCTAATTGATATTGTGCTTCAGCATTCCCACGTAATGCATCACGTAGGTATAACCACATTTGATTTCGAGGGTTTAAGGATGTGGATGGCTCGAGATTGGATAAATTAGCCGTTCGAGTACGTTTTAGATCAAAGAATAGTGATTGAAATAGTTTTATTATCATTATGGTTCTCCTTGCTTATCCATGCAAAAATGAGATCTATTTCATTAAATTATGCTCTTTTGAAGGTTTTGTCTACTACTCATATATAAAATTTAAATTTATTTAATTTTAAGTCCTAAAAGCTCAAATGAGCTTTTAGGACTGATGAAAATAAACAATTAATTTTCCCATTCGTGATTACATTCACGGCATTTCCATTTCTTTTGAGATTGCATGAAGGCTTGCATCGAAATTTTGAAATCTGGTAAATCTTTCCAGAACATCACACCCGCTATCACTGCAATTAAAAATACGATCACAGTTGCAATTTGAAGTGTCTCACCAGCACCATTACTAAAAATCATCAATACAAGGCTAATAATGACCAATAATAGGAGTAAAAATAGAGTGGGTACGAGGATAATTAAGCTTTTAGGAACATTTGGTCGTACAGCAGGTGCATTGGCACTTGCTAAAGGAAGAATTTTACGACTTTGACATTTAGGGCATTGGTACTGCATGAGCGCTCCGTATTTCTTTTGCTTAATTCTATAACATCGAAACTAAAATCAAAAATGTATAGATGAAAAAAAACCACTGATCGAGGTCAGTGGTTTTTTAGAATTTGGCGTCCCTACGGGGATTCGAACCCCGGTTACCGCCGTGAAAGGGCGATGTCCTAGGCCTCTAGACGATAGGGACTTATGAGGCAACACAGTTAATGCTATAAAAGCAATCTAGGTATCAAGCTAAGTGCTCAATCTGTGTGAGCGCTATATTAGGGATATAACACTCATGCGTCAATAAAAAATTTAATTAAGCTTCATCAACTGCATCATTTTTCGGCAATTTTAAGCTTTCATTCAATTTTTCCCATACTTTAAGCTCTTTTTTACTTGGACCGCCAACGATTTCGAGTGCATGACGCAGGCGAGCAAAAGTCAAATCAGGACCAATGGTCACCATGGTTTGCATCACTGGCGTTGAAGCAGTAGAACCCGCAATGGCAATAAAGAACGCAGGCATAAAGTCACGTAATTTAATTTCCATTTGTGCAGCTAAATCCATTAGCGTTTGGCTAACAGTGTCATTATTCCAAGTAAATAAGCTTTCTAAGCGCCAAATTGCAAATTGTAGGCTTTGACGAACTTGCTCTTCAGATAACTTTTTACTTTCGAATTGTGCTTTAGACAGTGTAGGGAAGTGATTAAAATAATGTGCTGACCAATTCACTGCTTCAGACAATAGGTTAATACGTGGTTGAATTGCCGCTGCAATTTCTTCTAACTTGGCACGATCTGCCTTCCACGCCAATAAAGTATCTAAAAGCTCAGCAGGGCTAAGTGCTTTGATCCATTGCCCGTTTAACCAATTGAGTTTTTCTACATCGAAAATTGGACCCCCAAGCGATACACGTTGGATGTCAAAATTCTCGATCATCTCAGCCAAATTGAACTTTTCGCGTTCATCTGGCATTGACCAACCCATACGACCCAAATAGTTTAATAATGCTTCTGGTAATACACCGATATCTTTGTAGTAATTGATTGAAGTTGGGTTTTTACGTTTAGATAGTTTTGATTTATCAGGGTTACGTAAAAGTGGCATGTGGCAAAGCACAGGCATTTCCCAACCAAAATATTGATAAAGCAATTGGTGTTTAGGAGCAGATGGAATCCATTCTTCACCACGAATCACGTGAGTGATTTCCATTAAATGGTCATCAACAACGTTTGCTAAGTGGTAAGTTGGTAGGCCATCGGTTTTCAGCAGAATTTGCATATCAACTTGTGCCCATGGGATTTCTACTTCACCACGCAGTAAGTCATTAAATTTACAAATCCCTTCTTCAGGTACTTTCATGCGAATAACATGCGGTTCGCCAGCCGCTAAACGTCTTTCAACTTCTTCTGGCGTATGTTTTAGACCACGACCATCATAACGAGGAGATTCACCACGTGCTTGTTGTTCTGCACGCATTTGATCTAATTCTTCAGCAGTGGCAAAACAATAGAATGCATGACCTTTTTCAACCAGTTCTAACGCATATTTTTTATAAATATCCATACGTTCAGATTGACGATATGGCGCATGAGGGCCACCCACATCTGGACCTTCTGACCAATTTAAACCTAACCAGCGCAATGAATCGAGAATCATTTTTTCTGATTCAGGTGTTGAACGGAGTTGGTCTGTATCTTCAATACGTAAGATAAATTCACCGCCATGCTGTTGAGCAAAGCATAGGTTAAATAATGCGATATAAGCAGTACCTACATGGGGGAAACCTGTAGGAGATGGTGCAATACGAGTACGAACTGTCATAGCCAGAAAAAGTTATCAAATAAAAATTGGTTTTATTATAGCAAAAAGCCCAGTGGCTTAATGATTAATTCATTAAATCGGACTGGGCTAAATTTGGCTCAATTGGGGAGATTGAGAAAAATGGTGCTTAAGATGTGTGCTGAGGAAATAAACTTTGTAAAAAACGCGAAAACTGTTGGTGTTGCGATGCTAGAAAGTTTTGCGTTGGAGCATTCTTAATAGAGGTGATCACTTTAATCTGATCCATCTCTGAAGAAGGTTTGTTCTCAGCACGTTCACGTTTTTGTTGAGTCAATGCGCGTTCGATAGGTGTTAAAGACTTTTCAGCAACACTAGAGTTTTGTAGTGATTTAGCAGGGTTTTGTAACGCTGCTGCATGTGTCTGGCTCATACCAAAAACACATAAAGTTAAGCTGAACGCTTGTAAATAGCACAAATTCATTTCAATTTTCCCCTATTTTGAATTTATTGTAAGAGTAATTAGGTTTACATTTTAAACATAAAATTCACAAAAGTACAAATGCATCACACTTTCTTACAATTTTTATTCAACAATCCTTAAGTTACTCAACCTGTAGCTGAAATAAATTTTGCCTCTTTTTATCAATAAAATATGGAGATTCGGTGAAGATATGATGTTATGCGGTAAATTTTAAAGAGAGTATAAGTGATAAAAATGCAATTCATATGAAGAAAATGTATATAAAATTTAGATATTTACAATGATTTAATTCGTCTATTGAATACATTGTGACTGAAGTAAATAAAAAATATAGTGCAATTCATAAATGTAATAAAAAAGAGATTTTAATGAATAAGCACTTTTTCAATAAATTATTGGGCACAATGAGTATTGGGGCATTGTTGTTCAGTATGACTGCACAGGCGAATACATCATTTTTAAATGTTTCTTATGATCCCACTCGCGAATTTTATCAAGAATATAACCAAAGTTTCGGTGAGTTTTGGAAAAAACGTACTGGTCAAGACGTGCAATTTAAGCAATCTCATGGTGGATCTGGGAAACAAGCACGTGCTGTAGCAACAGGATTACAAGCAGATGTTGTGACCTTGGCACTTGCAAATGATATTGAAGAAATTGTAAAAGCAGGTTATATCAATAAAAATTGGCAAAAAGAATTTCCCAATAATTCAGCACCCTATACATCTACCATTGTTTTTTTAGTAAAAAAGGGCAATCCAAAAAATATCAAAGACTGGAATGATTTAGTCAAACCAGGTGTTGAGATCATTACCCCGAACCCAAAAACAGGTGGTGCGCCACGATGGATTTATTTATCTGCATGGGGCTATGCACTTAAACAGCCTGCCGGAAATGATGCCAAAGCTCGTGAGTTAGTCAAACGATTATACAAAAATGTCAAAGTGTTAGATTCAGGAGCCCGTGGATCACTCACGACTTTTGCTGAACGTGGAATTGGTGATGTTTTACTGTCTTGGGAAAATGAAGCGCTCTTAGCGACGCAAGGTTTGGGGCAAGATAAATTTGAAATTATTTATCCATCCATTTCAATTCTAGCTGAGCCTTCTGTTGCCATCGTAGATAAAACCGTAGATAGAAATGGGAATCGTAATCTCGCAAAAGGATATCTTAACTATCTGTATTCACCTTTGGGGCAGGAATTAGCTGCTAAACATAATTTTCGACCACGTAATGAAAAAATCGCAGCTAAATACAGTACTAAATTTCCAAAGGTACAATTATTTACCATCGATAAAGTATTTGGTGGTTGGGCGAAAGCGCAGCAAACGCACTTTGTAAATGGCGCTATTTACGACCAAATTTCAGCAGAAAAATAATCTATTTTTAGAACTTATGTGAATGGATAGCGATATGCTATCCATTTTTAATTATAAGAAATCCATAAAATACTATATATTTGAATATAGACTGTATTTAAGATGATTTATGAATTAATTCATAATCTTGAAAGAAAAATGGTAGCAATATAACGTAAATCACATGTCCAAATTAAATTGATGAATATGATTTTATTTCATATATTTAGATTAATTATGTATATCTAGATTTTTTGACTATGAAAACTCAATTTAAAGCCTTGCTTACAGCGGGCTTACTCGCAACAGGTTTATCGTTCAGCGTATCTTCTCAAGCAGCACAACGTGATTTCCTGAATGTATCTTATGATGCGACTCGTGAATTTTATGATGAGTTTAATCAGTCATTTGGTCAATATTGGCAGTCAAGAACTGGAGTGAAAGTCAACTTTAAACAATCTCATGGTGGCTCAGGTAAACAAGCACGCTCTGTGGTTGATGGCTTGAAAGGCGACGTTGTCACTTTGGCTTTGGCAAATGATATTGAAGAGATCGTGAAATCGGGTCAAATCAATAAAGGATGGCAAAAAGAGTTCCCTTATAACTCTGCACCTTATACATCAACCATTGTTTTTATGGTGCGTAAAGGTAACCCTAAAAAAATTCAGGATTGGCAAGATCTTGTTAAGCCGGGTGTAGAAATCATAACACCAAACCCTAAAACAGGTGGACTACCACGCTGGGTATATTTATCAGCTTGGGGTTATGCACTCAAACAACCAGGTGGTAATGAAGCGAAAGCAAAAGACTTTGTTGGCAAGATGTACCATAACGTCAAAGTGATGGACTCTGCGGCGCGCGCTTCTATGACGACATTTGCTGAGCGTAAAATTGGCGATGTGTTGCTCACTTGGGAAAATGAAGCACTGGTCACTCAAAAAGCCTTGGGCAAAGATCAGTTTGATATTGTTTATCCATCTATTTCTATTTTGACAGAGCCTTCTGTTGCCATCGTTGATCGTACTGTAGATAAAAATGGCAATAAATGGTTGGCAACTGGCTATATCAACTATTTATATTCACCATTAGGTCAGGAGATGGCTGCTAAGCATTTCTATCGTCCGCGTAATGCTGAAGTGTTAGCAAAATACTCAAAACAATTTCCTAAGTTAAAAACATTCACCATTGATGAGGTTTTCGGTGGTTGGGCAAAAGCACAACAAGCACATTTTGTGAATGGTGCGATTTTTGATCAGATTTATAACAGTCGTCGTTAATATACTGAAGTAATTGAAAATTAATAAAAAAGCCTCCAAGTGAGGCTTTTTTATTTGAACATTCCAGTGAATGAAACGGTTTTGCCTATAGAAAGTAAAATTTACCTACAAAAAGTCGTTTGGAGCTTTATTAAAACAAGGTAATAATGTGCAGTTAAATTTTTAGATGTTCTGAAACGTTATTATGTCGCATATTTCTGTATTACTTCATGAAACTGTAGATGCCCTATTGGGTGGGCGTAATACAGGGATTTATGTAGATGGCACCTTTGGTCGAGGAGGTCATACTCGACTTCTCTTGTCTAAATTAGATGAACATTCTCGTGTCTATGCCTTTGATAAAGATCCGCAGGCTTTGGCTGTGGCTGCTCAGTTAGAACAAGAAGATCCAAGATTTACCATTATTCATGCAAGTTTTGCAGATATTAAAACAGCCCTAAATCAACGCGGTGTTGAAACTGTCGATGGTGTTATGGCAGATTTGGGTGTGTCATCACCACAGCTTGATCAGGCCGAACGTGGTTTTAGCTTTATGAAAGATGGTCCACTGGATATGCGAATGGACAACTCTCAGGGCCTAACTGCAGCGCAATGGTTGGTGGAAGTAGATGAAGAGCATTTAGCGAATATTATTTTTCAGTATGGCGAAGAACGATATAGCCGCCGCATTGCGAAAGCGATTAAAGCAGCAGGTTATATTGAGACTACAGGTCAATTGGCTGAAATTGTAAAAGTTGCCCATCCGAAATGGGAAAAAAATAAGCATGCTGCGACACGTACATTTCAAGCAATTCGAATTGAAATCAATAAAGAATTAGAAGATGTGCATGCTTTTTTACCTGAAGCGCTGGAGATGCTTCATAATGGAGGTCGATTAGCGGTCATCAGTTTCCATTCCTTAGAAGATCGAATTATTAAACAATTTATTCAAAAAGAGTCGACTTTAGCTGAGGATGATGGTTGGGGCTTACCTCAGAAACCTAAAGAAACTCGTCGTTTGAAAAAAATTGATCGCGTACGCGCGAGTGAAGAAGAAGTGAAACAAAATCCGCGTTCTAGAAGTGCTTGGTTGCGAGTTGCAGAGCGTATAAATTTTAAAGGCGAATAATGAAAAAGGAAAAAGACGTAGAACAACAGGAACCTGTAGCAACGCCCTTGGTGCGTAAAAAAATACTGATCTATAGCATTTTAACCGCTATGGTCATGGTGAGCGCATTTATGGTGGTCTATCAGGTCTATTCTTATCGTCAAGATTTTCGTGAATTCAATACGCATATGCGTGAGCTTGAAGACATCAATGCTGAATGGGGTCGTCTACTTATTGAGCAACAGACATTTGGAGCGACTGCACAGATTGGGACACGTGCAGTGACACAATTACGTATGTATTCACCACCAACATCACAGACTGTGGTGATTTCACTTCCTGCTGAAACCGCGAAAAATCAATAGGCACGCTGAATGGTTGATAAAATCAAAACAAAACAAACACGTAAAAAACAGCAGCCCATTACACAGAAAAGAACCGTTGCTGTAGATATGTGGCGTTTCTATTTAATGTGGGGCTTAGTCCTGACATTTTTTGTGGTATTGGTTGCACGTGCCTTTTATGTTCAAATTGTGAACAAAGACTTTTTGCAAAATAAAGCCAACGCAAAAATTTTACGTACTGAAAAATTAAGTGCGATGCGAGGGGTTATTAGCGACCGTAATGGTGTGCCATTAGCAATTAGCACACCGATTATGAAGGTGGTGATTGATCCTCAACATTATTTTGAAACTAAAGCAACTTTTGATGAAATCACTGAAGAGTTAAAAAAGAATCCAACCAGTCGTAAATTAAAAAATCAGTTACCACAGGAAAACCTGAATTTAGATGAGCTAGCAGATGCAGTTGGGTTGGATCGAGCTGACCTCAAAAAGCGTGTTCAAGATCGAGCTCGTTCACGTTATTTAGTATTGAAAAAAGAAGTACCACCTGCTCAAGCGGCTCTGTTAGCACAACGCAATTTTGCTGGCGTATATTCTGAAAAATCATATAAACGTTATTACCCACAACCACAACCCAACTCTCAAATCATTGGTTTAACCAATACCGAGGGAACAGGGATTGAAGGTTTGGAGATGCAGCTGAATAAGCGGCTTGCAGGGGTCAATGGCGAACAGAAAATTGTACGTGATAAGCATGGTAACCGTGTTCAAGTTCCAGAAGTTATTAAAGAAGTTGAAGCTGGGGAAAATATTACACTCAGTATTGATTCTCGATTGCAATACATTATGTATCGAGAGCTTACCGCGGTAGGTGTGGCAAATAATGCACGTTCTGCTACAGCAATTGCGGTCGATGTCAAAACCGGTGAAATTCTAGCGATGACCAGTTGGCCGTCGTATAACCCGAATGATAAAAAAAGTTTATCCAATAAAGATGCAATGCGAAATCGCGGTGCAGTTGACTCGTTTGAACCAGGTTCGACGATGAAACCATTAACGGTGGCGATGGCGCTTGAAAGTGGTAAGTACACTGCAAACTCAGTCGTTAATACCACCCCAGGGTCGATGCGTGTCGGTAATCATACAATTCGTGATACGCATAATTATGGAGCGCTTACTTTAGGTGGCATTATTCAAAAATCCTCCAACGTAGGTGTAGCGAAAATTGCCTTATCTTTGCCTTATCCGACTTTACCAACGTTCTATAAGCGTCTTGGTTTTGGACAGCGTTCGGCTGTTAAATTCCCTGGTGAAAGTCCAGGTCTGATCTTACCGCCAAGTAAATGGAATATTTCAGAAGTTGCAACCATGTCCTATGGATATGGTCTCAATGCCACGGTACTGCAATTGGCAGACGCTTATGCCATGCTGGCAAATAAAGGGAAGAAAGTTCCTTTAAGTTTGTACAAGTTGGATGAAGCTCCTGAAGGTGAACAAATGCTTGATCCTAAAATTGCGGATCAAGTCTTGTTAATGATGGAGACAGCAACATTACCAGGCGGTACAGCGACTCGTGCTCAAATACCAGGTTATCGTGTTGCAGGTAAAACGGGTACAGCACACAAATTACGTGCTGACCGTAAAGGTTATTCGACCAATGAATATCGAGCTTTATTTGCAGGTGTTGCACCTGTAAGTGATCCACGTTTGGCGATGGTCGTCGTGGTCGAAAATCCAAAAGGCACATATTATGGTGGAACTGTATCAGCACCTGTTTTCGCAAAAGTAATGCAGGAATCGCTGAGACTATTAAACGTACCGTTGGATAAACCCTTAGATACTCCAAAATCCATTCCATAGGTGATGAATGTCGATTACATTTCAACAAATCTACGCTGTAGATCATCCAGCAGAATGGATGCAACAAGCATTTAATGGCTTCCAGTTGGATAGTCATAAAGTTGAAGCGGGACAAGTGTTTATTGCTTTGACCAGTCTTTCTCAACCTGAAAAAACTGCAGAATATGCACAGAAGGCACTGGATCTTGGTGCTTTGGCTATTATTTCAGAACAAGATTTAGGTTTAACGCCAAGTTTAATCGTTCCGAATGTGCGTATGCTCATGGGACAATGGCAGAAAGATTATTTGCAACAGACACAGCCAGTAAATCCACTTCGAGTATTGGCTGTCACGGGAACCAATGGTAAAACGACCATTTCAAGGCTTGTTGCAGAGCTATTGGTGTTAAGCAAACACCCATGCGCGGTGATGGGGACGACAGGGAATGGGATTTTACCTCACCTTGAAGCATCTACACATACCACGTTAGATGCGTTGCATATGCAAAATCAATTGCATACTTATGTTCAGCAGGGAGCTGAGTTTGCTGCTATTGAAGCAAGCTCCCATGGTCTTGAACAGGGGCGTCTCAATGGAACGGCAATTGAAATTGCAGCTTACAGTAATTTAAGTCGCGATCATTTGGATTATCACAAGACTTTAGAGGCCTATGCAGAAGCTAAATCACGCTTATTTCAGTTTGAGAGTCTTAAAGTTGCAATCATCAATATCGATGATGCTTACGCAAATATCATGCTTAAAGCGGCGGAGCAAAATTCAGCAAAACCTAAAATTTTGACTTACTCCACCACTCGACCCGCGGATTACCGTGTTGAAAAGATTCAATATAGTTTAGACGGTGTTCATTTTAAATTGGTGACCAAGACCCAAAGCTATTTAGTGCATAGTCCGTTATTGGGTCATTTTAATATTGAAAATGTGGTTGCGAGCTTAATCTCTGTTGAACAGGCAGGTTTAGATTTATCTCAGTTAGTCGCTTTAGTTCCTCAGCTAAAAGGCGCGCCAGGGCGTATGCAAGTATTGCGTGATCAAGATCGTTTGTTTGTCGTGGATTATGCGCACACTCCTGATGCATTAATTCAGGTTCTTCAAACATTAAAACGTCATGTTTCACAGCAATTATGGGCTGTGTTTGGGTGCGGTGGTGATCGTGATCGCGGTAAACGACCATTAATGACACAGGCTGCTTTAGATCATGCAGATGTTGTATTGCTTACCTCAGATAATCCACGTACTGAAAACCCAGAACAAATTTTTGCTGACATGAAGGCTGGAATTGAATTTTCGAACAGAGAGGTTCATGAAATTCATGATCGTCGTGAAGCGATTAAGTTTGTAGTGAAAACAGCAAAAGCAGGTGACATTGTTGTGATTGCAGGCAAAGGCCACGAAAATTATCAAGAGATTGATGGTGTTCGTCATTGGTTTGATGATGTGGTAGAAGTCCAAGCAGCCATTAAAGGTCAGCATGCGACTGAGCCAGCATCTTATCCAGCAGACTAAGGAATCATTATGCACACATCTACTACAAGTACTGCGACACTTGACCCATGGACTTTGTCTGATCTTGTTGCTGCAACTCAAGGGTATTGGTTGAATGATAAAAAACCGACTGGAGAAGTAAAGCGTATTTTGACAGACTCACGTCATGCGGAGTCGGGGGATGCTTTTTTAGCCCTGAAAGGTGAGCGTTTTGATGCGCATGAGTTTGTTCAACAAGTGGCTGAAAGAGGCTGTCAGATTGCGATTGTTGAGCGGCCTTTAGACATTGATATTTGTCAGTTGGTGGTAACAGATACGAGATTAGCATTAGGTATGCTTGGTGCATTTCGTCGCGCTCAACATGCGCAATTAAAAGTTATCGCACTGACTGGTAGTAGCGGCAAAACCACGACTAAAGAAATGCTTGGTAGTATTCTTGCTCGCAAAGCACCGACATTGATCACGCGAGGTAATCTCAATAATGATCTGGGTGTGCCTATGATGCTATTGGAGCTTCGACCAGATCATGAATATGCAGTGATGGAGCTCGGAGCAAGTCATCAAGGAGAAATTGACTATACCTCGAAGCTCGTTCAACCTCATGTTGCGGGTATTATTAATATTGGTACAGCTCATCTTGGTGAGTTCGGTGGGCGTGACGGAATTTGTAAAGCTAAATCTGAAATCTATAGTCATGTTTCAGAAACTTCGATCGTGCCAGCAGCTGATGATTATATAGACCAGATCCGTCAAAGTGTAAAAACAATAAAAATCTTAAGTTTTGGAGAAGGTGGCGATGTCTATGCTTCAGATATTCAGCTGAATCCACAAAGTGCACAATTTAAATTGCATACGCCTGTAGGTGTCCAACCCGTGGATTTACCTTTTGCTGGTGAGCATAATGTTCAAAATGCTTTGGCAGCTGCTGCATTTGCATTGTCATTAAATATCAGCTTGGATGATATTGTCACGGGTTTAGAACAAGCTGTGGGTGCAAAGGGGCGTTTGAATTTTATTCAAAAAAATGATTTTTTATTTATCGATGATACATACAATGCCAATCCGACGTCGATGCGTGCAGCGGGTGAAGTGCTTGCACAGCAAGAAGGTATTCGTGTCATGGTGATTGGGGATATTGGTGAGTTAGGTCCGACTGCTGCTCAACAACATTATTTACTCGGGCGAGATTTGGTTTCGATTCGCGGACTCAACTTTGTCGTTGCTGTTGGTGAGTTTGCACCAGCAACACAGGAAGGCGCACGTAGTACTCAGTACGGGAAAAAGTTACAAGCTTTCCTCAATCAAGAGCAAGCTCTACCATTTTTAATTAGTCTAATCGAAACACATCAACCGCAAAAAATGAGTTTCTTATTCAAAGGTTCTCGTTATACCCATATGGAAACGTTGATGGCAGATTTGATGGAGAAACTCTAAATGCTGTTATGGTTATTTGAACAACTTTCCGGCTATCACAGCTCGTTCCAAGTGGTTCGTTATTTAACATTACGTGCGCTGCTCAGTGTCTTGACAGCACTCACGATAGGCCTAGTTCTTGGTCCTGTTATGATCCGTAAGTTACAAGCTTTAAAATATGGCCAAGCGGTAAGTTCTTTCGCTCCGGAAAACCATGCCAAAAAAATGGGAACACCAACCATGGGTGGTCTCCTTATTTTGCTTTCTATTGGGATTTCAACTTTACTTTGGGCAGACCTTTCAAACCCTTATGTTTGGATTGTGCTTGGCGTGATGGTGATATTTGGTGCCGTAGGTTGGGCTGATGACTGGATTAAAATCCGTTATAAAGACAATGCAGGTTTGCCAGCACGTAAGAAGTTTTTTTGGACATCTGTCGCTTCTCTAGGTGCAGGGATATCACTCTACGTAATTGCGACTCAGCAAACTAATCCTGTACACACTGCGAATATGTTGGATTTGCTGATCCCTTTCTTTAAAGATCTTACAATTCCTTTATCGGTAATCCCTTTAGGGATCGGCTTTATTATATTTACTTATTTAGTGATTAATGGTGCGTCTAATGCGGTTAACCTGACTGACGGTTTAGATGGTCTTGCAATTATGCCAATTGTATTGGTTGCGGCGGGCTTAGGGGTATTTGCTTATCTGGCGGGTGATGTTCGTTTTGCAAATTATTTACATATTCCCTATGTGAAATATTCATCTGAACTCGTTGTTATTTGTGCTGCAATGATAGGTGCAGGTTTAGCATTCCTTTGGTATAACGCGCATCCTGCACAAGTATTTATGGGGGATGTTGGTGCCTTGTCGCTTGGAGCGATGCTGGGAACTATTGCGGTGATGGTACGTCAGGAAATTGTATTTGCAATTATGGCGGGTGTATTTGTAGTCGAAGCAGTCTCTGTATTCTTACAAATCGGTTCGCTTCGTATGCGAAATAAACGTGTTTTCCTTATGGCGCCGTTACATCATCACTATGAAAAGAAAGGATGGCGTGAAACACAGGTGGTCATCCGTTTCTGGATTATCACAATTATGCTAGTAGTTTTAGGTCTAATGACCTTAAAATTGCGCTAAGCAAGAATCAAATGAGATCAAGTCGGCTTATGCCGACTTTTTTTCATCGCTAAAATTTTTTGGAGAAAATGATGAATCTGTTGATGTGTCCTGTTTGTCGCGAGGCATTGGCACTTGAGGGGAAAACATGGCGCTGCAAGAGTAATAATCATAGTTACGATATTGCAAAGCAAGGTTATGTGAATTTGCATGTCGTACAGCATAAACATAGTAAAAATCCAGGGGATACCCCTGAGTCTGTTCAAGCTAGACGGTCGTTTTTATCAGCGGGATTTTATGCGCCATTACAGCAAGCTGTCGTTGCTAAAATCCGAGAATTACGTATTGAAAATCTTTTAGATATTGGTTGCGGTGAAGGATATTACACCAATGCAATGGAAGCTGAAGCGATACAAGTTGTGGGGGTGGATATTGCTAAAACTGCAGTTCAGGTAGCAGCAAAATTAAATCAAAATGTCACTTGGGTTGTGGGTACGGGGGCTGTGTTGCCTGTTTTAAGCGAGACTATCGATTTATGTACCAGTTTATTTAGTCCTATTCCCGAGGCGGAAATATTACGTGTATTAAAACCATCGGGGTATTTAATGGTTGTTACCCCAGGTCCACAACATTTATATAAAATGCGAGAAGCACTATTTGAAGAAGTAAAGGCACATGAGCCACATAAATTTGTAGCACAGTTGAGCGAGCACTTTGAGTTAATTGATGAAAGCTTAATTCAGGCACCATTGGTGTTGAACCAAAATGACCTAAAGTGTCTTATCGCAATGACGCCATATGCTTATAAGGCCAAACCTGAACGGCGTGACCAATTAGAGCAAGTTGAAAAATTTGAACTGAGTGCAGAGTTTCAGATCTATATTTTAAAAAAGAAAAGTTAAAAGAAGCCCTCTTTTAGAGGGCTTTATTTTGGTTATTGAACTTGATTAATCAAATTTTCGATTGAATCTCGTTTAACTTGTGGTGTTGAATTCATATCCGGTGGTGTCGACGACGTCGGCGTTAACGGTTGATCGTTATCTGGTAGATCATCAAAATCGCGATCATTCGTTGGTGCTACCACTGGAGCAGGGCGATAAATTGGACGAGCTAAAGGTGGAGTTTTATCTTTTTGCTCATGGTTTAATGTATGTACACGACCACGTTGTTCTCGAGTTAAAGGAGCTTTTGCATTTTTATCTAAACTTACCCAAGCATATGGTGTATTGGCAAGAGACTTCTCCATAAAGTCACTCCAAATTGGAAGAGCAGCGATACCCCCATATTCACGACGACCTAGTGTAGTTGGTTGGTCGAAACCTACCCATGAAACTGCGACTAAATTGCCGTTAAAGCCAGCGAACCAAGCATCTTTTGCATCATTAGTTGTTCCTGTTTTACCTCCTAAATCACCACGACCAATTTTTAATGCTGCGCGACCAGTACCATGCTGAATTACGTCTCGTAAAATATTCGCCATATCAAATGCTGAGCTGGATTTTAAAATTCGATGTGCTTGACGATATTGGCTACGCTCTTCATCAGTTAAAGTGGGTTGCTTATCCTCTAAAGACTGATTGGTAACTTCAATAATTTCGTCGTCTGGTGTTGTTGCTTCAGCAGAGGTTGTATCTTGCTTCTGAGATTTAATACATGAAATACATGCGTATTCTGGATTGGCTTGATAAATCACTTTGCCGTAAGCATCCTCAATACGGCTAATGAAGTGAGGTTGCACGCGGAAACCGCCATTGGCAATTGCGGCATAGCCTGTTGCCATTTGCACAGGGAGTACTTGAGGTGTTCCTAATGCAATCGTGTAGTTACGTGGAATCTGATCTTCCTGCAAACCAAAATCCATAAACAATTGGCGAGTACGTTCTAGACCGACTGTTTGTAAAAGGCGAACAGAGACAGTATTACGTGACAAATATAAAGCCCGACGTAATGGAATCATCCCCAGATAGCGCCCATCAGAATTGCGTGGTGACCATTTACCAATGGTAATGGGATTATCACTAACCATGGTATGCGGCGTCATACCTCGTTCAAGTGCAAGCGAGTAGACAAATGGTTTGATAATAGAGCCAGGTTGACGCCAACCTTGCAGTGCACGGTTAAATTTCGATTGATAAAAATTATATCCACCAACGATCGCGACAATGGAACCATCATTTGGGTTAAGTGCAATTAACTGACCTTGTACACGAGGCACCTGTACCAAGGACCACATACTACGATTTTGATTTGGACGTAGACGAACAATATCTTTGACTTTTACAATTTGTGAGGCATTGCTCGGTGCACCACCCACACTATTGGCATTGCGATAGCGTCTCGCCCAAGACATGCCAGACCAAGGAACAGTGACTGATGAACCATCTTGTAAAGTTGCTTCAAAAGAATTACTTAAAACTTTAGTGACTTCAGCAGGGTAGGTGTTTGCAAATGGTACAAAGTCTTTTAAGGGTTTGTCATGGGCTTCTGGACCACGCCATCCATGACGACGGTCATAACTTTCTAAACCAACACGAACTGCTTCTTCGGCAAAGGCTTGACGATTGTAATCAATAGTGGTGTAAACCTTATATCCTGAATCGATCGCGAGATCGCCAAATTTTTTGACGAGTTCAGAACGAACCATTTCACCGACATAAGGGAATTTATTGTTAATACCGCGATCAGGCATGTCCAAAGCGATAGGCTCTGATACTGCATCTTCATATTCAATTTGACTGATATAACCCAACTGTAGCATACGACCTAAAATCCAATTGCGACGTTCTAACGCACGTTCAGGATTGGCCACAGGATTATACTTAGAGGGTGCTTTAGGTAATCCTGCAATCATTGCCATTTGGGCAATTGAAAGATCGTCTAAATTCTTGTTGTAATAAATTTTTGCTGCTGCGGCAATACCATAGGCATTTTTACCGAGGAAAATTTTATTGACGTAGAGAGTTAGAATTTCTTCTTTTGATAATTTTTGTTCAATTTTACGTGCTAAGAAAATTTCGGTGAGTTTGCGCTTGAGAGTTCGTTCTGGTGTTAAATAATAGTTTTTAGCCACCTGCATGGTAATTGTAGAACCACCAGTTTGAATGTCAGAACCCGTGATCGATTCACTGACTGCGCGTCCTAAACTTTTAAAACTAATACCGCTATGCTCAAAAAAAGAAGAGTCTTCTGCAGCTAAAAAAGCATGAATAAAATCTTGTGGGATTTGCTCATATTCAACTGGAACAGAAAGTTTGCCACCATATTCTGCGATTAATTGGTTATCTGCTGTATAAACTTGCAGCGGTTTTAATAATGGAGCCTTCTTAAAAGCAGTCATCTCTGGCAAAGATGGTGCAATATAGAGATACATTCCATAAAAGCCCATTGGAATTGTGACTAAGATAATGATAATCAGCAAAAAAAAAGGGTGAATCTGTCCACAACAAGATAGCTTTTTCATAACAAGTAAGTTTTAATAGGTGCTAAAGGCAAACTAATAGAAGGTCAGTATAGCTTCTCATTTAACAGAATGTTAGTTGAGTTATTATATCCGCAAAAAAATTAGACCAAGTGTAGTTAGTTTGTATTGTGCTGTTGTTGGGGACAAAAAAATAATAGGAATTGCATTGTGCTTAGACTATATCGTAAGCCAAATAAGGGGTTAGTGGGGGTAGATGTTAGTTCGACCTCTGTTAAGCTATTAGAGCTATCAGTTAAAAACGGTCGCTATTGGGTTGAAAGTTACGGGTTAAGTCCATTGGTTGATGGGAGTGTTGTTGAAAAAAACATCCTCAATCAGGATAACGTGGCTGATGCTTTAGAGCGCGCGATTAATATTGCAAATCCGCAATCGACGAATGCTGCTTTTGCGGTACCTACATCTATGGTGATTCACAAGGTCATCGAGATGGATGCCGACATGAGCGATGATGAGCGTGAAGTTCAGATTCGTATGGATGCTGAGCAATATATCCCATTCCCACTTGACGAAGTCAGTTTAGACTTTGAAGTGCTTCCTGAGCGATTAAACAATCCAAACAGAGTGAACGTTCTACTCGTTGCGACACGTACTGAAAACGTGGACTCTCGTATTGAAGTATTGGATTTGGTCGGCCTTACCCCAAAAGTTGCCGATGTTGAAAGCTATGCACTGGAACGTAGTTTTGAAGTCTTTGCAGATACATTGCCGATTGGTGCAAATCTTGTTGGTGTTCTTGATATTGGTCATACCATGACGACTTTATCAGTTATGCAAAATGGCAAAATTATTTACACGCGCGAACAAGTGTTTGGCGGTAAGCAATTGACTCAAGATGTGCAAAATCGTTATGGCTTATCTTATGATGAAGCTGGGCGTGCTAAAAAAGACAACACCTTACCAGATGACTTTGAAACAGAAGTTTTAATGCCATTCCTTGATGCAGTGATTCAACAAGCAGCGCGTTCATTACAGTTCTTTTTCTCTTCTTCTCAATTTAACGAGATTGATCATATTTTATTGGCGGGTGGTAATGCCAATATCCCAGGTCTTGCAAAAATGATGCAACAAAAATTGGGATATCGCGTCACTATTGCTAATCCATTTTTACAAATGGGCTTTTCTCCTCAAATCGACCTGAAAAAAATAGAAAATGATGCACCATCATTATTGGTGGCGTGTGGCTTGGCATTGAGGAGTTTTGATTAATGGCTAAAATTAATTTACTCCCTTGGCGCGAAGAGCTAAGAGAACAGCGAAAAAAGCAATTTGTTTATATCTGTATCGCAGTGGTATTACTTGCGATTTTATCGGTTTTAGCAGCTTGGTTCTTCTTGAATCATAAATTGCAAGACCAAGAACAAGCAAACCAACTTATTGTAAGCACCAATCAAAGTTTAGACGTTCAATTAAAATCCTTGGAAGGATTGCAAGAACGTCGAAATGCAGTGATTGAGCGGATGAAACTGATTCAAGGTCTTGAAGGTCAACGACCTGTTACTGTGCGTTTAGTAGATGAATTGGTACGTGTTGTTCCTGAAACGGTGTATCTGACGAAATTTACCCGTACTGGTAATAAATTTACCATCGAAGGTAAAGCTGAAAGCCCGAATGCGGTAGCAGAGTTATTACGTGGTTTAGAAGCTTCCCAGTGGTACCGAAATGCATTTATGAATTCATTCTTGGCTGCGCCAGAAGTGAAGGAAAAAGCACCAAGTTCGGTAATCCCTCGAGTTGAAGAGTCATACGGTACATTTATCGTGACTGTCGACTTGGGTGCAATTGCTCAACCGACATCAGATATGGACGCGAATAATGTGGGAGGTGCACCATGAGTCGTAATGATTTAAATGATTTTGATTCAGACGTCACTGCACCTAAAAAGAAGTCCATGACTGTTGAAAAGTTCTTTCAGCAATTTAATACTTTGGACTCCAATAACTACGGTAGTTGGCCACTGTCTGTAAAAATTACCTGTTGGATTTTTATTTTCCTATTTGTTTGTGCTATTGGTTACTTTTTGGTGATTAAACCAAAACTTGAATCCATTGATCTTGCTAAAGCACAAGAGGTAAATTTACTGACAGAGTTTAAAGAAAAGGATTCTAAGCTCCGTAATTTGCAGCAATACCAAGCACAGTTGCAACAAATGGAAATGAATTTCAATGAGCAATTACAACAATTGCCAAAAGAAACAGAAATTCCAAGTTTAGTTGAGGACATCAACTTAACAGGTGTGAATTCAGGACTCAAATTTAAAAATATCCGTCTCGAAAATGAAGTGGCTCAAGAATTCTTCATTGAGCAGCCAATTTCGATAGAAACGACAGGTGATTATCATTCATTTGGGCGTTTTGTGAGTGGAATTGCGTCTTTACCGCGTATCGTGACTTTGCATGATTTTGTGATTACAGCGACGCCAAGTACAGATAAAAAATCTGATATTCCACTGATCAATTATTCATTAAAAGCCAAAACATATCGTTATGTTGCATCGACTGAAGATACGGTAGGTTCAGCGGTTGTTCCACCAGCTGATATGCCAGCAGGAGGACAATAATGAAATCATTTAAGCTTTTGTGCGGATTAGTTATTGCAGCGACTATGGTGGGATGTGATTCGCGTATTGATGCGGTCAATCAAGAAATGGCGAATATTCGTAGCCAACCACCTTTACCGATAGAACCGGCACCTGTATTTAATCCAGTTCCAAATTTTCTTTACTCGGCGCATCAACTTCGAAGTCCATTCTTGCCAAACTCATTGGCAACAGAGCTAAGAATCATGTCGGGTAAACGTGTTTATCCTAATTTTAATCGTCAACCACAGCCTTTAGAAAGCTATGCATTGGAAACGTTAAACTTTAAAGGAAGTTTAAAACGTAACAATGGACAGATTCTCGCTTTGATTCAAACCCCTGATGGTGAGATTGAGCGTGTGCAACGTGGTAATTACATGGGGATGAACCAAGGGCGCATCGTGAAGATAACGCCGACTCAAATCGATCTGATTGAAATTGTTTCAGATGGTCGAGATGGTTATATCGAAAGACCAAGAAGCTTAGTGTTGCTTGGGCCTGTTGGTTAAGACGAGTTAAGGAATAACAATGAAAAAGAGTATGCAAAATTTTTGGGGTGGGGATCGACAGTATATGAACCGTTTTCTTCGTCAATTCGCTATGACCACTGTTTCTATAGCTGTTATGCAGGCAGCGGCGGCTAAAACTACGATGACCAATATTGTGCCTTTGCAGGTGCCAGGTCAAGGAACAGAAATCCGTGTCATGTTTAACGGATTACCTCCACAGCCACAGTCATATCAATTGGAAAATCCATCTCGACTCGTTTTGGATTTTATGCAGGCAGGTCAAACACTGGCGAATACTAAAATACCTGTGTCGACCACTGAAGCAAACTCAGTTGAAGTCATTTCTAATGATCAGCGTTCACGGTTAACTGTCAATTTAACGCAGAAAGGTAGCTACACGACACGTGTTGAAGGCAATACCTTTATTTTAAAAATAAATAATCCGAACTCTGCGAAAGTGGCAACACCAGCGGCGCCAGTGGTTACACAAGCCAAAGCAGCAGAACCAACGACTAAACCAAGTGTTTTAAAGCCAGTCATACGTCCTAATCTGACGAATAACGTTACACCTGTTGCGGCTACAGCTGTGGCAACGACACCTGTAACTCCAACACCTGTGATTCCTGTTGCAGCACAGCAGGTATTGAAACCAACTGCACCAACGCCTACTGTGTTAAGACCTGCCGCTCCACCTACATCAGTGGTTAGTCAGCAAGTTGCAGCACCTGTACCACCTCCAGTAGCTCCTGTTTATCAGCAGCCTGTTGCGTATACAGCGCCAGCACCTGTCGCTTATCAAGCAGTAGAACAAGGACTACAAGAAATTGGTTTTGAGCGCGGTAGTGCAGGTGAGGGACAAGTTGTACTGAATTTAAAAACAGCAGATACACCAGTGGATGTACAACAGCAAGGTAGCAAAGTTGTGGTGCGTTTCCTCGGTAACAAAATTCCATCGCATTTGGTGCGCCGTTTAAACGTTAATGATTTTGCGACGCCTGTCTCTACAGTAGACGCTTATAATGATAAGTCGAATGGTGTAATTTCCATTCAGTCGAGTGGTAGCTTCGAATATATGGCTTATCAAACAGATGGTAAGTTAACGATCAGTCTAAAACGCCCAGAAGAGAAAAAAGGCTTAAGCAGCCAAAATCGTACACCGAAATATACAGGTAATAAGATTTCTCTCGACTTCCAAGACATTGAAGTGCGCCGCGTATTACAATTGTTGGCTGATTTTACCGGCATTAATATGGTGACTTCGGATTCAGTTCAAGGGAATATTACATTACGCTTAAAAGATGTGCCTTGGGATCAAGCGCTTGATATTGTAATGAAAACCAAGAACTTGGATAAGCGTCGCAACGGAAACGTGATTTGGATTGCACCTGTTCCAGAATTGATTAAAGCCGAAGAAGAAGAGGCGAAAGCCATTGCACAAAGTGTGAAATTGGCACCATTGCAAACCGAATATATTCAATTGAGCTATGCCAAAGTTGAAGATATTGAAAAGTTGATTACTGAAGGTCGTAACAGCCGTTCATCTAATGGTAATAATACAAATTCAACAACTGACCCATTGGGGGATAGTGTCGGGTCATTATTAAGTCCACGTGGTACAGTTTCAATTGATCCACGTACCAATACATTGATCATTAATGATACAGTCCAAAAAATTGATCAAATTCGCAAGATGATTGATTTACTGGATGTTTCTGTAAAACAAGTCATGATCGAAGCTCGTATTGTACGTGCGACCACAGATTTCACTAAAGAAATGGGTGTGAAATGGGGGGTAGTATCGAAAGGTGTTGCAACCAATAATGATCTTTTGGTTGGTGGTAGTGATCAAACGCTGTGGGATTTAAAATCACCAAGTGAGGATGGTCGTTATAATATTCAACGTCCTGATAACTTAAATGTGGATTTAGGTGTGGCTGGGGCTGCAGGTAAAATTGCATTTGGTTTAATCAATATGTCTGATTTTATGCTGGACCTTGAGTTGTCGGCACTACAAGCTGATGGCTACGGTGAAGTTATTTCTACACCAAAAGTTCTCACTGCTGATAAGCAGCAAGCGAAAGTTGCTTCGGGTCAGGAAATTCCTTACCAAACCACTGAAACTGCAGGTGGTGCTGCAACGGCGACGACTTCCTTTAAAGAAGCATTGTTAAGCTTAGAGGTAACGCCAAGTATTACACCTGATGGTAAAATTCAAATGAAATTGAATATTACCAGTGATTCACCAGCAGGTTATGCACAGAATGGTGAAATCATTTTGAATAAAAATCAAATTGATACCAATGTGCTTGTGAACAACGGTGAAACTGTGGTGTTAGGTGGTATTTTCGAGCAAGAAACGATTTTTAACCAAACCAAGGTGCCTTTCTTTGGTGATATTCCTGCTGTTGGTCGTCTATTCCGTAAAGACAGTAAAACAGAGAATAAGCGTGAGTTATTAATCTTTGTGACACCAAGAATTGTTAATGACAGGCAAACTAGAAACAATTAATATAGTTTCAATGAAAGCAATTCAATAGGTGACTCCTTGCCAAGCAAAGAGTTTGAAACCCTACCGAATATTTATTTGGTAGGGCCCATGGGAGCTGGTAAAACAACCGTTGGTCGACATCTTGCAGATTTACTTCATCGAGAGTTTCTTGATAGTGATCATGAGATAGAAAGAAAAACTGGGGCGACCATCCCATGGATTTTTGAGAAAGAGGGTGAACAGGGATTCAGACATCGTGAGTCACTGGTAATTGATGATTTAACATCAAAACAAAATTTAGTTGTTGCGACGGGTGGCGGCGCAGTTACTCAGTCGATTAATCGATCTTATCTAAAAGATCGAGGTATTGTGATTTATCTTTATACTCCCGTAGAAATACAACTTCAAAGAACCTACCGTGATAAAAATCGACCTTTATTACAAGTCGAAAATCCTGAACAGAAATTACGTGAATTATTGAATATTCGTGATCCGCTGTATCGTGAAGTTGCACATCATATTATTGAAACGAATCAAGGTGCTGCGCGTGATTTGGCACAACGTATTCTTAATGTGATTGTCGCAAAAGAATTGAATTAAATTTGTTTTATTGGCTTATAACATCATGCAAACCTTATTCGTTGAACTCGGTGAACGCCGTTATCCTATTTTCATTGGTAGTGATTTAGATCCGCAACAATTACTTGAACCCTATATTCATGGGCAACAGGTCATGATTGTCACCAATGAAACGGTTAAACCGCTGTATTTAGATCACTATGTATCAGCTGTGGAAGGTTTAGGTAAAAAAGTTGGGACATGTGTTCTACCTGATGGTGAATGTTATAAAAATATTGAACATTTGAATTTAATTTTTGATGCCTTGCTTGAGGCAGGATTTAACCGCGATTGTACAGTGCTTGCTTTGGGTGGAGGGGTGATTGGTGACATGGCTGGATTTGCATCAGCTTGTTTCCAACGCGGAGTGTATTTTATTCAAGTCCCGACCACGCTGCTATCGCAAGTCGATTCGAGCGTTGGTGGTAAAACTGGAATCAACCACCCATTAGGCAAAAACATGATTGGCGCATTCCAGCAGCCACAGGTCGTACTTGCGGATATGGCGCAACTTAAAACATTGCCTGAGCGTGAGTTGTCAGCAGGTTTGGCTGAAGTCATTAAGTATGCCCTATTAGGAGATGTTGATTTTCTTGCATGGCTTGAGGAAAACATGGATGGTCTCGTTGCACAACATCCAGAATTACTTGCTGAAGCAGTGTACCGCTCTTGTGCACACAAAGCGCGAATTGTAGCCAATGACGAGAAAGAACAGGGTGAGCGTGCATTACTGAATTTAGGTCATACCTTTGGACATGCGATTGAATCTTATCTGGGATATGGTGAGTGGTTACATGGTGAGGCTGTGGCGACGGGAATGGTGATGGCGGCAGATTTATCTTATTTAATGGGGTGGATCACAGAAGCTGACCTTGAACGTACAAAAATTATCATTCAACGTGCGAAATTACCGATAAAATGTCCTCAAATTCCACTTGATGAATTTTTGGCATATATGTCTCATGACAAAAAAGTCCTGAACGGTCAATTACGTTTAGTGCTCTTGAAGTCGCTAGGGCAAGCAGTAATTACCAAAGAGTTTGATGTGGAATTAATGAAACAAGCGATTTTACGTAATCAAGCATAATCTTAGGTTTTCTCATGACGGTACGCCACTCATCCCCACGCACAGCGCAACAATATATTTGGTTGATCGGTGGCATACTGTTTTTAGTCGCATCTTTTGTATTCTGGATTTTGACAGATAGCAAAGAGTTGGTTGCTCAGTCTAAGCAACTTGAAGAAACTCAAGTTCAGATTCAACCAGAAAAGGTGGCAGCAACAAATTATTTGGGTGGGCTGACTGATCAAGTGCGACCTTTAGAATTAACTGCGCGTAAAGTTGCTTCAGGAAACCATTTGCCTGAATTTAGAGGCACAAAGTTTATTCAAGACAATAAAAATAATTATTTTATCGAACTATTTCGCGTTACCAATGAAGATGTAATTAAAAGTTTTCTTAATAAGCAAACTGATCGTAAATCATACATTTATTTTCGTTTGAGTGGTGAAGACCAAGTCGAACAGTACATTTTGGGTTATGGGCTGTTTATGGGGGAAGGTGCTGCTAAGACAACTTTAAATGGATTGGATTTAAAGTTACCACCTTCTGTGGCGCCTAAAGTTGCTGGCTTTAATCAGTTTGTGGGTCAAGTCAATGACATGGGATCTGAAGAACTGACAACTGCAAAATTATACGAAGTTAAATTACGACCTGCGGCTGTGCCATTGATTGATGAGTCCTTGCTGGTTCGTCCTAAGCCAACCCCTGTGGTTGATCCTGCTAAGGCAACAACTAATGTGACTATTACAAGAAAAGATCAGTCAGGAAATGTGGTTGATGTGAGACGTTCGCAATCGAATGTTGACCCTATTTCGAGCGATAATTCAAAGAATAATACGGATAAACGGAATCAAGAGGCTCAAATTAGTGATCCATTTAATTAAAATGGTATAAAATGGCGCAAAATTAAACGAAAGCATAATAAATTTGCACATCATTGGTGCGATAAAGTGGTTCTAATTTGGTGCCTTTTCGGTTAATAATGACAAAATAATTGAAATAAAACGCTTGCACGGAATAAATAAATATTGGCATAGATTTTGCTTTATTGGTGCACTGATTAAGTAAATTGTCCCTATTTTGGAGCGAAGACCTTAATTTAGTGTGCGATTTAGTCAAATTGATCTGCTTTAAATGGGTGCAAATCGTCTCGTACATTTGTGAAATTAAATCAGAAAAGACGTTCAATAACGAAAGACATACAGAATCATGTCTTTGTTTTATAAAGAAATCGTATTTGAAGAATAGATAAGTTTTGCCCAATGAGGGCCATGTTGAAGAAGGGTACGCTATGCACATGCCATCGCCTAATACTGTAGCTCCCGCTAAAGGTCTATACCAACCGGATGAGTTTAAAGATAACTGTGGTTTCGGATTAATCGCCCATATGCAAGGTGATGCGAGTCATGACTTGGTCAAGACCGCGATTCATAGTTTAAGTTGTATGACGCACCGCGGTGGTATTGCTGCAGATGGTAAGACGGGTGATGGATGTGGTCTACTGTTGGCTATGCCTAAGCAATTCTTCCGTGAAGAAGCAAAACGTTTAAGTGATATTACACTCAGTGAAATTTTTGCAGTAGGTACAGTTTTTCTTAGCCTAGATCCTGCAATTGCTGCACATGCAAAACAAGTGCTGACTAAAGAAATTGAATCAGAAGGTTTGCGTGTAATTGCATGGCGCTTAGTGCCAACCAATAATGAAGCATTAGGCTCAATTGCGATGCAGTCTTTGCCAGCATTTGAACAAGTAATTGTTAACTGTCCAATGGGTGTTGAAGAAGTTGAGTTTAACCGTAAGTTATTCTTGGCTCGACGTCGTGCTGAACAAAAATTAAGTCAAGATAGTTCATTCTACGTTACAACACTTTGTTCAACTGTGATCTCTTATAAAGGCTTAATGATGCCTGAAGCGATTGCAGATTTTTATACAGATTTGGCTGATCCACGTTTGGAATCTCACATTGTGGTGTTCCATCAGCGTTTCTCAACCAATACATTGCCACGTTGGCCATTGGCACAACCTTTCCGTTACTTAGCGCACAATGGTGAAATTAATACCATTACAGCAAACCGTAACTGGGCGATGGCACGTACACCAAAGTTTGAAAACCCGCTCTTGCCAGGTTTAACTGAGCTTAACCCAATCGTAAACCGTACTGGCTCTGACTCTTCAAGTTTAGACAACATGCTCGAGATCTTGGTTGGTGGAGGTATGGACTTATTCCGTGCACTACGCATGCTCGTTCCACCAGCATGGCAAAACGTTGAAACTTTAGATGCTGATTTACGTGCATTCTATGAGTTCAACTCTAAACATATGGAAGCATGGGATGGGCCAGCAGGTCTTGTGATTCAAGATGGTCGTCATGCGATTTGTATGCTTGACCGTAATGGCTTACGTCCTGCACGTTGGGTAATTACTAAGAATGGTTACATCACACTTTCATCAGAAATTGGTGTCTGGGGTTATGAACCAGAAGACGTAGTATCTAAAGGTCGTGTTGGACCAGGTCAGATCTTAGTCATTGACACTTTCACTGGTAAATTGCTGGATACTAAAGACGTCAGTAATCATCTGAAAAAAATGCGTCCTTATCGTCAATGGTTGCGTGAAAATTCAGTGCGTATCCAAGGCAGCCCAGAGCTAGAAGAATATCTATGTGATCAAGGCTTAAAAGGCGATGCTTTAAAAGCAGCTCAAAAAATGTTTATGGTGACATTTGAAGAGCGAGATCAGTTATTACGTCCAATCGCTGAAAGTGGTCAAGAAGCAGTAGGTTCGATGGGCGATGATACGCCGATGGCAGTATTGTCTCGTCAAGTACGCCATGTAACAGATTACTTCCGTCAACAGTTTGCTCAAGTAACTAACCCACCAATCGATCCATTACGTGAATCGATCGTAATGTCTTTAGAAACATGTTTGGGTCGTGAACAAAATGTATTTGAACAAGGTCCAGAGCATGCGGATCGATTAATTATTTCAAGTCCTGTACTGTCAAACTCTAAAATGCATCAAATTCGCACTTTAGGTCGTAAGGGCTACGAGATTGCAGATATTGATCTAAACTATGCAGAGACTGAAGGTCTAGAAGCCGCGATTACACGTATTTGTGAAGAAGCAGCGCAAGCAATTCGTGATGGCAAAACCCTATTGGTGATTTCTGATAAGAAAATCCGTGAAGGGTTCTTACCAGCGAATGCAGCGATGGTAACGGGTGCTATCCATCATTACCTCATCCATGCAGGTTTACGTACAGATGCAAACATTATTGTTGAAACAGCTTTAGCGCGTGATCCACACCAGTTTGCCGTAATGCTTGGCTTTGGCGCAACAGCAATTTACCCATATCTTGCATATGACGTCATTAATGATTTAATTGCGAAAGGTGAGTTGTTAGGTGATCCGATTCATGCACAAGCGAATTTCCGTAAAGGGATTGAAAAAGGATTGTTGAAAGTCCTTTCAAAAATGGGTATTTCGACCGTTGCTTCATATCGCGGTGGGCAGTTATTTGAGGCTGTTGGTTTATCTGAAGAAGTTGTTAATAAATGCTTCACAGGTGTTCCAAGCCGTATTAAAGGTGCGACTTTTGTTGATCTTGAAAATGATTTGAAAAAATTAGCAGAAACCGCTTGGAAATCACGTAAGCCAATTGAGCAAGGTGGTTTACTGAAATTTGTATTTGATAAGGAATATCACGCTTTTAATCCTGATGTAATTAATGCTCTACATAAATCTGTACGTTCTGGGAAATATGAAGATTTCAAAGAATATGCTGAGCTTGTAAATAATCGTCCAGTGGCAACCATTCGTGATTTATTTAAACTCAAAACAGAAAATTCAATTCCACTGGATCAAGTTGAATCTGTAGAAGCGATTCTTCCACGTTTTGACTCTGCAGGGATGTCTTTAGGGGCATTATCACCAGAAGCACATGAAGCGATTGCCATTGCAATGAATACAATTGGTGGTCGTTCGAACTCAGGTGAGGGTGGTGAAGATCCAGCGCGTTACGGCACAATCCGGAACTCAAAAATCAAACAAATCGCATCAGGTCGTTTTGGTGTAACCCCTGCTTACTTAACGTCTGCTGAAGTACTGCAAATTAAAGTGGCACAAGGTGCAAAACCGGGTGAAGGTGGTCAGTTGCCAGGTGGTAAAGTGAATGGCTTAATTGCACGTTTACGCTACTCTGTACCGGGTGTGACATTAATTTCTCCACCACCGCACCACGATATTTATTCAATCGAAGATTTATCGCAGTTAATTTTTGATTTAAAACAAGTTAACCCTCAAGCGATGGTCTCTGTAAAACTGGTATCTGAGCCAGGTGTGGGTACGATTGCTGCGGGTGTTGCAAAAGCCTATGCGGACTTTATCACCATCTCTGGTTATGACGGTGGTACAGCAGCATCGCCATTGTCTTCGATTCATCATGCGGGTTCGCCATGGGAGCTTGGTCTTTCTGAAGCGCATCAAGCCCTTCGTGTAAATGATTTGCGTGGTAAAGTTCGCGTTCAAACGGATGGTGGTTTAAAAACGGGTCTAGATGTCGTGAAAGCAGCTATTTTAGGTGCGGAAAGCTTCGGTTTTGGTTCTACACCAATGATTGCATTGGGTTGTAAATACCTCCGTATCTGCCACTTAAATAACTGTGCGACTGGTGTAGCGACTCAGCAAGATCATTTGCGTCAAGAGCACTATATCGGCGAACCACAAATGCTCATTAACTTCTTCACCTTTATTGCTGAAGAAACACGTGAGTGGTTGGCTGCATTAGGTGTATCAAGTTTGAAAGACTTGATTGGTCGTACCGATTTACTAGAAATGCTACCTGGTGAAACAGATAAGCATGCTCACCTAGATTTAAGTGCTTTACTTGAATCACATCCAGCTGCTGAAGGCAAAGCTCAATATTGCGAAGTCGAAGGAAATGCACCATTTGATAAAGGTGTTTTGGCTGAGTCTATGATTGCAGAAATATTGCCTGCGATTGAAGCTGGTACAGGTGGTGAATACAGTTTTACCATTGGTAACTGTGACCGTTCTATTGGTGCACGTGTTTCAGGTGAGATCGCTCGTCGCTATGGTAACTTAAGTATGGAAGCACACCCTGTTAAAGTGAATTTGACAGGTACTGCTGGACAATCACTTGGTGTATGGAATGCGGGTGGTCTGCATATCAAGCTTGAAGGTGATGCGAATGACTATGTGGGTAAAGGTATGGCGGGTGGTCGTATCTCAATTTTCCCACCGAAGGGTTCTCCATTCCAAACACAAGAAACAGCGATTATTGGTAACACATGTTTATATGGTGCAACAGGCGGTAAATTATTTGCTGCAGGTACAGCTGGTGAACGTTTTGCTGTTCGTAACTCAGGCGCGTTCGCGGTGATTGAGGGTGCTGGCGATCACTGTTGTGAATACATGACAGGTGGTATTGTAACGGTACTGGGTAAAGTTGGTCATAACTTCGGTGCAGGTATGACAGGTGGTTTTGCTTATGTACTTGATTTAGATAATGACTTTGTTGATCATTATAACCATGAGTTAATCGAACTTAATCGTATTTCGACCGAATCAATGGAAGAACATAAAGAGTTCTTAAGCCGCATTTTAGATGAGCATATTAAGGAAACTGGTAGTGCTTGGGCGTACAAGATCCGTAACGAGTTTGATTTCTACAGCCGTAAATTCTGGTTGGTGAAACCGAAAGCTGCAAACTTGCAGACTTTATTAAAAACAACTCAAGCTGATCCTCAATAATTCCACTACTGCAGATATATAGGCAGATGCAGCTGAACTAACAACAGACTGCATCTACCCACGGAGAGAGACATGGCAGAACGCCTTAATAATGACTTTCAATTCCTGGATGTCGCACGCCAAGATCCAGAGAAAAAAGATCTCAACGTCCGCAAAGCTGAGTTTGTGGAAATTTATAAACCTTTTACAGCCGAAGTTGCGAAAAACCAAACACATCGCTGTTTAGGTTGTGGTAACCCTTACTGTGAATGGAAATGTCCAGTACATAACTATATTCCAAACTGGTTAAAACTGATTGCTGAAGGTCGTATTTTTCAAGCAGCAGAGCTTTGCCATCAAACAAATACATTGCCTGAAGTCTGTGGCCGCGTATGTCCACAAGACCGTTTGTGTGAAGGTGCATGTACACTAAATGATGGGTTTGGTGCTGTGACCATTGGTAATGCTGAAAAGTATATTAATGATACGGCATTTGCATTGGGCTGGCGTCCTGACATGTCTCATGTCAAATGGACAGATAAAAAAGTCGCGATTATTGGTGCAGGCCCTGCGGGTCTAGGTTGTGCGGACATTTTGGTGCGCAATGGTGTTAAACCCGTCGTATTTGATAAGCGCCCAGAAATTGGTGGTTTGCTGACCTTTGGTATTCCTGAATTTAAGATGGAAAAGGACGTGATGAAACGTCGTCGTGAAATCTTTACAGGCATGGGGATTGAATTCCGTTTAAATACAGAAATTGGCACAGACATCACTATTGATCAATTGCTTGCTGATTATGACGCTGTCTTCATGGGTATGGGAACGTACACATACATGAAAGGTGGTTTCGCAGGTGAAGATTTGGAAGGTGTTTATGATGCGCTTGATTTCTTAATTGCCAATGTGAATCGTTGCCAAGGTTGGGAGAAAGATCCTTCAGAATTTATCAGTGTGGAAGGTAAGAAAGTTATTGTACTCGGTGGCGGTGATACTGCTATGGACTGTAACCGTACTTCAATCCGCCAAGGTGCAACATCTGTCACTTGTGCATACCGCCGCGATGAAGAAAACATGCCAGGTTCACGCCGTGAAGTTAAAAATGCGCGTGAAGAAGGTGTTGAATTCCAGTTTAATCGTCAGCCGATCGAAATTGTGGGCGAAAATGGAAAGGTCACAGGTGTTAAATTTGTGACGACTCAACTCAGTGAGCCTGATAGTCGTGGTCGTCGCAGTCCTGAACCAATCCCTGGTTCAGAGGAAATCTTACCTGCTGATGCAGTGCTATTGGCCTTTGGTTTCCGTACAAGCCCTGCAGAATGGTTTAATGATGTAAGTATCAATTTAGATGGTTCTGGTCGTGTGGTTGCTCCTGAGCAGCAACAATACAAGTTCCAAACCTCTAATCCGAAAATCTTTGCTGGTGGAGATATGGTACGTGGTTCTGATCTGGTCGTAACTGCGATTTGGGAAGGGCGTCAAGCTGCTGAAGGTATTTTAGATTATCTTGATGTTTAAACGAAAACATGCCTCACAAAAAATCCTACTTCGGTAGGATTTTTGCATTTATATGCATGACTTGTTTGACAATCTCTTGTCGAATATTCAAAAGTATCCAATTCAAGAACTATCTTAAGAATCATGTAATTAAATTAAAAAAGAGAATGGAGTTGTAATTGAATTTGCGACTTTATTGGCAAAAAATATAATTTATTTGTCTCTGTGGTTATTTTTGCAATATTAAATCTGATTTATTCTGACAGTATGAGTAAGAAATGCTATATCCATATAGGCTCTAAAATGACAACTACACAAATCGCCAAAGATAAATCTTATTTAAATCGTCCAAAAGCGATTGGGATTACCGTACGACGTTTAAATTATAATCCTAAAGCCATACGACGCCATTTTTTCGCGAATTCTCCTGTCATGTCACACTTGTTGACGGCACTTTCTTCTACCTTTCCAATTGGTGAACAATTCTTTGTTCATAGTGTTCGTAATGTACGAGATAAAGTGAAAGATGAAAAATTACAAGCGCAGATTGCAGCATTTATTGGTCAAGAAGCGATGCATTCAAAAGCACATGCGGAATTTAATGACGCTTGGCGCCGTGATGATTATCAACTTGACAACTTTCAAGCATGGTTAGCGCGACGCGATGAATTTATTCGTACTACCCATCCAAAATTGCAGTTAGCAATTACCTGTGCTTTTGAGCATTTTACAGCGTTATTGGGTGGTTATATTCTTCGTCATCCTGAAGTCCTGTCGACCTTAGATGAAGATGCAACTAAGCTTTGGGTGTGGCATGCTATTGAAGAAATTGAACATCGAGCAGTTGCATTTGATGTCTATCAAGCGGTATACAAAGATACCAAAGTGCGCCGCAATATTATGCGTAGCGTAACCACAGGTTTCGCGAGTCTTACATTTTATTCAGCTACTCGATTATTTTGGCAAGATCGTCGAAAAAGCTTACCGAAGGTCAGTGGAAACTTATATGGTATTTACCTGATTTCTAAAATGATGATCGAGCTAATTCCAGAATATTTATCATATTACAAAGAAGATTTTCATCCTTCTGAAATTGACTATACGGATATCGTGAATCATTGGAAGGCAAAATTAGCTGAAGAATATCAAGTGGAAGGCTTCCAAGAGCATCCCCAACCTGTACTATATAGCTAACAAAAAAAACCTAGCGAAAGCTAGGTTTTTTTATTACTTAGATGAGTCTTGATTAAACTGACGCATTCTTCTTTGGCGCTGCCAAGGGAGGGGGCGGTCGAGTGCTTCAGGAACATCACCTGATGTAGAGCGTAAACGTAAATGTAATGCAGCTTGTGCAATTAAATTTGCCGATACAGGCGCCGTAATAAAGGCAAGTAATGTAATCAGTAGTTCAGCAAACCCTAAGCGACTATGAAAGGCTGAATAAATCATAGCTGCTATTAAAAAACTACCCAAGCCTAATGTGCTCGACTTTGTAGGGGCATGCAGACGCATGAATAGGTCAGGCAATTTCACCATTCCAATTCCACCTACAAGTGTAAAAAAGGCACCATTGATCAGGAAGAAGGAAACTAAGATTTCCATAATCAGCTGAATATTCATAGTTTTCTCCTAGTCCACCACATGGCCTGTCGTAAAATAGCGAGCTAATGCTGCTGTCGATACGAAACCGAGCATGGCTACCAATAGTGCGCCTTCAAATAAAGAGGTGCTAGCCCAATAAATTCCTAGAACCACAACTAAACACGTAGCATTCAGAAATAAAGTATCTAATGCAAGTAGTCGATCAACCATTGAAGGACCGATTACAAGACGGATTAGACAGAGCAACATTGAAATCGTAATTCCAATTAAGCTAATTCCCAATACATAAGGAAGAATGATCATTGAGAATCTCCTTGCTGTTTTACATGGAAAATTGCGATGAGAGGCGCTTCGTAGCGCTGTTTGATTTCTAAAATATCAGCCTCTGGATTGTCTGTATTAATCGAGTGAACAAGAATATCTCCACGTTCTTGGTCGATTCCAGCACTTACTGTGCCAGGTGTAGTCGTAATGATCATTGCCAATAAGCTGTTGACCTGATCATGATCAGTATCTAATGGAACACGATACCACTTAGGGTGTAGACGATCAGTAGGTCCTAGGACTTGTTTAGCAACACGAATATTACTGATGATAATGTCCCATAACACAACAAAAACCAGTTTAACTGCTAAATCCCAATGAATATTGGGTGTACGAACGATAAAAAGTTGTACTAGCTTAGGAATGACTAAACCAATAAGAATAGCAACCAATATATCAAACAACGCTGCGCTGTTAGCCAACATCAGCCAACTGATAGCCACGATAACTGAAACAAAAGGATGTGGCATGATTCGATCAAATAGAGAGCTCTTTTGTATCATTTACTGCTCCATCGGTTGAAGCTTAGATTGGGCTTCTTCAGGTTGTCGCTGGTTCAATTCTTGTTCTTTGATTTGACGGCGCTTGAACTCTGAGATGTGTTCGCCCTCAAGTGATTTTTCACTTATAACATGTGGAATATAATGTGCATTTGGGTCTGCAAACTCTCCGCCGTATTTTGTTTCTGGAAGATAATTGGGATCAAATGGTTGTACACTAATTACTTCACCACGTTCATCCATTTTTAAAACAGCAGTAATATATTGTTCTGAATCATTTAACTGATTTGCAGTTTGTTGAATATACTGTGTGACTGGATGAGCAAATATCACATAAGCGATTAAACTTATAATAAAGACAAAAATTGTGGTGTCATTACGTGGAGGTGCCTTGCTTGGTAACTTTTGATATTCATGATAAGACTCTTGATTAGGGTCATTTTCTGGTACAGTTGAACGCCATAAAATAACGAATCCTAAACGAGTGAAAGCTATGATACTAAGCAAGCTCACAATCAGAATGACAATAATAATGAGCAATTGATAGCTAGATACAGAGGCCGCTTGAAGGATAAATACTTTTCCAAAGAATCCACTGAAGGGTGGAAGCCCTGCCATCATGAGTGCAATAATGAAGAAGCAAATCGAAACTAGCGTCTGCTGTTTCATGATTGGTGCGATTTTTAGATGATCTTTGAATGCACCACGCTGCGAAGTAATCCAACCGCATAGCAAGTAGAATGCAGCGGCAATAATCGTACTATGCACGAGGTAATATAGCGCTGCAGCCCAAGCATCTGCAGTCATCAGAGAAAGGGCGATTGTAATCGTTCCTATAGACGATAGGATCATGAAACCAACAAAACGACGCATTCGCTCTGCACCAATCGCACCAATTACACCATAAATAGTCGTAATTAAACCAATTGGAAGCAGCCAAGTGCTGAGAATTTCTCGCGAAAGCTCATCGGTGAATACGGTTCCATTCACACGTAAAATGGCATAGATACCCACTTTGGTCATGATGGTGAATAATGCGGCTACAGGGGTCGTGGCGACGGCATAAGTTTTAGGTAGCCATAGTCCGACAGGGAGGATTGCAGCCTTGATACTAAAGACTACAAACAGCATTAATCCGCCTGCAACTGCCATATTGTACTGATCACCTTCAAGTGTACGTACAATTCGACCCACATCAGCCATATTCAGGCTACCAGTATTACCATAAATCATCCCTAAGCCAATCAAAAAGAATGCAGACGCTAATAGGTTGATCGTTACATAGTGAATACCAAGTTGGAAACGTGCTTTGCCTTGACCATGTAGAAGCAATACATATGAAGCCATCAACAGCACTTCAAAGAAAACAAACAAGTTAAATAAGTCGCCTGTTAGAAATGCACCACATAATCCCATGAGTAAAAAATGGCTCATTGCATGGAAATAGCGTCCACGTTCATCCCATTCTTTACTTGCAAACCAAATAATGGGTGTCGCAAGAGCATAGGTGAGCACGAGCATAAAGGCTGCCAAACGATCTAGTACAAGTACAATGCCAAAAGGAGCTGACCACTCGCTTAAACTATACACATAGATCTGACCAGAGTTTGCCTGAATTAAGTAAATGATTGCAGTCGCTAAACCAAGAAAAACCGATGTTAAACTGATTCCACGACGCCAAGGTTGACGCCAGTCATGCGCTAAAGATCCTGAACCTGGATTACCCAATAGCACTAAAATAAATGCAGTAAATGTCGGAATTAAAATACTTAAAATTGGCGAGTGAGTGAGCCATAAATCATAAAAATTCATCATTAAGGCTCATCCTCGCGTGGGTCTGTATTGATTATTTCTTCTTTAGAGTCAACATGATCAGTACCCGATTCATAACGACTTCTCAATGCTAGTTGCACGATAAAAGCAGTTGTGGCAAAACCGATTACAATTGCGGTCAAAACTAATGCTTGAGGTAATGGATCTGTAACCTGTGTGGCATTGGTTAAAATCGCAGGTGAATTTAATTGAATCCGCCCCATTGCGAAGAGAAATAAATTGACTGCATACCCTATCATGGCCAAGCCTAGTACCACAGGGAAAGTGCGTGCACGTAAAATCAGATAAATACCAGTGGCAACCAATAATCCAATAGCGGAGGCGAGTAAAAATTCTAAACTAATCATTCTTTACTCCTTCGGTACAGGGCCGGTGATGCTTGAGTTGCGTGAGTCGCCTAAAACGGAAATCATGAGCATTGTTGCACCAACGACTGTGACATAGACACCAACATCAAATGCTGCAGCAGATGGCAAATGCATTTTTCCGAGAATGATCGGCTCTACATAAATATGAGCACTGGTCAGGAATGGTCGACCCCAGAACCACGCAGCGACCCCAGTCAGACCAGCAATAGTTAAGCCAGTACCAATCCAAATTTCATAAAGACGCCCAGACTTTGCTCGTAAGAGTTGTTCAGTGTGATCTTGACCTAGTGCAATGTACTGAATCACAAGCGCCATTGATGTAATGAGACCTGCGATAAAGCCACCCCCTGGAAGATTATGTCCGCGTAAGAAAATATATAAGCTGACGACTAAGGCAATCGGAAGGACCCAAGATGCGGTCATTCGGAACATCAACGGTGATGGATTAAAGCGATAGGTTAAGCCTTGTGTAATGGTCGTACCATGAGCACGCATTCCATCCATTAAACACAGTGTCCCAATCGCAGCAATACCCAGTACTGTGATTTCACCAAAGGTATCAAATCCACGGAAATCGACTAAAATTACGTTCACAATATTTGAACCACCACCGAGCGGTAGAGATTGTTGAACAAAGAACCATGAGATTGAATTGTGATCACGCGTTAGAATCATCCAAGTGATCCAACCGATACCTAGGCCTCCGATGATTGCAATCACCGCATCTCTCCAACGACGAGTGCGTGAAGATTCATAAGGCGTAAGTTGTGGTAAGAGGGACAGACTCATCAGAAGTAAAACAGTTGTGACAACATCGACTGTGATTTGTGTGAGTGCCAGGTCTGGTGCTGACATCGTAACAAAGACCATCGTCACGACAAGACCGATTGCTCCACTGATAAGAACGGCTTTAATGCGTTCATGGTGAAACCAAAGCATCATCCAGCACGCTGAAAACAGTAATAACCAAAGCACGATTGCAACCAATGGTGCATGCGTCAGTTCGCGTGTACCTGCATAAATACCTTGACCAATGAGAGGCATGGAGACTAAAGCAACAGCAAAAATTAATATCCACAATAAATAGTTTTGTAGAGAACCTGTTTCTGTTGCTCTTTTTAATTTTCGCGAATTTAAGAGCAAATGTTTGAGAAAGAGATCAAACAGGACTTTACCTTGAAGTTTGCCAAGTATTGGATCAAGGTCAATGTCACGAATTCTACTGTTCTTCGCAAGACTAAAATAAAAAATAATACCGCCAATCAATGCAATCGCACTCATCAATAAAGGCACGTTAAAGCCGTGCCAGATTGCTAGATGTACGCCTTCAAAAGCTGGAAGGTTGGTGCTTGCTCGTGCACCAGCATTGACGATATCGCCTACTAAGAGCGCTGGTAATAGACCCACTGCAATACATAATGTAGCTAATAAAATTGCAGGTGCACGCATACCAATTGGTGGTTCATGCGCATCTTTATTTGGAATCGCTTTGCCTAAATCACCATCAAAAAATACGCCATGAACTAAACGAACAGAATACGCGACAGCAAACAGACCTGCGAGTGTTGCAATAATTGCTGCGAAGATACCTACACCACCCGAGAGATTCGCTAATAGTTCAGTAAAGAACATTTCTTTGGATAAGAATCCATTGGTCAGTGGTACACCAGCCATTGAGGCTGCTGTGATCATGGTTAAAGTCGCTGTAAATGGAAGTAACTGCCATACCCCACTGAGTTTTCGTAAATCACGTGTACCTGTTTCATGGTCGATAATACCAGCGATCATGAATAATGCTGCTTTAAAGGTCGCATGGTTAATGATATGAAAAATAGCTGCAGCCACAGCGAGTGGTGAACCAATCCCCAGTAAGCAAACGATCAAGCCTAAATGACTAATGGTGGAGTAGGCAAGCAAACCTTTCAGATCTTCCTTAAAAATGGCAAAGAACGCGGCCATACATAAGGTAAATAAACCAATGAATGTGACGAGGTTATGATACAAAGCAGAACCAACAAAGATCGGCATTAAGCGCGCCAGTAAGAAAATTCCGGCTTTCACCATTGTCGCTGAATGCAAATAAGCTGACACGGGTGTCGGCGCAGCCATCGCATTTGGCAACCAAAAATGGAAAGGGAATTGAGCACTTTTGGTGAATGCACCTAAAAGAATAAGGAGCAAGGCTGGCACAAATAAATGACTCGATTGAATCTGCGCCGTCATATTGAGGATTTGATCAATTTGATATGTGCCAGTGATTTGACCTAAGAGAATAAAACCACCGAGCATGGCTAAACCACCCATACCCGTGATGGTTAAGGCCATTCTTGAGCCACGCTGTGCTGCTTCGTAGTTACTCCAATAACCCACTAAAAGAAATGACGAAATACTGGTCATTTCCCAAAAGACAAGAAGAATAAGTAAATTATTAGAAAGTGAAATGCCGAGCATGGCGGCCATGAACAGCATCAGTAAGAAATATAGCTTACTTAGAGAGTTTTTATGATTTAAATAATAATAAGCATAAATATAAATGAGCGTCCCAATCCCTGTAATAAGGAGGGAGAAGATCAAGCCTAATGCATCAAGTCTAAAGCTTAAGTCGATACCAAACTGTGGTAACCATGACCAATGTTCAGAGAGGACTTGACCTTGAAAGACGTCTTTGGCTTGAGTCAGCAACAAGATAAAACTTGTTAAGCTGACTCCAATTGCCCCTAATGCTGTCGCCCCGCGAGAGATTTTTTGCAGCCAGAGGACAAGAAAAGTGCCAAGTATTAATGGTAACAATATAATAATCGGTAGCACACTCGTATCCATAGAGTTGTAGGTCGGAACCTATGATGAGTTTTATCTTTCAAAAGCTTGAGGATGGCAAAGAGTCATCCAACTACTTAAACTTTGAAAGCCGAACGAATTTTAAAAACAAAAACAAGTTGTGTTGCGCAACTTGGAAAGCTAATGCAAAGAAATAGACATTTTTTGATTAAAAAATGAATGAGTAGATTTTATTACATGTATAAAATTACATCAAACTTTTTAGCTACACAATTCAGAATTATAGCGAAAAAAAGCTTAAATTTCTGTTTAAATTGAGTGAGTCATACCCGATTAACTCATCTATTTCCAATCAATTAGGGTGATGAAATACTCGATAAGTCACCAGCTTGGAGATACTCAATGAAGCGCTGTTTTTCTGACACTGATAAATTTTTGAAGTGTTCAAACAAACGCAAGCCATCAAGCGTATCAGTAGGTCGATTCACTTCAGAGATTTGGTCATCTTGTAAATCATTAGCCATGAGTTGAGCAAATAGTTCATCGTATTGTTCCCTGATTTGGTTTTGGTCTATTTCAACAATTTTTCGATTTTCTAATTTAAAATGTTGTACATCTACGTCATTGTTTAAAATCAATTCAGAGCATGCAGATGCGATAATTTGAATTTGCGGGAATGCTTCATGCAAACGGCTGAGTACGTTTTGCACAAAATCTTCATCCACTTGAGCATCAATATTGTCAATTAATAGAATGCCTTCGCCATCAAGGCATGGGTCAATACTATGAGGATTCAGGAGACAAAGTCGTCTGACAATATCACCCACTAAACACAACCATTGACGATACGAATTAGATAATTGCGAAAAAGGAATTTCTTGACCATTTTGCACCAGCATCAATTGGATCTTGGGCGTGTATTCAATATAAATGTCACTGATCGATGGGAATAATGTATGGATGGCTTTCTTGAGTGCTTTGAGTGATGGTAGTTGCATCTCTGCTTCAAGATTTAATAATTTTGCAACTAAATCCTCTTGGTCATGATGAGAAGATAATTTTTGTTTGGTTTGAATTTTTTGAAAAACTTGTGCTAATCGTGCATTTTCAATGTCACTAATTTCACGAAACCATTCGAAGAACCGAGCAAAGGTTGTATAAGGGAGTGCTGCAAGTTCATAGGCTGCGTGCGTTTGTAATACAGCAGGATTATTTTTGCTTAGCAAATTCACTTCGTTGATAAAACGATCAGAAGGATAGTAGGCCACCATAGGCATGCCTTGAGCAGGATCTTGTTTGATCGCTTGTTGATAAAGATGAACGAGTGCTTCTAATTGAGTCGTTAGTGCTTTACTATGACCTACACCTTTACTGGTTAATGTTTTATAGAGTTGCCATTCGCACAAACCCTCTTCATTATGTTGCACAGTCGCAGCCTGTTCAATAGATCCAATATCAGTGGGATATTGAACACAAATATCTATTTTGGCTTGAATGTGTTTGTGCTTAATATCAGAATCAAGCATGACTACACCAGCGGTTCTTAAATCTTTGGCACGTGCAGCAAACCACGTTAAAGCTTGATAAATATTTTTAATAATCGCAGTTTTACCAGAGGCCTGATCACCTAAAATAATAGATATTGGTCGTTGAGTTGGATCAAATTTAATTTTTATATCTGAAAAATGATAACAGTGACGTAACTGAATAGATTGAACTTTCATATTTTGCCTGCAACTTATCGTAGGGGATTATGCTGTTGCTTTCGTTTTAATCGTGGATTTAAGTTTGAGTTGTTGTATTAAATCATAAATATGATGAATATTTAAGCTGCTTTTTGCTCGTGTGCATGCAACATAAAGTAAACGTAATTCTTCATCGCTAATTTTATGTTCTAGTCCATTAATTTTAAATTGGTAATCATCTTCTAAATGCACACGATTCCACTCTAAACCTTTGGCTTTATGAGCGGTTGAGATTACATAGTCCGCTTGTTCAATGGGTGTGATTTTGGCAAGTGCTCGTTTAAGTGGGTCTGTACCATGTTCATCGACCAATTTAACCAAAGGCTTGATGTCACTACCATCATTTGTTTCACAATATTCATGCACATCATGCCAAGAGTTGAACCAAGCTAACTCTGGAACGTCCGTTACTCTTTTACCTTGTTTAAGTAAGCTTGCAGCATCAACAAAGCGATTTAATTTCGCATGATCGGCTTGTAGGCTCACTTTGTCTCCTTGAACTAACCCTGAGAGTAAAAGTTCCATCGCGCGTGCGTTAGTACGGCACAAAATCGCATCTCGCATTTTGGTATGAGGCTTGTTGACGACTTTTGATTGGAGTTCGGGGTTGCCAATCAATGGAACAGTCTCATTGAGTGCGCCTAATAAGTGATTAGCAACTTCAGCGATATCATCACCAAAACGGAATGAAGTGGTTAGGCGCGATTCGGGTAAAGGCATTTGTTGCATCGCATTGACTGCCCCACGCCATGCATAAATTTGTTGATGTGCATCGCCGACATAGATGACTTGCGTACTTTTTTGCTTGAGTAAAATCCCCAGCATCAGGGGGTCAGCATCCTGTGCTTCATCAAACAATACATAGTCTGCGGGTATAAAAGGATCTGATAAAGCCCATAATTTGAGATAGATATCATGTCCAATGCCAGCCTGATGATTAGGGTCGATTGATTCTAACCAACGACGTTCGACTGCAGGATAAAGGTGTTGCTGCAATACCGCAATATCGTCAGCATGTAGCCAACTTGGTGCTTGAATATGGCGGGGTGCAGGATATTGCGAGCTTGTTGAACAGAAATAACTAACAGCATTTGCAACTAAGCCCGCCAAACGACTAGGCATAAGCGCATATTTTTCGTAACGCCCCCCCATGAGTCGGCGTAATGTGATGGGTTGCAAACGGTATTCTTTGGCAATAAAGCTCGGGCTCAAGCGTGGGAGTCTAAGTTTATCTGTCACTCCACGTGGAACGCTTCGAAATGCTAAAGAGTGGAATGTACGACAATCCACGCGCTGATGAAATTTTTGTTGAGCCTCGCTGGCAATCGCTTTGTTAAAGGCAAGATACATACCGCGACGCTGTTGCATCGCATCACTGACTAATTTAAGCGTTGTTGTTTTACCTGTACCTGCATAGGCAATCACTTTGAAGGATTGACCAGATTGCGCTTGTTGAATCGCAATTTCTTGTTCTAAGGTAGGTTTGACAATGACAGACACAGGTTGATAGATCTTCAATGGTTTTAAAAATGATCAGTGAGTATAGCAAGAATTTACAAAGGGGAGAGTTCAATCTTCTTCTTTTTGGATGGGGAGTCTTCGGCGACTTAAAAAGCCGAATTAAATAAAAAAGCCATGTTTGAACATGGCTTTATAAGAGTAAATTAATGCGTGCGATTCGCTTTTTCAACAAGTCCTGACAGACCCTGACGTCGTGCAAGCTCATTTAAAACGAGTTGAATATCAAGATCGAAGTAACCCAGCATCACTATGGTATGGAACCAAACATCAGCAACTTCATAAATTAAATCATTTTGGTGATCCAGCGTCGCTTCTTGTTTGAAATCTTTAGCAGCAATTACCGTTTCAAAACTTTCTTCACCAATTTTTTCTAGTATTTTATTGAGACCTTTATGATAAAGCTTTGCCACATAAGAAGAGTCAGGATCTGCAGATTTACGTTCTGCCATCATTTGACCAAGATAATGTAATACATCGACTTGCTCAGCTTGAGCTGTTGATGCATTCATTACTTTACTATGTGCATTCTCAGACTTTTCGCCATAAATTTGGTTCGGATCTTTCAATTGAGCGTCTACAATTTCCCAACCGTTTGATGTTAAGCGGCGATAAAAACATGATTCACGTCCTGTATGGCAAGCAATGCCACCATGTTGCTCAATTTGAAGAACGATCACATCAGCATCACAATCTAAACGAATTTCATGGACAGTTTGGAAGTGACCTGATTCTTCGCCTTTATGCCACAATTTGCTGCGTGAACGAGAGTAGTAAACAGCTTGATTTTTTTCTGCTGTAAGTGCCAAAGACTCACGATTCATCCAAGCCACCATCAACACTCGACCTGTTTGATGATGCTGAGCAATGGCAGGGATTAAACCTTGTTCGTTAAATTTTACTTCATCGAGCCATTGCGTATTGTTCATAAGGATTTCACCAGAATTAAATGAGACACTACAAAATTGTAGGTCATTAGTTTAAGCGAATAAATCTTTGTAGGGGAGAGTAGAAATTAATTTATTTAAGATCTTGCATGTATTCTTCAAAGTTTTGCTTATGGATCATTTCTAGGAATGCATCCCCTAATCGTTGACTTTCAGCTACAGACTGTTTCCAAAGCTCGATTCGTTTTTTTTGATCAAGCCCTTTCAGTGTGAAATCTTTGCGATCAGGAAGACGTCCTAAAGGAAGTGATCTTAAATAAGACTCAGAGGGTGAAATCAATACGGTTCGTGCTTGATATTCAGCATTAGATCTACGTTTTTTGAGGAACTTATCGAACCAACCTGGTGTTATTTGATCTGTAAAATGAGGGTAGAGGACAATCCCATTACTCGGTAAAGGTAGATCAATATGATAATCGATTAGCCCGCCATCACGATAAGCAGCGACATCTGCACCTTCGATATTTCTGACCGCCGGCATCACAAATGGAATGGATGCAGATGCCATTAACCAATCTTCTAAATTTTTTTCAGTCAACGCATAATCAAGGTGTTCGAATTCATTTTTGATGAGTGAAAGTCGTGAAGCGTTGTGTGGTTGAGCAATTGTACGTTGCATGAAGTGCCCAATTTTAGCTCTCGAAAAAGTATTGAGACCTATAATGCCAGCGACTGCGCGGGCAAGCATAAGAGGATGATCGCTTTGAAATTTTTTCGATGACTTTACTGCCAAAATAGCCAGATGGTAGTCGGGATGATCAATAATTGGATTAGTTTTACCTTGAAGGAGGGCTTTAAGCATGCCGCGACAGACGTCTCCAACTTCAATAATATTCATCTTAGGTCGAAATTCAAGATGGGTATATAAGTCTGCTAATTTGGATGTGCCTGCTTGTGCACCATGCGCTGCAATACTTGCAAAACGCCAACTCCCAATGGATGAGCCTATTAAAGTTCGCTTTTTCGGTGCTTGAGCAAAGAACTCACCAAAAACAGCTTGGTCCAATCCTTGAATTCCAATACCTTTGGGACCACCTGCTGCTCCAGGAACAAAATCAACCGCACTGGCTTGTAGACCTTGTTCTTGAATGATCTGTTTTGCTTTATAACCTACATGAATATTCAAGCAAGGTTGAGTGGTCTTGAGGATATGTGTCATAAGCAATTCAGCGACTAAAACCTATTGAAGTAGTAAGTTTTGACATGAGATAGTGAACTTATTTCACCATACGCCACATAGCAATGAAGGATGCTAACACAATTAAAATCATGGAGATGAACCATGGTGCAATCACAGCGATTGAGAGCAAAATTGCGATTACACTTCCGAAAATCCAACTACGCTTTTGCTGATGTTCCATTTGCAAGCGCAGCGTTTGAAGTTCATTCAATTGTTTAGCATGCCATGCTGACTGATTTTTTAAACCGTTAAGACTGTCAATCAGTAAAGTTGGTAAATCCTGAGCACCTAATAATAAGTCGGGAATTTTTTGTCCTAATTCTTTAATATTTTTTTGAGGATTCATTTGGGCTTTAACCCAATCCGTTAGAATTGGCTTTGCTAACTTCCAAATATCTAATTCAGGATAAAGGTCTGTACCTAAGCCTTCAACATGTACTAAGGTTTTAAGCAATAACATCAGTTGTGGTGGAATTTCTAGATGAAAACGTCGAGCGATGTCCATCACTTGGATCAATATGCCTGCGAAATCTAACTCATGCATCGGTTTCGAAACCATAGGTCCTACTGTACGACGCATTTCACGTGCTAAAGCATCTTGATCCGTGCCTGGTGGAATCCAACCTGCTTGATGCACAATCTGAATCAATTGCATGAAATCACTGTTCATGACTGCTAGCAACATACGTGCTATCGTCATTTGATCGTGCTTGGAAAGCTCGCCCATGATGGCGCAATCGAGCGCAATAAATCTTGGATTTTGCGGATTAATCGTTTCTACGAAAACATTACCCGGATGCATATCTGCATGGAAAAAATTATCGCGAAACACTTGAGTAAAGAAGATTGTTAAGCCTTTTTCTGCTAAGTCGGCACGATTCATTCCTAAACGATCAAAGGTCGCAGTATCTGAGATAGGCACACCAGTGATACGCTCTGCCACCATTACATCCGGACTATCCATATACACTTCAGGCACATACATCATACTTGAGCCAGTAAAATAATGGCGCATACGTCGTGTATTTTCGGCTTCAAGAGTCAAGTCGAGTTCATTTAAAATGATTTGACGATAATCTTGAATAATTTCTGATAGATGTAAAGCACGGGCAGCTTCTAGCCTTTTTTCTAAATAGTGACCAAGCCATTCTAAAATTTCAAAATCTTGAATAATTTGAGCACGTATATTCGGGCGAGTTACTTTCACGACAACTTCACGACCATCGTGAAGAGCAGCGGTATGTACTTGAGCAATTGAAGCAGCAGCTAGCGGCTTATCATCGAAGCGCGTAAATAATGTGGAAACATCTGCTTTAAGCGAATCTTGAATTCTTTGCTTAGCCACTCCAAAATCGAAAGGTTTAACACGATCTTGTAATAACACCAATTGTTGTAATATTTCTGGTGGAATTAGATCGCGACGCGTAGAGAGGAGCTGCCCTAATTTAATTGCGAGTGGCCCCATTTCTTCTAAAGCTTCTTTAAGCTTTAAAGGATTTTTACGTTCTCGACTAGAAAGTGCAGCAGGATGCAAACGTATAAGATTCAGCAGGGGGCGAACCTTTGCAGGAATATCTTCCGCAGGAACCAACGTGTCGAGTCTATAGTGCGCAGCTATACGCCAAAGTTCGATTAAACGTCTAATGTGCGGAATCATATATGCAATTACCTGAAATCTACGAAGGGTTAAATTTTGATTTTAAAAGCTGAATTTTTGCTTCTAGTCGATCAATATCTTGATTAAGCTGGCGAGTTCCATGGAGAAGATCGTCCATTTGCCAACGTGGTGCGAATAGTCCGGTATCTTCTTTTAAAAAGTCTTCCGCAAAAAAAAGATGAGATTGAAGTGACTTAATTAAATGTTGTGGTGCTAATTGAACCTTGCCGATTTGACTTGCAAGATTAGGTCCGATCCAATCACTCAACTGTGAAGCGAGATCTGGCTCAGCATTTTGTATAATTTTTTGAATGTCTTGCAGAAGGCGATAGTCACCTTGAACGGGAATATTGCCAATGTCATCTGCTAGAAATAGTTTGCACAGGTCGACCACATTATTAACATGCAATGTGGAATCTGCTTCAGTAATCGTGTGAGCTTGCTCCCAAGGCCGCTGTTCGAAAATAGAGGGTTGAGTGCTATGACCTGTTATTGTTGGTTCTAAACGAATTTTATTTTCATCAAAAAACACATCAACAGAAAGTTGTGGTGTATCAATCACAACACGAAGCATTTTCCCTTGTAATTGGTTAAATTGGATACGAGTAATCGCATCCAAATTAATCCAATGATGTATGGTTTTTTCAACTGCACCCAGTGCTAAGATTGACCACATGACGAAGTGCTACCTGCGGTTAGAGTTTAAAACCACGGTGAACTGCAACAATACCACCTGTTAAATTGTGATAATCGCAGTTTTGGAAGCCCGCATTTTCCATCATGCTTTTCAATGTGCGTTGGTCTGGGTGCATACGAATTGATTCAGCAAGATATTTATAGCTTTCAGCATCATTTGCCACAATTTTACCCATGATTGGTAAAGCAGTGAATGAGTACAAATCATAGAGTTTTGAGAAAGGCTCAAAGACTGGTTTTGAAAACTCTAATACAAGTAAGCGACCACCTGGTTTAAGTACACGATACATTGCTGCAAGCGCTGCATCTTTGTCTGTTACATTGCGCAGACCAAAACTGATGGTGAGTAAATCAAAACTGTTATCTTCGAAAGGCTCGAGGGTTTCAGCATTCGCCAGTACAAAATCAACGTTGGTACAACCCGCGTCGATCAGACGGTCGCGACCTACATTCAGCATGGATTCATTAATATCAGATAATACAACATGCCCAGTAGGACCAACTTCACGGCTAAATACTTTCGCTAAATCACCAGTACCACCAGCGATATCTAAAACGCGTTGCCCACGGCGAACGCCAGACATATTAATGGCAAAACGTTTCCACAAACGATGAATACCAAATGACATTAAGTCATTCATGATGTCGTATTTCGCGGCAACTGAATGGAAAACTTCAGCGACTTTTTGCGCTTTCTCTTCAGAATTTACGGTTTTATAACCGAAGTGTGTCGTTGGTCCAACGTTTCCAGTATTCGCACCACGTGGCAAATTATATTTCGGTACTGAAGAATGTACTGGCGTATCTGTCAGTTGCTCTTGTAGCGATTGTTGCTGGCCTTGAGGTGCGCCAGTTGGTAATGGATCTGTTAAAAAAGGACTCACGTTGTCTTTATTATTTGCCGGCTCAACCCGAGCATGAGGCTGTTGATTTTCATTAGACATTCGAGTCACTCCTGAACACAAATAATATTAAATCTGAATTAAACTGCATAATGACAGATTCTTCAGTTTTTTTCAGTCTAGATTATGCAATTGATATGAATAATATACAGAATTAAAGCGAAGTTTCATCCATGAAATGAGAAGATGTTCTTTTATTTTCGATATTCTGACCAGACGCTTTTACGCTTTTTCGGCTGATCAGAATCTTGGCTGATGAATTTTAATTAAGCGATTTGGAAGGGATTTTCTTTCCCTGAGTGTACATTATTTACAATGATTTGCTCTTTTTCAGTAAAATTCCGAATGAAGGTCGCAGCCGATTTCATTGGTTTCATAGCGACAAAGCCTTCACCAATAAAGTCATACATCAGCTCAAAATTATATTTGCTTGCTGCACCTTTACACATTTTAAACGCTGTGTGCATGATGAATGAACGCATGTATTTGTCCAGACTCAGACCGAGCTCATCCAACAGATTGAGTTGTTCATGGCGCGCTTGCTCTTGATCTAAAGCCACTAAAGTTTCACGCATCATTTCATCAGTAATTGGTTGGTCTTTTGGATAATGTTGGAGTAAATACTGTGCAACTTGTTCATCCAATTGCATCGCCAAGACTGCTAGTCCTACAGATTTTAACCCAGTTTTAATGGCATTTTCTGGAATGATTTTTTCAGCTTTGTGTGCGTATTTTAGTAAACGTTCGATTTGCAATGCTAGGTCATCAAATTCTGGGCCACCATAAAGACGGTTAATAAAATATTGAGCCATCGGCTTATTTTTGTCTTCAGCGAATAACTCAGCATGTGTGTGAAGTATGCGCTGTTTTAGCCAATTTTGAGCATCATTTAACCTTTGTTTAAGTGCCGGATCCTGATGATAATTGAGTTGTTTGTATTGTTCTAAAAGTTGATCTAATGCAGCAAGTTTGGACATGTTCTAGCTCAATTAAAAGGACTGAAAAAAGCATAATAGGTTGGATTGCGCTCGACTATGACTGTTGAAATCTAAAATAAAACCTTTCAGGTCAGTCATGGATGAAAAGACAATTGCAATAAATTGTACCTGAAGATTTAAGTTGATACTGTTCCTTGAGTATACTGTCGAAAATACAATAATTTTGAGTGGGCTATGTCTGAACCAAAACAACAATCTGATAAAAATACTGATCAACCCGAAGATAAGAACAAAACGTTTGATGCAGATCAGATCAATTTGGACTTAATTGAAGCACAATATGCACTCAAAGATACACGCGGTAAGAAAAATGCCAAAAGCTTAGTGGTGCTGGTAAGTGGCATTGAGTTAGCAGGTAAAGGAGAATCGGTTAAGCAATTAAGAGAATGGGTTGATCCACGATATTTGAAAGTCAAAGCTGACCCTCCTCATCTTATTCAGCCAAATATCCCATATTGGCAACCTTATGCACGTTATATTCCTGCTGAAGGGCAAATGATCGTCATGTTTGGGAATTGGTATAGTGATCTCTTAGCCACATCCTTACATGTTTCGAAACCATTTGATGAAACCATGTTCGAAAATTATTTGCAGCAAATGCAAAGTTTTGAGCAGGATTTAAAAAATAATCATGTTGATGTCGTGAAAGTTTGGTTTGATTTATCGTGGAAATCATTACAGAAGCGTTTAGATAAAATTGAACCTTCGGAGCAGCGTTGGCATAAATTGCATGGGCTGGATTGGCGCAATAAAAAACAATATGAAAATGTACAACGATTGCGTCAAAAATTTACCCAAGACTGGGTCATTATCGATTGTGAAGATGAAGTATGTCGTGATCAGCAATTCGCAGAAGTTGTATTAGCGCGACTGAAAGATTTGCCAAATCATCCTCAAAAAATGCGCCAAAAATGGCATCAAGCGGATATCCCAGAAATTTTAACGTCCCCCAATGAAGCAGCACTTGAAAAAGATCAGTATAAGGCTGAACTCAAGAAACTGACCAAGAAGGTCGCTCAAGCATTACGCGCAGAAGGACAAAAAACGGTGATCGTTTTTGAGGGGATGGATGCCGCAGGTAAAGGTGGTGCGATCAAGCGTATTGTGAAAAAGCTCGATCCAAGAGAATATGGGATTTATAACATTTCTGCGCCCGAAAAGTATGAATTGGCCCGGCCTTATCTCTGGCGTTTTTGGAATAAACTGCTTGAAGATGAAAAAATCTCGATTTTCGATCGCTCTTGGTACGGTCGTGTATTGGTGGAAAGAGTTGAAGGTTTTGCAACGGATGTAGCGTGGAAACGTGCATATGATGAGATTAATCGCTTTGAAAAAGATCTAGTAGATACGCAAACAGTCGTTATTAAGTTTTGGTTGGCCATCAGTCAAGAAGAGCAAGCCAATCGTTTCAAAGCACGAGAGGAAACACCGCATAAGCGTTTTAAAATTACGGCTGAAGATTGGCGTAATCGCAAACGTTGGGATGATTATTTATTGGCTGCAGCAGACATGCTCCACCGAACAAATACCGAAGATGCGCCGTGGTATATCATTGCTACCAATGATAAATATACTGCACGCCTTGAGATTTTGAAGGCAATTTTGAAACAATTAAAAGTAGACGCCTAGAACTGGTGAGAGGTATAAATAAAGCCCTGTAAGGGCTTTATTTATACGTCTAAGGTTTTATGTGTTAAGCGTATTTCACAACATTTGCTTGTTGTTTTTGTTGAATGCTTTTGGCAAGTTTATAGCTTTCTTCAACATGAGCCTCAGCCACTTTTTTCATGACAATATAACCCAAGCTAGCTGCAATAATTGAACCGCCCAATGGAATAAACTTAGTTACTTGCTTGGTCAACACTTTGGCTGCCATATTGTTCAGCGAAGCTTTAGCGGCAGTACGAGCCACGACTAGACCAGAAAACTCGAAACCGCGTTTGCGTAGTTCGTTCCAATGGATTTTTTTGGTTTGAGGATCAAAAACGCTGATTTGTTCAGGAGCTAAGCCAAAGCGAGCATTAATTTCTGGAATTAAAATTGACAACATACCTACGTCAATCACAACATCTAAAAAGGGCACAGGAATGACAGCAACACCTGCTGAAACATAAGAGCGTTTTTTGACGAGATCAAGACATTCATCTCGAATTTGTTCTAAATTTAAATTTGGGTCGATTGTTTCTGGAATTTTATCAATTTTCATTTATTTATCACCTAATCAAAGTCTATGGTTCTCGATCCATCACATGATGAACATAGCGCGAGATGAAAGTTTTATTAAAGTCATAAAGTAAAAGTGACATAGTCAGATTAAGATGTATAGTAATTTATGTTTATGATTTTGTTCACACAACTTCATAACGTGTTCGTTGTATGGTGAAAGGGACCTTATGGGAATTCATGTAATTCAAAGTCAGCGCATTGAAGTTTTGGTACAAGGCATCATCACGACTCAAAAGCGTCCCACGAACAACCCATTTGCAGTCCTACAGCAACAACATTTTGTGGTGCCTTCTGCGGCAATGCAAGAGTGGTTAACCCAACGGTTATCTGAGCACCAAGGCATCAGTGCAAATACATTTTTCCATCAACGTATTCGTGGCTTTCAATGGTATGCCTACCAGCAAATTTTGAGTGACAAAGATAAAGTACGTAAAGCGAATATTCCACGTCTGATTATGAAGTGGCGTATTTTCCAAGCACTCAAACCTTTTATACAGCGTGCGCATAATCAGCTTGAGGTTGAACATCCTTTATTCCCATTAATCACACGTATCTATGACAGCGCAGCACGTATTGAACAGTCAAATGAACAATATCGAAAAAAAATGAGCATGTTGTATTGGGTGTCTGATCAAGTGTCAAAATTGTTCAGCAATTACATGATTTATCGAGCAGATTGTCGCCGAGCATGTGAATATGATTGTCGTTGTCCTGAAAATTGGATTCAGGTATGGGGGCGTAATGAAGCACTCAATATTGAACAACAATTACAATATTTAAACGATCAAGCTTCCAGTTTTAAATTTTCGCAGGCACAACAATTAGAGGCTTGGCAACGTTGGTTATGGCTCAATATTTTTCATGAAGACTTTGTTGAAATGCAAAGTATTGATCATGATTTTTGGGCTGTACTTCGTGATGAACAGCAACAGAAAATAGCCCTCAAAAAACTACCACAGCAACTGATCGTTTTTACACTCTTGGATTTACCACCAAGTCAATTACAGTTTTTGCGCCGTTTGGGTCAGTACATTGATGTGTTGATTTTGCATTACAATCCCTCACAAGAATATTGGGCGGATAGTGTCGATCCGAATTGGAAAAAACAATATGACTTAAAGCTTAAAGAGCGATATATCGAAAAGTTTCAGCAAAAGCATCAAAGAAAACCAGCTGATAATGAAATTGAGCAGTTTTTTGAGAATTTTAGTCTGAGCTTTAATGGGCTGGCACGTGAGTCCAGACATCCCTTATTAACACGAATGGGCAAGCAGGCACGTGATCACTTTTCTCTGTTGTCTAACCTTTCCTCTGGTGATGAGGGGCAATGGATAGATGCTTTTGTGGATGAAGCACCGCAGCATTTACTGAGCCAATTGCAATCAGATATTTTACATTTGGTTGAACCTCAAGCTCAAAGTTATGTATTAGATCCAGCAGACGATTCAATCCACATTCATGTTTGTCATTCCACTGTACGACAGCTTGAAGTCTTAAAAGATCAATTGACCCGATGGCTTGCTCAGTCAACAGCAGAAGCACCACGCCGTCCGAGTGATATTTTAGTTCTTGCGCCTGATCTGAAACAAATTGAGCCTTTGATACGGAGTGTGTTTCCGCAAAAAAATACTGCAACAGGTGTTTATCTGCCAGTAAAGCTAGCTGGTATCACGCAGTTAGATACAGTATTGGCATGGCGTTCAGTGTTAGGGCGAATTGAACTGATACAAAGTCGATTTACCATTGATGATTTTGCTGATTGGTTGAACTTAGCAGCGACCCAAGTGAGATATTGCTTAGACATTAATGGTACTGAGCGCATCTTATTTTTGTTAAGACAAGCGGGATTTCGACGAGGTTTGGATAAACAACATCTGCAAAAAACATTGGCGGAGTATGATCAAGACTATCGGTTTAGTTTTAAGTATGCCTTAGATCGTTTGGCGCTGGGTGTGGCTGTTCCAGTTCATGCGATGTTTCAGGAGACCTTAAGTTCTCATCTAGTGGGCTCGGGTGATTTTCACTTAATCGCCACGCTCATTGAAATATATAAGCACTTTACAGAGCGTCGAGATTGGCTCACGACGATTGAAATCGAAAGTGAACAAGAGACGTCAGAGCATGTTGAATTTTGGCTCAATCGTTTAATTTTAGAAGTTAATGAGTTTGAAAGCGCTGGTGTAAGCTCGTTAGAGATGATTAAAGAGATTATTCAAAAGCAAATAAGAATGCTAACGCTGGCAAATTTCTATGAAGAACATGATCAAGCCATTCTTAAAAACATACGTTTGCCTTTGAGCTATATTCTGACTGAAATCCAAAGCACCCTTGAATCGCAACTTGATTATGCATTGCCAACTGGACAAATTACATTTAGTCAAATTGGTTTGATTCGGCCAATACCGTATAAGTTAATCGTCATGATGAATTTAGATGGGGGGAAGTTCCCAAATCGTGAGAGTCATTTACCTTTTGATTTAATGGATTTACTCAAGCCCATGATCGGTGATCGATCACGTTTAGACGATGATCAAGGTGCTTTTTTAGACGCTTTGTTATTGGCCAAAGATAATCTCTGGCTATTCTATAATGGTTTTGATGTAGCCGATGGTGAAGTACGAGATCCATCGAGTAGTGTTCAGGAATTACTCCAACATCTCGCGTGGATCATAAAAACATCAGATCAATCTTCCTCGAATCCTCTCATTGATATTGATGGCATTCAAGTTCATCAGAATTTGAGCACACTCTACACGGTACATCCTTTGCAACCCTTTGATCCTGATGGTTTTCAGCAACAGCATCAGCGCTATGAAGATGAATGGTATGCCGTGGCTTCTAACCTCAATCATCAGGATCAACGTGGTCATAGAGAGGCTTGGATTAATACCACGCTTGAATTGAATCAGGACATCATGGTCTTGGATGCTGAACAATGGATCAAAGATATTTGTTTTCCTGCGCGTCTTTATTTAAAAACCTTAGGCGTATCTAATTTAAAGGATCAGGATTTACCTGAGGTGAATGAGCCGTTGTTATTAGATGGATTGGCGCGATACTCTATTCGTGACTTTTTACAACAGCAGCCAAATGTTTCGAAGCTTCAGACTGAATTACTCAGTGACCAGCTTCCTGTCGGCAAATTACAAGAAGTCAGTTTGAAAATGAGTCTGTTAGAACATCAACAGTTATTAAAAAGGCAAATGTACTATATTGATGAGCCGACCAAAATCACTCAGCGCGTCATAGCAATAGATGATATACAGCTTCAAGTGACCGTTCCTCAAGGGAATGAGATGAGCTGGGTGAGTGTTTCAACATCCAGTGCACGCGCACAACGACGAGCACATGTATGGTTAGAATACTTACTTTGGTTAAGTTATCGAGACTTACCAGATCACCTTGCAACTGAAATGCAGCGCATCCAAATCTTTAGCGATAAAACCATCATGTGTACTGGCCTGACGACGAAACAAGCTCAGGATATGCTTTCCCAATGGATTCAGGCATATAAACAAGCTCAGATAGAGCCTCTCGTTTTACCTGCAGCATTGCTGATGAAACTTGCAGTAGATGGAAAAGCATTAGAATGGGTCACTGATGAAGAGGGTCATCAGCAGTTAAATAACTTCGATAAGCTATTAAATGAATGGAATAAAAGCGATGCCTTTCTGAGTTATAGTTTAAATGACAGTGAAGAAAGTCATTTGCACCGAGATTGGCAGTATATTTTACAGGATTTAGATGCTGAGTACCTATTAAAACAAGCGTGTGGTCAGTTTGCTTATGTCTTATATCAGCCGATATATATGTATCAATCGGAGGCTGAAATATGAGTCAAAAGCCTACAGTCTCGTATCAGCCAATTGTGGATATGCATTTCACTGGATTGCATTGGATTGAGGCTTCTGCGGGGACTGGAAAAACGTATACGCTCTCCAGCCTCATGGTCAGAATTCTATTAGAAGAATATTTACCAAAGCAGATTATTGCGACGACATTTACACGCAAAGCAGCGGCTGAATTGAAAAGTCGAATTCGTGCACGTTTAATCGAGGTACTCGGACTTTTAGAGTCATGTCGTGAGTTAACTCAAGATCAAGTTCAAGCGCGTGCAAAATTAGAATCAGATATTTTATATCAAGTGATTTTAAATCAATTTTCTGGCTTGATTGCATATGCGTGTGCACGTTTAAAACTGGTAATAGATCAGCTTGAAGAGCTCTTTGTTGGGACCTTGGATAGCTTTAGCCAAAAGCTTCTTCGTGAATTTGCATTTGAGAGCGGTAAAATTGAACGAATGCAAATCACCAATGATGCAAAACAATATACGGTTCAGTTAATTCATGATGAATTACGGGCATGGATTCAACAGCAGCCTCAATCAACTGTAGATTATTTGCTGCTTAAGAAAAAAATTAAGTCACAAGATGCTTATATCGATTTAATTGAAACGAGTTTGAATTTTTCCTCTGCTTATTTCAAAGCAGTGCCAGCGCCGACCATAGATGTAGACGCTTTCAGAACTCATGCAGAGCGCTTCATACAGATCGAGCTTGAAACGCTAGATTCATTAACAGACTTTTATGATACTGAAGGGCAGTATTATGCTGTAGTCGCAAAGAAGTGGCGCGATCAAGATAAATTAAAAATTACACTCACGCAGTTGTTGCCTGAATTCCTTGATCAAGTTAAATCCCAAGGCATTGAAGTCATTTTTGCGTCGCATCTCAGCACTCATCTTACTCAGTTGAATGAATTAAGAAAAAAAGTTCTCAATAAATGTCCCGTCGATGTTTTGGCGGCATTTGAGCAACATCCTATTATTGTTGAACTTGCTGAGTTTTTTAAACAGTTTGACAAGCTCAATCAACAACTCGAGCATTTGGAGAGTTATTTACAATATTATTTAGCACAACAAGTAAAACAACGTTTGCCAGAGTTGTTACAGCAAAAATCAGAAACCACATTTTCACAGCAAATTCGAACTTTGGCCGAAGCACTGCAGGGAGCGCAAGGTCAGGAGTTTGCAAAGTACGTTCACGCGCGTTACCCACTTATTTTAGTGGATGAGTTTCAGGATACCAACCAAGATCAAGATGATATGTTGGCGCAGATTTGGAGACATCCAAGTCGTGTGAAGCAGGGTTGTATGATTATGGTGGGAGACCGTAAGCAAGCGATCTACGGTTTCCGCGGTGGAGACATGCTCACGTTCCTAAAAGCATATCAAGATGTTGAAACTAAAGCAGGGCGTTTTTACCAACTTGTGCATAATCATCGCTCAGTGAAACCATTGGTCGAAGTCGTCGATGCTTTGTTTCAACAACAAATGGATTTTGGTGAACAAGTTGAATATACGCCTGTTACAGCAGGTACTCGATCGCATCCATTATTGATCCAATCCGGTTTAGAAAATTATGCTCCGCTTCGTTGGGTTCAAGTAAATGATAAGGAACACGAGTTAGAGCAGGTTGCTTGGAAGATACGGGATTTGCTCAATCAGGCTGCCCAAAGTCAGCTATATTTCAAAAAGCAGGGGCAACGTATTGAACTTCAGGCAGATGATATTGCGGTTTTGTCTCGTAACAATCCTGATTTAGAAAAAGTTCATCATCACTTATTGATGTTAGGCATTCCTGTGAATCGACCTTCACGAAAAAGTGTCTTCAAAAGTGGAATTGCTCGAGATGTTGGTGCAATTTTGGCAGCGATCATGAATCCATTTGATGAAGCTAAATTAAAGAGAGCTTTACTTACACGATTGATGGGTTTTAATTTACATCGCTTTTTGCAACTTCAAATTCAAGCAGATGGCTTAAGTTTATTTATCACGAAATTTGAAGAAATTCGTGAAATGTGGATGGGCCAAGGCTTTTTAACAGCATGGCAAAGTTTCCTCACAGAATTCAAAGTTTGGACAAACTTGGTTGAGCAATTCAGCTATGACAATGAACGCGAAGTGGTCAATCTGCGACACATTTCAGAGTTGTTGAGCCAAAACAGTGATGAGTTAAGAGGTATGCATACCCTTTATCATTGGTATATGCGACAGCTTTCAAATCCGATGGAAAGAGAGTGGGAAATTGAAAGACAATTGAGTAATCAAGCAGGCGTTCAACTTTTAACTATTCACCAATCTAAAGGATTGGAGTTTAAGATTGTATTCTTGCTTGGCGCAGATCGTAAACTGTCAGATCGAAGCGAACTTAACTTTTCAATTCGTGAAGTGCAGGATCATGTAACTGGAAAGTCCGTCGCACAACGTGTCGTGGCGTTAAAGCGTGAAGAATTATTGGAACCATTAGAGGTTGAGCAACATGACCAACGTGCTTTGGCAGAGCATCGACGATTATGGTATGTGGCCTTAACTCGAGCACAACACCGCGTTTATGCAATGATGAGTGATCAAAAAGGGCAATCTATTTATGGTTTGGCGTATTGGCGTGGTCATGGTGCGAACCAATTTCAGCATGCTTTCAGTTTAGATGAGCCATGTTTAGAGAAATGCCCTGAGAAAATAATCGCAAAAAAAGAACATCATACTGTTCAAATGATTGCGCAGAAATATCCTCAAGTCCATTTTTATCCTAGAGCCAAAACCAGTTTTAGTTATCTCGCACAACATTTGAGTCATCAACAAATTAAAGATCGTATGGCGGCTCAAGATATGATCGAACATCATGCGAGTGATGAGGTCAATACTGTGACGCTCGTGACTCCATATCAATTTGAGGATTTGGATCATCAACAACCTTTGAGTTGGATTCGTGCTCATTTTCCGATGGGAACAATAGCTGGAAATTTCCTACATGAAATTTTTGAACATATCGATTTTCAAGATCGCCGAGATTGGACATTAGAAATTCGCCGCCGTTTTAAAAATGCCTATTCAGGTTTATGGGAGCTATTATTCGCTAAATTTCAATCAGATTTTCCTCAACATCATGATGCCGAGCAACATCTTTTAGAAATGATGGCTGAATGGTTAGCAGAGGTTTTAGAGACACCTATTCAACCTGAATTTCGACTCAAACAATTAGTACCTGAAGCACATTTGGCTGAACTTCCATTCTATTTGGCTTTAGCAGACCGAATATTTGGTATTCAGCGTATTCAGCAATTATTTTTAGAGTTTGGGTTTAATATGCCCGAATTCAATGCTGCAAATTCAGCACGTTACCTCAATGGTTCAATTGACTTGGTTTATTATGATGGGATGCGCTATCACATTGCCGACTATAAGAGTAATTATCTCGGAAATCATGTGGAAGACTATTCAGCTCAAGCTATTCAGCTGAGCATGACGCATGCAAGTTATTGGCTACAAGCAGCCCTATATTTGGTGGCATTACATCGCTATTTAAGTATTCATATTGATGACTACAACATCGATCGAGATCTTGGTGGTGCCAGTTATTTATATTTACGTGGGATGAATGGCACTGACCAATATGGATTTAATTATTGGCGTCCTAGTTCAGAATTTATTCTAAGATTAGATGCAATATTGGGCTATTTTGCTGAGGATAAAAACAGCAAAATAGCATGAATATTTAAATGAATTTATTATTAATCATTAATTTATCTTGTGGATAATATTGATGATAAATGTGTAGATAACTATGAGGATAACTGTGTGGAAATTAATCAGAATGAAAAAGTTGATGTTCCTCAATGGGTAACAACTTGGGCTGAATATATCCTAAATCAGTATCTTTCATCAGATGATTTAAATGAACAATCCATTAACACCATTGAACAAGTTCTGATGGCATCTACTATCGGCGATAGTTGTATTGATTTGAAAGGGAATGTTATCCAAGATCTGAGTAAGCTACTCGTGAGCGCAGAGCTTGCAGAGCAACAGGTCGCGCCTTTTGTTTATGATCAGAACTATTTGTATTTATATCGCTATTGGCAATTAGAGCAGCGTTTAGCTCAACAAGTTTATCGTTTAAAGCAGCAAACGATAGTGCCTGCAGATTGCACAAAATATGAAAAATTATTAACCGATCCATTTCAAAAGCAAGCTCTGGAAATGGTATCAAGGCAAGCGCTGAGTATGATTACGGGTGGTCCAGGTACAGGGAAAACGTATACTCTAGCGCGTATTATTGCTGTATTAAATGAGTCGAATCATCAGTTAAGAATCGCAATGGCTGCACCGACAGGGAAAGCTGCACAGCGAATGAAAGAAGCATTGCAAAACTCATTAAATGACGATGCAATGCTCAATATGGGTTTGGATATTGCCCACTTAAAGCAGCAAAATACGTTAACGATTCACCGTCTTCTAGGTTTAGGGCATAGCGCTCAACCTAAATACAGTCTGAAAAAGCCATTACCCTATGATGTGGTGGTGATTGATGAAGCCTCAATGCTTGATCTCAATCTCGCGACGATGCTTTTTGAAGCGATTCCAGACCAATGTCGTTTGATCTTGTTAGGGGATGCACAGCAGTTGGCCTCGGTTGATGTGGGGATGGTATTGGCAGATTTACAACAAGTAAAAGCGCTTAAAGACCATCACGTCAATTTAGTGACCAGTAGAAGATTCAAAGCAGGTGCAAAAATCGGTGATTTGGCAAGGTTCATCCAATCACATGAATGCTCACCACAAAGCTCGAAAGTTGATGTATTGGCTAAATTTGAGAAGGAGATTTGTAGAGCGTCTGAAATCCAACAGATTAATTTAGCTGAGCTTCAAGAGGATCTTGTTCAACTAGAATATTTGAATAAAGCATATTCAGATCAAGATTTAAAAGCCTATTACCTTAAATTAAGTTCGGGGTTTACGGATTACTTTAAAGCACTCAACCTTTATGTCAGAAATGGATATCAGCAGCAGGATGTGACTGAAATTATCCAAAAATTTGATGATTATAGGATCTTAGCTGCAGTGAGACATGGACATTTGGGATTGAATCGTTTGAATGATGAAATTGAGAGGGAGCTATTTCAGTATATGAGGATATCACGACACGACCTTTGGTATATTGGTCGCCCTGTCATGATGACATATAACGATTATCAACTCGGGCTTTCTAATGGTGATATTGGGATATGTCTCAGACATCGCCAGTTTGCTGATCAATTTGAAGTATATTTTCCAAGTCTTGACCAATGGTTTCCAGCATCACGTTTACCAAAGTCAATGCAAACCTGTTATGCGCTGAGCATTCATAAGTCGCAAGGTTCTGAATTTAAACACACTGCAGTTGTATTAGATGAGTTTGCGTCACGTCTATTGAGCCAAGAATTATTGTATACCGCGATTACGAGGGCAAAAAAAGCAGTCAGTTTATTGGTGGATACTGATGCTTTATTTGAGGCAATAAATGTTAAAACAATAAGAAAAACAGGTTTGTTGAATAAATTAAACACTTTATTTATATCTAATATTTAACGATTGGTTGAAAATAGAAAACCTTTGTAGGAAATATCTTACAAGGATTCGAGAAATTGGCGCATAGAGCTTCGTACAATTTTTTGCGATGATTGCTTGCATAAAAGGTTCAACACGGAAAGTTGAGCAATATCGCATAATTACAATAATTTATAGTCGAGAGACTGCGAACTTACAATGATGTAAGTGATAAAAGAGGAAACTTACAGCCGCTAAGCCTTGTAGTTTTGGGAGAGACTACAGGGCTTTTTTATATACATATAAGATTAAATTGATTACATAATGTACGCAATTTCTTACATAAAGATCAGAAAACTGCGACTTGTGTTGCATAATGAATCTGGCAAAATAGTCGTATAAGGAAATGAAAACCTTAAGAACAAGGACCGTATTAATAATAAATGTGTGTGCAGCACTTACAATAAAAATATAAATAACAGAATCATAATTAAAATATAAGAATCTACAGCGCAAAAAAGGCCCTATGACTTGTCATAGGGCCTTTTTTAACCGTTTATCTCAATCTTAATTTTTAGGCATCTTTATACTTGTTTTGACTTAACGATTCTATTAAAGTGCGTAAAAATTATCACTTTACAAAAAAACCATGAAAAAATTCATAATTTTAATCATTTTGGTGAGTGTTGTTTTGTTTGGGTTGTATAAATGTTTTAAGCCTGCAGATCAAAATACTTCCTCAGGCACTCAGATTGATTCTCTATCTGCTTCTGAGAGTGGACAGCAAACGCCAATAGCCCTTAATGAAGATCAAGTCGAAGATTTAAACGAGTCTGAGAAGATGCCTGTTACTGATTCTCCAGATTTAGTGGATCCGAAGAGCGATTTTTCGATTAAGCCTATTGATCCAGAAACTGATCCAGCCAATCAAGTGTAATTTTTTACCCTGCGCACTAAAAACATAACAACGGAGAACAATTATGTTTAAAACTTTATCATTAAGCGCATGTTTGAGTGTTTTGATGGTCGGTACTGCAATGGCTCAAATGAGCCCTGTAGCAGCTAACGCTAAATTGAACAATCAGGCAAAACAAAAAGTGTCGAAAGGTGGTATTAATCTGTCGGCATTATTGAACAACAGTTCAAATGATCTAATCGTTGAATATCATATTGACACTAATCATTTAGAAAATAATCGCGCTCAACTTCGTGAACATCTTGCTCAAAAGAAGCAATCGATTCAATCGAACTTTAAGCGTTTAGGTGGTATTCAATTACTACGTGATTATAATGCTTTACCATTCAGTTTTCATCGCGTTCAAAAGCGTGACACGCTTGTAAGCTTATTGAATGACCCGAATGTAAAAGCTGTTTATCCAAATAATATTTCTTATACGACAGCATCTGAAAGTCTACCCTTAATTGGGCAAGTACCTGCGGCTGCGCAAGGTTATACTGGTGCAGGGACAACAATTGCTATCTTAGATACAGGTATTAATTACCGCCATTCAGACTTTGGTAATTGTACAGCACCAGGTGTACCATCATCTACTTGTAAAGTTTCGGATACTATTGAAATTGCTCGAGAAGACTATCAGTTAGATGTTAATGGGCATGGAACTAACGTTGCTGCAATTGCTTCTAAAGTTGCACCAGGTGCAAAAATTGTGATGCTCGATGTATTCACTGGCAGTACTACTAAAAATGGTGGTGGTGCATCCGATTATGACATGATTGGTGCCCTGAACTGGGTAGCGAATCGTGCTCAAAGCAAAAATATTAAATCAGTGAACTTGAGTATTGGTAATGGCAGAAGTAACTCATCTACTTGTACGTCGTCTGCACTTACACAATCTTTTGAAAACTTAAGACGCTTGGGTGTGTTACCAGTCGTTGCATCTGGCAATGATAGACATCTGAGTGGTATATCCTATCCAGCATGTACTGCGGGTGCAGTCAGTGTAGGGGCGGTTTATGATGCTAACGTAGGTTCGATTGCATTTAGCAATTGCTCTGACATTGCAACTTATAGCGACAAAGTAACGTGTTTCAGTAACTCTAGTCGTAATTTAACTTTATTGGCGCCTGGTTCACGTATTACCGCTGGCGGATATACAATGGATGGTACTTCAATGGCTGCACCTCACATTGCAGGTGCTGTTGCTGTGTTACGTGCGAATAATGCTTTCCCGAATGAATCGCTGGATCAAATTGTTGCACGTATGACGTCTACGGGAACTTTGGTTACGGATCACCGTAACTCAATTCGAACACCTCGTTTGAATTTAATTGCTGCGTTAAATGGTGCTCCATCTACTCCAGCACCACAACCCCCTGTTGTTGAGCCACCTGTAGTGACGCCAACTCCTACGCCAACACCAACTCCAGCACCACAACGTAACTGTCGTACTTTCTTATTTGTGACAATCTGCAGTGGTTAATTAATAGCTAATAGATGAAAACTTTAAAAAAAGGCATCTAAATGATGCCTTTTTTACATTGATATTAAACACGTTCAGTTTCAGATTGATCAGTTCCAAATAAAGCGCGTCTTTTTTCCTTAGGAATACTTGGGCATTGGTTGGATATTTGATATAGCACTTTTGCTAAAGCGGCTAAATGTGTGCCTAATACAGATTTCCCTGTATTTAAGAACGATACACTGATATCCCGTTGAGGGTCTGCCCAACATAAAATATTCGAGAAACCTAGATGACCAAAAGCTTGTCCAGTATTTGGGCCAAATACACCGATTGGATTACTGCCTAACATCGGACCAAGTGCATAACGCATAGGTGCTAAAAGGTTACGGTCTATTGTTGTATTGGATGTAGGGAGTGTTGCTCTGAAGACCGTTTCTGAATTGATAATTTGCTGATCTTGATAACGACCACCATTAAGTAACATTTCAAAAAAACGATTGGCTTGTTCAGCACTGGTATAAATATTTCCTGCAGGACAGACGGTATCCATAAAACGGGGATCATTGGTGACATCCACTGCCAGTTGCAGTCCTCCGCCTAATACACGATTGAGATATAGGTCAGTCCCCAAAACAGGGTGAATCCCAGTTGGATAATTTTTTGCAACTAAATGACGTAGTTCTGGTTTTAAACCATAGTTGAAGAAAGGTAAATTCATTGGTTTTTCAATATGTTCGTGCAAGTAATCACGAATATCTTGTCCTGTTACACGTTCAACCAATTCTCCTAAAATATATCCAGCAGTTACAGCATGATAAGAGAGTTGCGAGCCTACGGGTGCAATCGGTTTTGCTGCATAAAGATGCTCTAGGATCCCTTGACGATCAAATAAAAGCTCTGGAGTGACCTCAGTTTCAATTTTAGGAATACCGCCACGGTGTGATAACAAATGAAATATGGTGGCGCGTCGTTTACCGTTAACGCCAAACTCTGGAATATAGCGACTCACTGGATCAAGTAAGTTAATTTTCCCTTGTTGATCTAACAAATGCACTAACATTGCATTAACGATTTTAGAGGCAGAAAACATACAGACCGGTGTTTCTGGTGTCGCAACTTTAGAAGGGTCTGTTTGATAGTTTGGACCAAGTTCTGTGTAACCAATACTGCGATTAATTAATATCTGACCCTTGCGACGTAAACACATACTGATCATTGGATGATTGCCAGTACGATAAAGTGCTTCAACACTGTGCCAAATTTTATCAATTTGCTGTTGCGTCATTCCCCCAAGTTCTGGCGCAACTTCGTCTTTATGACGAGTGATCGTAGTTAAGTCTTTTGGTGCTATGCACGTATTTGTAGAGAGTAATTTCACGTTCATTCCATGTTTCATTGTTTTTATAACAGGCAAGTTTGCCCTGCCCAAAAACAAAAGTCAGTATCTTTAACGACATGAATTGATGATTGTTTCTGCCAGAAGTTATTGAGCGGATAATTTTGCTTTTTGAGGGGGGTTCCTTTAAAATAGCACGCTGCTGTAGTGATGCACGGCAGTCAATTCCGCTTTGAAGAGCGTCGTTGATTTGTATCAAATACTTTTAAATAAGCATCTCGGAGAAATCGAATGGCTTTAACAAACGCAGATCGCGCAGAGATCATTGCTAAATTTGCTCGCGCTGAAAACGACACTGGTTCACCAGAAGTTCAAGTAGCTCTTTTATCTGCTCAAATCAATGACTTACAAGGTCACTTCAAAGAGCACAAACACGACCACCATAGCCGTCGCGGTCTTATCCGTATGGTTAACCAACGTCGTAAGCTTCTTGACTACCTTAAAGGTAAAGATGCTACTCGTTACAGCGATTTGATTGCTGCTTTAGGTTTACGTCGTTAATTCGATTTAAACTTTATTTTCGGATTATTGCATGTTGAATGCTGTATTGCTGAAAACTAAAGGCGATCTAGTTTCGACTAGATCATGGGGAAGGGGCGAATAGTTTCGCTCCTTCTTTGTGTTTAAAAATAGTGTTTCTAGTGAGGTCGGCTTCTAAGCTTTGTCATTTAAAACCTGTGTTGTGAATGCCAAACCTTAGGGGTCTCCACTAGAATAAAATCAGGAAAAAATAGAACATGTCGATGTTTAATATTATTCGTAAAGAATTCCAATTCGGTCAGCACCAAGTTGTGCTTGAAACAGGCCGTGTGGCGCGTCAAGCAAATACTGTTGTGATTACCATGGGTGGTGTGACTGTATTGGTTGCTGTTGTTGCTCAACCAACTGCGAAAGCAGGTCAAGACTTTTTCCCACTGACTGTTAACTACCAAGAAAAACAATATGCTGCAGGTCGTATCCCAGGTGGTTATGGTAAGCGTGAAGGCCGTGCATCTGAAGCTGAAACTTTAATTTCACGTTTGATCGACCGCCCAATTCGTCCGTTGTTCCCAGAAGGTTATTACAACGAAATCCAAGTGACTGCAACAGTTGTATCATCTGACAAAACTATGGAAGCTGATATTGCTGCAATGTTAGGTACCTCTGCTGCACTCGCAATTGCAGGTACACCATTCCGTGGTCCAATTGGTGCTGCACGCGTTGGTTTAATTAACGGTGAATACGTTCTTAACCCAAGTCATGAACAACTTGCTCAATCTGATCTTGATCTTGTTGTTGCAGGTACTGAAGCTGCTGTACTTATGGTTGAATCAGAAGCTAAAGAACTCTCTGAAGACCAAATGTTGGGTGCAGTTCTTTTTGGTCACGATGAAATGCAAATTGCAATTCAAGCAATCAAAGAATTCGCAGCAGCAGCGGGTGCAACAGAGTCTACTTGGACTGCACCAACTAAAAATGAAGAACTTCAAGCAAAATTAAAAGAAGCATTTGAAGCGAAAATCTCTGAAGCATACACGATTGCGGTTAAGCAAGACCGTTATGCAGCACTTGATGCACTTCATGCTGAAGCAATTGCGCAATTCGTTCCTGAAAATGATGAAACAGGTATTGCTGACGAAGTTAACGAATTATTTGAAGACCTTAAATATCGTACAGTTCGTGACAATATCTTGTCTGGTAAACCACGTATTGATGGTCGTGATACTAAAACTGTTCGTGCAATCGACGTACAAGTTGGTGTGTTAGATCGTGCGCACGGTTCTGCATTGTTCACACGTGGTGAAACTCAAGCGTTAGTAACGACGACTTTAGGTAATACACGTGATGCGTTGATGGTAGATACCTTAGCGGGTACAAAAACTGATAACTTCATGCTTCACTACAACTTCCCTGCATACTCTGTAGGTGAAACTGGTCGTGAATCTGGTCCTAAACGTCGTGAAATTGGTCATGGTCGTTTGGCACGCCGTGGTGTTCAAGCAGTTCTTCCACCAGCTGATCGCTTCCCGTACGTGATTCGTATCGTATCTGACATCACTGAATCGAATGGTTCGTCTTCAATGGCGTCTGTGTGTGGTGCTTCTTTATCACTTATGGATGCAGGTGTTCCACTTAAAGCGCCAGTTGCAGGTATTGCAATGGGTCTAGTGAAAGAAGGTGAACGTTTCGCAGTTCTTTCAGACATTCTAGGCGACGAAGATCACCTTGGCGACATGGACTTTAAAGTAGCAGGTTCTGCAAACGGTATTACTGCACTTCAAATGGACATCAAGATCGAAGGTATTACTGAAGAGATCATGGAAGTTGCATTGAATCAAGCGTATGCAGGTCGTATGCATATCTTGAATGAGATGAATCAAGTGATTTCACGTGCTCGTCCTGAAATCTCAATGCACGCACCAACATTCCAAGTGATCAGCATCAATCCTGATAAGATCCGTGACGTGATTGGTAAAGGCGGCGCAACTATTCGTCAAATCACTGAAGAAACCAAAGCAGCGATCGATATCGAAGATAACGGTACAGTACGTGTATTTGGTGAAACTAAAGCAGCGGCAATGGCTGCAGTAGCGAAAATCCAAGCGCTTACAGCAGAAATTGAACCAGGTACAATTTACACAGGTAAAGTCATTCGTATCGTTGAATTCGGTGCGTTCGTCAATATCCTTCCTGGTACTGATGGCTTGCTTCACATTTCACAAATCTCGAACGAGCGTATTGCGAATGTGACAGACGTTCTTACTGAAGGTCAAGAAGTTAAGGTACAAGTTGCGGATGTTGATAACCGTGGTCGTATCAAACTTACAATGAAAGACATTGAACAAGCTTAATCATTTAAGCTAATTCTAAGCCTTGTGTGGTGCTTCGTTTAAACGAGTGCTACACAAGGCTTTTTTTATGGCATGATCAAAATGTTCTCATTTAAAAAAAACTAAAATGCAAAAGTTTAATTATTATTATCATCAAGATGACGGGTATATTTATCTGAGTGAAGCATTATCGACTGATGTTGATGCAGAATTTATATGGTTGAGTTTTGAACGCCACGAATTGATTCAAAATACAGAGACGTGGCAACGATATATTTTTGAGAACACTGGAATTCTGTTGAACGAATTTCATCTTAAAGATATTCAAAACCTTGAGCATCCTTGCGTATTTGATGCATTAGATGATTATGATTTGTTGATCTTTAAAAAATTAATCACCCCAGATGACCACATACAAATTCAGAATGGTCATTCAGCTGAGCAACAAACTGCGGACATTGTTACAACGCCGGTAAGTTTTGTCATGACATCAAATGTTTTAATCACAGTGCATGAACGAGGTAATCGTGTATTTGAAACATATCTTGAAAGAGTACAGGCGATTCAAACACGACCTATAGAGCAACAGAATATTCCACGAAAATTAGCACAGAGCCCTGTAGATATTGCGCTTAGATTACTGAATATGATGGTGGATGGCTATTTAGGTTTACGTGTACCACTAACCAAACGTGTGGAATTTTGGCAAAAAGAACTATTACAAGGAAATCAAAAATTTAATCGATGGAATCAACTGCTGCAAGAGATCACCGCTTTTCAACAAGTTGAAAATTTGTGTGAAGAACAGGTTGAATGCCTACAAGAATTAAGAGATGAAATTGTCGAAAATTATCATCATATTAAAGCTAAACGTAAGGCAGAGAAGCAAAATTTAATGCTCGTCCGAATGGATGATTTAATTAGCCATATTGAAAGAATACAAAAGCACAGTGTTCGGTTAAACCATGCAGTACAAGCCGCCATCGATTTGCACTTTTCAGCAGTGGCCAATCAAACTAATGAAAATATGAGAATTTTAGCAATTATCACCGCTGTATTTGCACCACTGACTCTTCTTACAGGTATTTACGGAATGAATTTTGAATTTATTCCAGGATTAAACTCACCGCATGGCTTTTGGTATATGCTCACAGCCATGTGTGTGACAACACTTTTGTTAATTTGGTATTTTTATCGTAGACAAATGGTCGGGCGCGGTGAAAAAAGTGTGATGGAATTGTTGGCTCAACAAAACCAGCAGCAACAACTCGGTTTGTTTGCATTTTTGGAGTATGAACCGATTCAAAAAACATTGAAAGGTACGCTCCGAGAAATGGGACGTTGGACTCGATTAAAATAGTCAACGTCATATAAGGCACTTATGCTTTAAGTCAGAATGATAAGTGCCAGATTCACCGTTATTTTATAATATTAAATTGAAATTACTGGGTAAGGTTCGTCTGCGCTTGTTTGAGCAAACGATACATTTCATCTTTTAATTTAAGTTTTTTTCGCTTTAGAAACTCAATATCATCATTAATTACATTAACTGGATTTAGTTCCAAATGCGTAATTTCATGATCTAACGTTTCATGTTCCTCGAAAATTTTAGCGAAGTGAGGGTTTTCTTCTCTTAAAGGCTGAATAAGTTCACGGAACTCAGGGAAAAGGTTTTTCAGCTTTTTATTGCATTCTTTAACTTTCATTGATGGTTTAATCCTTTCATTCTAATCAATAAAAAATAAATGCATGTAACAGTACATGCATTTATGTGGGCTTGCTTTATTTGAAGTATTTCACTTGCTTGCGCAATTGTTGTACTTCATCTATCAGATCCATCATCATGGCGACGGCAGGGAGACTTGCTTCAAAATCCCGTTGCAAGCGATAAGCTCTCCGTGCTCGAGTAAGTTCTTCACCAAAAAATTGATGGATTTTTTGCTCAGAACGAGCAGGTAGAATCTCATATTCAAGTAATTGCAAAACCCATTCAGGACTTTGTCCGCATGCTTGGGCAAAATGCTTTAAATCAAAAATACATTGGTCATCAATGATTTCAGCCTCTAAATATCCATTTTTGTACACTTCTCGGTACTGAATCGTTGTCATGATTCACCTCCTTCATCACGAGGGTTGAAATGTGTAAATGCTTGAGCAAATTGCTCATATGCCTGTTTTTGCTGCGGGGATTCTGCTCTTGGATAAACAATATTCAGGATTAGATAAAGGTGTCCCGGGGGGGAAGAGGGAATCCCTTTTTCTTTAATACGGAGTTGTTTGCCATAAATTGTATGTTGAGGAATGCTGACTTTAATCTTTCCAGAGGGGGTTTTTAGCTCGATGTCTTGGCCTAAAGCAGCTTCCCAAGGACTAATGTTAATGTGATAGTAAATGTCTGCCTGATCGACATATATGCTGTCAGTGGTTTGATAATGGATCTGTATATAAAGATCTCCATTTTCACCCCCCGATAAACCAGCTTGTCCTTGACCTTTGAGTCGAATTTGTTGACCGTTTTTCATCCCTTTCGGGATTCTAATTTCAAGGGTTTTTCGCTGAACTTCAGGTTGTCCATATGCATTAAAAGTGGGTATACGCAATTGGATGGATTGAGTGACACCTTCAAAAGCGACTTGTAAGGGCACTTCTATACTGGCATGTTGATCTTCACCACGAATTGGCTGGGATTTATATTGGTGTGAGCGCTGTGCATAACCTCCACCAAAACCTGTTCCAAAACGCCCAAACAAATCTTCAAAGCCAGAAAATTCATGATTTGTATGGTTTTCACTATCCGAGAAAGGAGACTGACTATTCAACTGATCGAGTTGTTGATCGTACTCTTGTTTTTTTAAAGGATCACTTAATGTGTCATACGCAGTATTAATCGCCTGCATTTTTTTTTCGGCATCAGGTGCTTGACTGATATCGGGATGGTATTTCCGAGCCAGTTTTCGATATGATTTTTTTATTTCCTCAGGACTCGCATCGCGATCTAGTCCGAGTTCCTCATAATAATTATTTGCCATTAAGCAAAAATAACCGTTGATTAACTTTTAATCATTATGAGCAGACTTTCGAAGACTACAATATGTTCAGATGGTGAATAATTGTTTCAATTTCTTACAACCAAAAAAAATCAGCAAGTAAAACTTGCTGATTTTCGAAGAGAACTGTTTAGGATTAACTGAGGTGCTCGCCGAATAGACCGAGTGCTTCTTCAGCAGTAAATCTGTATTGAGTGTTACAGAATTGACAGTCCATGGTAATAGGGTTCTGTTGTTCTAAAATTTCACGCACAGATTCTGCACCCACCTGAATTAATGCTGTAGAGCAACGCTCTTTAGAACATGTACAGCCAAATTGAAGTTGTTCAGCTTCAGGTAGTCTGACTTCTTCTTCATTATATAAGCGATACAAAATTTCTTGCGCATCCAGCTCAGTAAGTTCATCTGTTTTTAAAGTTTCAGTGAGCATGGTTAGACGAGGCCAGATATCTTCATCAACCTTTTGCTGCTCTTCATCATTGTTACGCGGTAACAATTGAATTAAAAGACCACCAGCGCGTTGAGCAGTACTAGCTAAAACGATCTTGGTTGGGATTTGGGCAGATAAATCATAATACTGCATGAGGCATTTAGCTAAATTCGGCTGATCTAAAGGCACGATACCCTGATAGCGTTCGCCAAATTCAGGTTCAATATTAATAAATAAAACTGGACTGACCAAAGTTTTCAGAACGATGCTGCTGTCTGATGCTTCTTCAAAACGTGGATCTGCTTCATATTCAGCTAATCCGCGTACTTCACCGAGGTGATTACATTCAGCCATAGCCCATTTTAAGGTGCCAGAAGCTTGAATTTGGAGGCTAATACGTCCCTTAATTTTAAGTGTGCTGGCCAACAATGCAGTCGCACTGAGCATTTCGCCCAATAAAATTTGAATCGCAGGTGCATAGGCGCGTTGCGCTAAAATTGTTTTAAGCGCATCTTCAAGATGTACGACTTCACCACGAACAGGGCTGTTATCAATAAAAAAACGTTGACGTAAATCAGACATAAAATTCTCCAAATCCCTGTCTAGATGGTGACGATATTGTAAATCACAAGTTAAAATTCTTCATCTCGACAAACATTAATTTGGTTTTGCGAGTGCTTAGCGCGTCGTTCTATAGAACTTACTTCAGAATCAATGGTTTCATCTAAACTTTCTGAAAGTGGTTGATGTTGTTGCGCATCATTTTCAAAAATTTGTTCGAGTTCCGCTAAGAAATTTCGATAGCTTTCAAAGACTTTTTGATCATCCGTATAGATGCGTTGTTGCTCAGCTAATAGACGCTCATCATAGTCTCTAAATATTTCAATACTATGTTGAGCATGTTCTTGACTTAAACCTAACGCGGTTAAGGTGCGAAATGCCATACCGAGTGAAGATAGAAAAGTTTCACGCCAAATATGCTCAATGCCTAAGTCTTTAAGTAAATGCATATGATGTCGATCACGGGCACGGACGATGAGTTTGAGCGTTGGATAATTCAAACGTAAATGGCGAGCAATATTCATCGACATTTCCACATCGTCTACAGCAAGTACAAATGCCTTAGCATGCTCGATGCCTGCAGATCTCAATAAATCAGGGGAGGAGGCGTCTCCATAATAAATTTTACCACCGTACTTTCTCACAAAATCAATTTTTTCTAAATTATTATCAATGGCTGTAAAGCTGACATGATTGAGATAAGCAACGCGCGCCACTATTTGTCCGACGCGTCCAAAACCTGCAATGATTAATGTTGAATGAGTGTCTGGTAATGGGACATCTTCAGCGCTATCAGTCTTTCGATCAAGATATGGAATGAGCCATCGTTGTGCAAGCCAGAAAATGACAGGGGTGAGTGCCATCGAAATTGCAATGATCAGAATCGTAGGGGATAACACTGCTTGAGTAATTAAACCTTCGGTATTCGCAACAGCTAAGATCACATAAGCAAATTCTCCTCCTTGAGCAAGACAAATGGCAATCAATACACTGGTTTTGCATTGAAATTTAAAATATCGCGCGATTGCAACCATGCTTAATATTTTTATGATGATCAGCACGAATGCCCCACCAAAAATGAATAGCGGCTGATCTACGAGGAGATCAATCGGTGTCATCATGCCTACGCTCATAAAGAATAAACCGAGTAATAACCCTTTGAAGGGTTGAATGCTCGATTCCAGTTCATGGCGAAACTCAGAATCCGCGAGTAATACACCTGTCAGAAAAGCACCGAGCGTGGTGCTTAATCCGAGCATATCCATAAACAGAACGACAGCCAAAACAATGAAGAGTCCAGCAGCCGTAATGAGTTCAGTGGCACCACTCTGTACAATGAATCTAAAAAATGGTCGCATCACATAGCGACTAAATAAAAATAAGCCAGTAAACGTTGCAACAACAGCGGCAAAATAAGCAATACCATGATGTGTAGACTGATTTCCCGCGAGTAGGGGAATCAGGGCGAGTAAAGGAATAGCGGCAATATCTTGAAACAGTAAAATAGAGAAAGATTGCTGACCATGCGCGGTATTCAGCTGCTGCTTTTCTGCAAGTAATTGCATGACAAATGCTGTAGATGATAAAGCAAGGGCAAGACCAATTACGACACTAGCGGCAAGATGCTGTTGGAAGAACAGCCAAATGGTTGCGACAAGAATTATACCTGTGATCAAGACTTGAGCACTTCCAATCACAAATATAGAGTGACGCATATTCCACAAGCGCTGAGGGCGTAATTCTAGGCCGATTAAGAACATCAAAAAAATCACGCCGTACTCAGCTAATTTCATTAATGTTTCGGCATCATTGGTCACATTCAATGCACTTGGACCAAGTAATATTCCTGTAAACAAATAACCTAAGACTGTCGTAATACCAATTTTTTTTCCGAGCGGAACAAAAATTAATGCGGCAGCTAGAAAAATTGTGATTTGTAACAACAATGGCATTGGCCTTCCCTAAAGTGGAATGTTGGACTGATGAAATTGTAATCGTGTCTGCTTTAGCTGTGTAAATTTAATTCAGGTCTTCGACTTTGATAATTTAACTCTCATGATTAGCTTAGCTCTTGAGGATCTATATCAATACTGAGCTTCATCGTTGAAGGTTTTTGTTGAAGCACGAATGGCCACCATTCTCGTATATAGAAATGCATTTTTGCACGATCTGATGACAATAAAACCACATGTGCCTGATAACGCCCAGCCTTTCGCTCCATTGGCGCAGGAATTGGACCCCAAATCTCAATCAGCTCACCAGTATGTTGTTGGAGCGATTGTGTCATATTGGTTAAAAAATTGAGATTTTCTTCCTGACTACGCGATTCACAACGTATTAATGCTGCATAGCGCATTGGAGGGAGTAAAGCAGCTTGACGATCATGAAGTGTTTCACGAGCAAAAGCACGATAGTCTTTATTAATGAGCGTGTTGAGTAGAGGGTGATCAGGTCGTAAAGTTTGTAGATAAACCTCACCTTTTTTTTCACCTCGTCCTGCACGACCTGCAACTTGAACAATCAATTGGGCTGTTCGTTCCGTTGCTCTGAAATCAACACTGAGTAAACCACTATCAATATCTAAGATTGCAACTAAGGTTACATACGGAAAGTGATGACCTTTGGCTAACATTTGCGTACCAAGTAAAATCATCGGTTTACTTTGATGAATTTGCTCGTAAATTTTTTGCCAACTCCCGACACGGCTCGTGGAATCACGATCTACTCTGACCACAGGAAAGTCTGGAAATAAAAGTTGTAAATTCTCTTCAACTTTTGCCGTGCCCATTCCAATAGGCTTCAAGGTGTGTTGCTGACAAGAGGGACATTGATCAGGCAGTCGATTAATTGTCCCACAGTGATGGCAATGCAGGTGCTCATATGGTTTTTTATGAAGCGTAAAATGTGCATCACAATGGGGACAATTGGCTTGCCATCCACAGCTTTCGCAGATCAGGACAGGTGCATAACCACGTCTGTTTAAAAAGATCAGTACCTGTTCTTCTTGATTGAGTCTTTTTTGAATTTCTTTAATGAGTTGTTCGCTTATACCATGCTGTTTTTGAGCAATCTTTAGATCAATTAAATGAATTTTAGGTAAGCTTGCACCTGCGGCACGTTCATCGAGTTTCAGAATCGTTAATTTTTTTTGCTCCACCAAATGATATGAGTCAATACTTGGTGTTGCTGAGCCAAGGACAATGGGGCATTGCTCTAAATAAGCGCGATAGAGAGCAACATCACGTGCATGGTAGCGAAAACCTTCTTGTTGTTTGAATGACAGGTCATGCTCCTCATCTAAGATAATGAGCCCTAAATTTGGCATGGGGGTGTAAATCGCAGAGCGTGTACCAAGAATAATGGAGGCCTTCCCTGTTTGAGCATATTGCCAAGCTTGGAGGCGCTTTGTGTCATTCAGTCCGGAATGCAACAAGACAATATTGCAGTGAAAGCGAGATTGAAACCGACTGATAGTTTGAGGGGTTAAGCCAATTTCTGGTACCAGTACCAATACTTGCTGACCTTTTTGTAAAACCTCTTGCATAACTTGCAAATAAACTTCAGTTTTTCCGCTTCCAGTTAAACCATCGAGTAAAAATGCTTGATAGCGATTTTGTGCTTTTAAAATGGATTGAATTGCTTTTTTTTGATCATCATTTGCAGTCAATGGCATTTGAGCCAGCTGTACAGGTTCAGGACTAAAGTCCTGTTGAATCAATTCACACTCGACGATTTCTTTCTTTTCAAGCGCTTTTAATGTTGCTGTTTCCACACCACTCAAATTCAGTATCGTCTCGGCAGTCCCTTGAGGGTGTAGCTTTAATATTTTATAAGCCTCTTGTTGTTTTAAAGATCGAGCCACTTTCTTTTCAGCGTCTAAATTTAAAACTTTCCAAGAGTGAGCTAATAAATTATAGGGTTTACCTTGCCTTAAAAATGTAGGCAAAGTGGTATGCATGACTTCTCCGATGGGGAATTGATAATATTGGGCAGACCACTGCGCGAGCTGAATGATCGTAGGATTGAGTATGGGTTGCAGATCCAAGATTTCAGTGATAGGTTTCAGTTTGATTTTCGGATCTAATGGCGTTTCCGGTGCGATCTTTTCAAGTACGATCCCGACTAAGTTTTGACGACCAAACGAAACAAGAACACGGCAACCTATGTGTATAGTTTGGTATTGTTCTGCAGAAACTTCATAATCAAAACAATCATATAGATAAACTGGCACCGCGATGCGCACTCGATAAACAATTTGGCTTAATTCTGAAATATTTGTCATATATAGTCGTCAATCAATATGGTGAAAACTTATCGTGGATAACCAATGCTTGTGATAGAGTGTTCAAGTTGTTGCAAGTGATCAATATGAATGAAGAGAACGGTCTAAGGCAACTCTTAAGACATCATAATTAGGAAAATTAGAGCATTATCATGCCCGCATATCAATATACTGCCATCGATGCTTCAGGAAAGCAGCAAAAGGGTGTGCTAGAAGGTGATTCAGCCCGACAGATTCGACAACAGCTTCGGGATAAACAATGGATTCCAGTACAAGTTGATGCTGTAGAACAAAAAGACAAGCATCGAACTGGTGGTTTTTTTCAAAAAAAATTTACAGCTTATGACTTAGCTTTGATGACTCGCCAATTATCCGTATTAGTTGCAGCGGGGATCCCACTTGAGGAAGCATTAAGAGCAGTTGCCAAACAAAGCGAAAAAGCTCACGTGCAAAATTTGATGTTATCTGTAAGATCAAAGGTTTTAGAAGGTCATTCCTTGGCTCAAGGGATGCAACAATCCGGCAGATTCCCTGAACTTTATATTGCAACGATTGCTGCTGGTGAACGATCAGGACACTTAGATCTTATTCTCGATCAATTGGCTGATTACACTGAAAATCGCTTTGCGATGCAAAAGAAGATTCAAGGTGCAATGATTTATCCTATTATTTTGATGTTGATGTCTTTCGGTATCGTGATGGGACTCATGACCTATGTAGTACCAGATATCGTTAAAACTTTTGACCAAAGTAAAGATGCGCTACCTTGGATTACGGTTGCTTTAATGAAAGCCAGTGATTTTATACGTCAAGCTTGGCCATTTGTATTGGTTGCATCGGCGTTGGGATTCTTTCTATTGGTGCGTTTTTTAAGGACTGCCGCAGGGCATTATGCTTTTGATCGTCTCACGTTGAAGTTGCCATTATTTGGAAAACTATCACGAGGTATTAATGCCGCCCGCTTTTCAAGTACCTTATCTATCTTAACGCAATCTGGTGTTCCTTTGGTCGACGCGTTAAAAATTGGTGCAGCAGTAAGTAGCAATTGGGTTATTCGAGATGCAGTCAATGTCGCGGCTGAAAAAGTCACAGAGGGTGGAAATCTGGCTACGCAACTTGAGCGCTGTGGTTATTTTCCACCGATGATGGTGCAAATGATCAAAAGTGGTGAAGCCTCGGGTGAGTTGGATCGAATGTTAGAAAGAGCTTCGACGATGCAAGATCGAGAGGTTACTACATTGATCTCAACATTATTGGCGTTGTTGGAACCACTAATGTTGGTGTTAATGGCTGCGATTGTATTGGTGATCGTGATTGCTGTCATGTTGCCAATCGTCAACATGAACAATATGATTTAAACAGATTCAATAAATTCTAATAATGAATGAAATAGCGAGTGAAAACATGCGAAACAAGATGAAAATGCGAAAACAATCTGGTTTTACCCTGATCGAAGTGATGGTAGTGATTGTGATTTTAGGTGTGCTTGCAGCACTGATTGTGCCTAATGTCATGGGTCGTGGTGAGAAAGCGAAGGTTGATACCACAATCATTACACTGAAAGGTGTTGCAGGTGCATTAGATCAATATAAATTAGACAATAACCAATATCCATCGATGCAAGATGGTGGCTTGGATGCTTTGGTCAATCAACCAGCTTCAGCAAAAAATTGGTTACCTGGTGGCTATGTGAAGGGTGGTTATCCCAAAGATAGTTGGGATAATGATTTACAATATGTGATTCCTGGTTCGGAAGGTCGTGCATATGATCTTTATTCATTCGGCGCAGATGGAAAGCAGGGTGGTGAAGGAAATGATGCTGATATCTTTTACACACCATAAATGAAAATCATTATTAAAAACCATTCATGGTATTAATCACTTCACTTAATCGAATTAATAAATATTGAGTGAAGTGATAATCTTTATTATTTAGAAATATTAACCCAAATAATTGATAATTATAATGTTTAAAAATAAAGGGTTTTTGAGATTTATAATAAGAATTATTCCCATATTTAATGGTTACAAGAAACAGAAAATATGAAGAAAATTAGGCTTTTTATTTTAATTATTCCCTGCATAATGGAGCTAACAGCTTAGCTTGATAATAAGGGGGAATGATGAAAGCATTAATATTGTCAGATGAAATCAATTTATTTCATTGGACTGTGCTCAAGTCTGCACTGCTTATTTTGACCTTATTGCCTATCAGTCATCTATTTATTAATCTTTGGTCAAATGCAGACGCAAGCAGTCAAATCATGATCGGATTTATGGCGATTAGTGTATTTAGTGCGATTACGATTTTAAGTTTTTATAGTGCACTTAAGGCATCTGTTTTGATGCTGTCTGATGTTTCTTCAACATTTGAAGCGCTGCTCATTAAAATTTATCGATCTATTCCCATGTTAAGTTTGATGGCAATGCTGTCTTACCTCACAACACAAATTTAAAAAAACCGAGCATATTTGCTCGGTTTTTTTGATATAGAACGTATATTTGATTTGAACCAAGTGTTATCGACGAGATTTAAAACGGACATCGACAACACGTGGTCTAAAGAACCAACCCATCACCAATAAAATCAATGACAATCCCAATATTGGCCAATCACTGAATCTCGTATACCAAGTTTGCCCTTCCATTGCAGGTAGATCACCACGAAGAACCGCTTTTTGATCAATTGGGGCTTGGCTGACGATTTCCCCTTTGTGGTTGATAAAAGCAGTCACACCTGTATTGGTTGCACGAATAAACCAGCGTCCATTTTCTTTTGCTCGCATTTGTACCATTTGTAAATGCTGCCAAGGACCAGCCGTACCCGTAAACCACGCATCATTTGAAACGGTGACGAGGAAATCACTATTTAGAGCATTGCGTCGGGTTAGGTTCGGATAGGCAACCTCATAACAAATCGCAGCAGCTAATTTGTGGTTGTGAATTGAAAATGGAGCTTGATCCTGCGGACCACGTGAAAAACCGCTCATTGAAGGATCATTTTGAAGCGCAGGTAACACCCAACTTAACAGGCCAGACAGCGGAATATATTCACCAAAAGGAACGAGACGCTGTTTTTTATATAAGCCTGTAGCTTCATCACCAGATGCCATCATGGAGTTGTAATAACGCGGATAACCCAATGTCTTAGATTCATTTAAATCCCAATAAGGAATGCCTGTTACCCAAGCTGTGTTGGTACTTTTGGCTTGCTGATCCATTGCATCTAAAAATGGTTCAATATCTGATTGAAACATTGGGATAGATGATTCAGGCCAAACCACCAAGTCACGTCCCCATTCTGATCGTGTTAATTGTGCATAGATTTCAAGTGTCTTTACTTGATACTCAGTTAACCACTTTAAATCTTGAGGAATATTACCTTGGATTAAAGAAACGCTCAGCGGTGCTGATTTTTTTTCTTCAACAAAAGTTAAATGGGATGCACCCCATGCACCTAGCAATACAATTGAAACTGGAATAGCCCAAAAGTAGCGTTTTCGTAGGATTTCAACAAGTGCAGATGCAATGAGAATGACCACGAAAGAAACGGCAAATACACCAAATAAAGGTGCATAGCTATCTAAGAAGCGCTCGGTAAAAGCATAACCTGCAAATAACCAAGGGAAACCAGTAAATACCCAAGTTTTTGCCCATTCAAAGAATACCCATAAAGGGGCAAAAGTAAGTGGTGTTTCTGGAAAGAATCGACGATATATCCAAGTTTGTATTGCAGTAAATAGCCCCATCACCAAGGCCATAATCGCAATCATGATGACACTTAAAAACGCAGATGTATCACCATACACATGGATAGAGGTGTATAACCAGAATGCACCAACAAACCATAAACCAAAACCGTAAGCCCAACCGATGAGGAATGCTTGTTTAGTATTTCGCTTACTGAGTGTGGCATATAGCAATGCTGGCGATAATATTGCCAGCCACCACCAATAAAAAGGTGCAAGTGCGAGACTAAAAGTCGCACCTGCTGTCAAAGCGATAAGGAGTGGGTAAATGAAAGGTAATGATTTTTGTTTTTCTGAAGGACTCAATAATTTTTGAAAATAGGCTCTCATTTACGCACAGCTCGAATCAGATGAATAGTACGGACATCTGCTTCCACAATGGTAAATTCCCAATCTCCCAATTCAATCACTTGGCCTTGAAGATCGCTTACTAAACCAATTTCTTGCAGTAATAGTCCACCCACAGTTTCCACTTCATCATCGGAAAATTCAGCATTTAAAACATTGTTAAAATGTTCAATTGGTGTAAGTGCTTGAACTAACCACGTGTTACTACTGTTGCTGGTTTGATCTGGAACAATGAAATTGGCTTCTTCATCGACATTGTCATGTTCATCTTCAATTTCACCCACAATTTCTTCAAGAATATCCTCAAGTGTCACTAAACCCGAAGTAGAACCGTACTCATCAATCACAATCGCAATATGTGTTTGAGTGTTTTTTAGCATTCGGAGCACTTGATCAGAACGCGCGCTTTCAGGCACAAAGATCGGTTGCCGCATCAGCGAATGTACATTTACTTTCGAATCACGATCTTTTAAGAAAGGTAAGAGGTCCTTTGCCAAAAGGATACCAATGACGTTATCAGGTTGATCTGTTGAAAATACAGGGAAACGTGAGTGTGCTGACTCGATGAGAACATCAAGAATATCCAATAACTCATCATCTTCTTGTAAGCTAACCATTGAAGTTCGTGGCGTCATGACTTCACGAATTTTAGTCGCTGGAAGGTCAAAGATTCCTTCGAGCATCGCTACTGTATCTGGTTCGAGTAGTCGACGTGAATCTTGTACAATTTTTAACAGTTCATCTCGGGTTTCTGGGGCTGTGCCTAACCATTTGCGTAAGCCACGCATACCCCACGATGTACCTGATTCCTCTTGCATGATCTTTCCTAAAGACTCTTCAATTGAAAAAATAAGTTTTAATCATACCGAAGAAAATACGCTTGTCTATTGGTAAAATTTTGATTCCTAATGATCTATTTGATCATAGACCACTGTATTTGGAGTCTTTTTCTGAATTTGGGAGTGAAAAGATTGAATTATGATAAAATAATCGCCCAATCTTTTTAGGGTGATATTGAATGTCTGATTCTCAAGTTCAACCTCAAATCCAGTTGAATACTCGTGGTTTACGTTGTCCAGAACCGGTGATGATGTTACATCAAGCCATTCGTAAATCTAAGTCTGGTGATGTGGTGGAAGTATTTGCAACAGATAATTCAACTTCTTGGGATATTCCTAAATTCTGTATGCATCTTGGTCATGAATTGCTGTTGCAAGAAGAACGTTTAGATGAAAATGGGAACAAAGAGTTTCATTATTTGGTGAAAAAAGGTTAGCCCGTCGTGAATTAACGATTGAAACAATTCATATCGTTTAAAATTGATTTTTTCGTGTACAATTTGGGTTAAGAATATCTAAATAATAATGATTAACTCATTTTGACATGAAGAATTTCATCAATAATATTCAGCGTGCGATTGAACAGCTCGGTCTAACCGCCCAAAACAGAGCCCTCCACATCCAATTCAGTCATTCACAACTGAATAGCCAAGTCTTCCTACAACGCATCGATGGCAGCCATGCCCTTAACGAAGGCGTGCAAGCAGAACTCATCTGTCTCTCGACCAATGCCTTAATTCCACTCAAACAATTCATCGGCACACAAGTCGCCGTCGATCAAGTCACTGATCAAGGCACCCTGTTTAGAACCACCGGCATCATCACCGAAGCCTCACAAGGACAAAGCGATGGAGCACTGACCCTCTACAAACTTACGCTTAACGATGCAACTTCACTTTGGCACAAACGCCGCAACAGCCGCGTATTTATGAACAAATCCGTGGTCGAAGTGGTCGAAATCCTCTTTGAAGAATGGCAAAACAAAAGCCCACTTTTTGCCTCTAGCCTCAGCCTAGACCACAGTGGATTGCAACAACAATACGACATCCGCCCCTTCATCATGCAAAGCAACGAAAGCGACTACGACTTTCTGACTCGCTTACTACGCAGTGAAGGCATTAACTGGCTCATTGATGAAGCCCAACCGATTGTACCGAGCAACAACAGCCCGATCGAAGCACAAAAGCTCCGCCTGATTGACGACAACAGCCAATACCAAGCCCTCAACCGACGCAACATCCGCTACCATC
>NZ_JBWYIN010000007.1:0-166858 GCF_056779765.1 Acinetobacter sp. 24-47-62
GAAGCTAAAGAAGCTAAAGAAGCTAAAGAAGCTAAAGAAGCTAAAGAAGCTAAAGAAGCTAAAGAAGCTAAAGAAGCTAAAGAAGCTAAAGAAGCTAAAGCACAGTCTTTTGCTCAAAAAGTAACGCCTGAACCAGCAGCCTATCAATGTTTTGCTGAGCAATGTCCAAGGGTGGATTTAAAAGAGATTCAAATTGATCTCAACGGAAAAGTACCAAAATTTATAACCCCTGTTGCTGTCGGGGAAATTCATGCAAATCAATGGACTCGTTTAGGTACGGAGTTCAATGTAAATTGGACAGATCAGAATCAAAATAAAACTTCAGAAAAGCTGATATTAAATGTCTTGGACATGCAGCATATCACTTTAAAAGATGAGTTAGGTCGTATCAACCGCTATAAGATGGTAGAGGCGAAAAAGCCTGATACTGATAAAAATTCAGATGTATTAGAAACACAATAAAAAAGCGGCTCAGCCGCTTTTTTTAATAAATTTTTTCAAAACCTTTCGGACGTGTTTTAAATCTACGGTGGAACCACATATATTGGGTTGGTGCTAAACGAAGTTGATTTTCAATAATCAAATTTGTTCGTGTCGCGTCTGCAATTTCATCTTCACTTGGCATATTGTCTAACGCAGGTTCAATCAAAATATGATATTTCGGATTTGTAATATCACCTTTACGGTAGAAGTAAAGTGGAATCGCGGCAGCTTTGGTCATTTTTAATATACGGCGATGTGCAGTTACAGTGGCTGCGGGTACACCAAAAAAGGGTGCCATAACGCCTTGTTTAAGACCAAAATCTTGGTCGGGACTATACCAAATAGGTCGTCCTTCTTTTAAATGACGGATTAATCCACGCATATCATCATGGTCGATTTGATTGGTATAAATCGTGGCACGACAACGGTAAATCAGCATATCTAGCAATGGATTATTTTGCGGACGATACACGACATCTGGATCAAAATACTGGGCACATACATATCCACCTGCATCGAGTAGGGTAGAGTGTGTACCAAGTAGTAAAGCCCCACGCCCTTCAGCTTGCACTTGTTGAATATGTTCTAAACCTTCAATCGTTACACGATCTTTAAACCATTTGGGACAATACCAAGCATTCAGTGTTTCAAAAACACCGACCATTTGATCAATAAAGACTTGGCGAGCATTTTCATAACGGAGTTCGGGCATCCATTCAGGAAAGCAGACTTCTAAATTTCTTAAAGTTGTTTCACGACGTGAACGCAAGTATTTGAAAGCTACATTTCCCATCAGATACGCTAAACGATGCTGAATTGCCCAAGGTAATATCGCAAGGAGCATCAGAAATATAATACCAATCCAAATGCCCCAATATTTTGGCATTAAGAAAGACCACTGGAACTCTCCCGGTTGGTAGTTTTTCTGTTTACTCATATTCAAACTTGATAACAATTTAAGGTAATTCACTATATTAGCACGAACTGTTTTTTTTCGGCCAAGGCAACAATCGGATTCTTTAGAAAAACGTTCTTAGATTTTTCACATGAATTACTCATCAATATCAACATTAAGTGCCTAAAAACCTTTAACCAAAATTAGCTTGAGCAAACTTGGTGCAATTTTTGCAGAACATTTACTGAAAATGGTATGAATACGAAGATGACCGTGAATGAATCAAGTATTGTTCAATGAGCCAGTCAAAAATGCACAGTATTGGTTTGCTAAATTAGAGTTAGGTTTTACCAAAGATTCAAATCGCACAATTTTGGCGCATCGTAAGCACTTTGGACCTGTTCGCGTGCAAAAGATGCTGTGGCCTGAAAAAACAGGAGTATGTCACGCCATTATTGTTCATCCACCTGCTGGAATTGCTGGTGGAGATCATCTCACCTTTGAAATGAAAATAGATCAGGATTCGCATGCTTTGGTTACCACACCTGGCGCAGGGAAGTGGTACAAAACCAATCTTAAACAAGCATTTCAACATATTCATATTCATGTCCAAGATGAGGCGATTTTCGAATGGCTTCCTCAAGAGACGATGCTCTTTAATGGTGCGAATGCAAATTCAGAAACGATCGTACATTTGGACGCTGCTGCCAGTTTTATCGGTTGGGATATGTTGGTGATTGGACGGCAAGCACGACATGAAACCTTCTCGCAGGGTGCTTACCAAAATAAATTTCAGCTTTATCAAAATCAGAAAATATTGGTTGCAGACTGTTTAAATTTTAAAGGCAATGATCGTTGGTTAAAGTCCTGTTTAGGGATGAACGGTCATGCAGTGATGGCCAGTTTTTGGGCAGTGCCTCCAGAACAATACCGGTCAAATTTCTATCTTGATCAACATATTGATCAAATTCGTGAATTAATCATGCGTATGAATATTAACGTCACATTGACGTTACTCGATTACGTCGTAACCGCACGTTATCTCGGAGATGATGTACGTGAGTGTCATGATGCATTTGCTGCAATTCGTGCAAAGCTTCGTCGTTATTGGTTTGATCTTGATGAAGAGTTCCCACGAATTTGGCGCACATAAATTTATTCTTGTCATAGCAACATAGTTAAGTTGTTTTAACACAAACATTTGAGCACACATTTTGCATCAATATTTAAAGATAGTGAGGAAAGCATTATGGAACTAACACCTACGGAAAAAGACAAAATGCTGATTTTTACTGCGGGGCTTGTAGCGGAAAGACGCAAGGCCCGTGGTTTAAAGCTGAATTATCCAGAAGCAGTGGCTTACATTTCTGCCGCACTATTAGAAGGTGCACGTGATGGGATGAGTGTGAGTGACCTCATGCATTTTGGAACAACATTGCTAAAACGGGATGAAGTAATGGAAGGCGTAGCTGAAATGATCGCAGAGGTCCAAGTGGAAGCGACCTTTCCGGATGGTTCAAAACTGGTCACTGTACATCAACCGATTGTGTGATGTCTGAGAGGAAAAATTAAATATGATTCCAGGTGAAATCATTACGTCCGATACAGACATTGAAATGAATGTCGGACGGGCAACGCTCAAAATGACGGTAGCAAATGCAGGGGATCGCCCGATTCAGGTTGGGTCACATTATCACTTTGCTGAAGCGAATGATGCGTTGCAGTTTGATCGTGAGTTAGCACGAGGATATCGATTAAATATTGCGGCAGGTACAGCGGTGCGTTTTGAGCCAGGACAGAGTCGAGATATTGAACTTGTTGCACTCGCAGGTAAGCGTGAGGTGTATGGTTTTGCAGGTCGTGTTATGGGTAAGTTGGATTAAGGGAAAATAATAATGAAAATGTCACGCCGTGCTTATGCGGAAATGTTTGGTCCAACGGTAGGTGATCGAGTTCGTCTCGCGGATACTGAGCTGTTTATTGAAGTTGAGCAAGACCTCACTACCTATGGTGAGGAAGTGAAGTTTGGCGGTGGTAAAGTGATTCGTGATGGCATGGGACAATCACAACTGTTGGCTGAAGATGTTGCGGATACGGTCATTACCAATGCGCTGATTGTGGATTGGTGGGGTATTGTCAAAGCTGATGTCGGTTTAAAGAGCGGTCGCATTTGGAAAATTGGGAAAGCGGGAAATCCAGATATTCAGCCCGATATCACCATTCCACTTGGTGCAGCGACGGAAGTGATCGCTGGTGAAGGACAGATTCTCACCGCAGGCGGTGTCGATACGCATATTCATTGGATTTGCCCGCAGCAAGTTGAAACCGCACTGATGTCCGGTGTGACCACCATGATTGGTGGTGGTACAGGCCCTGCGGCAGGGACTTCTGCAACAACAGTGACACCGGGGCCTTGGCATATTGGGACAATGCTTCAAGCCATAGATGATTTACCGATGAATATTGGTCTACTCGGTAAGGGAAACCTAAGTCAGCCCGACCCAATTCGTGAGCAAATTCGTGCAGGGGTAGTAGGTTTAAAGCTACATGAAGATTGGGGTTCAACCCCTGCAGCGATTGATACGTGTCTGACCGTTGCCGATGAGTTTGATGTCCAAGTGGCGATTCATACCGATACCTTAAATGAAAGTGGTTTCTTGGAAGAAACCCTCGCTGCATTTAAAAATCGTACCATTCACACCTACCATACCGAAGGAGCAGGCGGTGGACATGCCCCTGATATTTTAAAAGCCATTGGTCAGCCGAATGTGTTGCCATCTTCCACCAATCCAACTCGTCCTTATACCATCAATACCATTGATGAGCATTTGGATATGCTGATGGTTTGTCACCATTTAGACCCTGCGATTTCTGAAGATGTGGCTTTTGCGGAAAGTCGTATTCGCCGTGAAACCATTGCTGCAGAAGATATTTTGCAGGACTTAGGTGCCATTGCCATGATGTCATCAGACTCGCAAGCGATGGGGCGTGTCGGTGAAGTGGTGATTCGTACGTGGCAAACCGCGCATAAAATGAAAGTGCAGCGTGGACCTTTAGAGGGTGACAATGCGACACATGATAATAATCGTGTAAAACGTTATATCGCTAAATATACAATTAACCCTGCAATTACGCATGGTTTAAGCCATGAAATTGGTTCGGTGGAAGTAGGTAAACTTGCTGACTTGGTACTGTGGAAGCCTGCATTTTTTGGGGTAAAACCGTCGATGATTATTAAAGGCGGGATGATTGCGGCTGCGCCGATGGGAGACATTAATGCGTCTATTCCAACGCCACAGCCAGTGCATTATCGTCCGATGTTTGGTGCTAATGCGCGCGGTGTGCATAACACCTGTATCACCTTTTTATCCCAAGTCGCGATAGAGGCAGGCGTGCATGAAAAGCTCGGGCTGAAAAAGTTGATCAGTCCATGTAAAGGCACACATGATATTCAGAAGAAAGATATGAAACTGAATAACTACTGTCCTGTGATGGAGGTTGATCCTGAAATTTATGAAGTGCGAGCAGATGGGAAGTTGCTGATTTGTGAGCCTGCGGAAGTATTGCCGATGGCGCAAAGGTATTTCTTGTTTTGAATAACAAAGCTCCATTTTTGGAGCTTTTTATTTATAATAAAATTATATGCTTAAATAAAAATATAAGAGGATAGTATGGGCTTTTCTTTTGTTTCATCAGATTTTCGGAATGCTCTAGATCGTTTATTTGAGACAGCACAAAATAATCTAGATTCAAATGATGATGAGCTTAAAAAATGGTCTCATATAATTAGATCATTAAAAGGCTTCTATAACGAGGAAAATCTCAGATACCTAGATGAAAATCTTAAGCAAACAAAAAAATGGAATCTATTTGATTTAAATCAGCTTGCTAAAATTATATTGGATGATGATCTAGAACACTTAAAATATGGTGCTCTGAGTTTTTATATTTATCTAAAAGAATGGGAATTTAGACGTGGAATTAAAGAAAATGAACAACAAAGTCCTATTGTAAGAAGTTTCTATGACTTCATTTATACTGAAAAAAATCAAAGATATTTAGAGTTTAAAACGCATTATGATTTCGTAGATGAATTACCTTTCGTTATATGTGGCGAAATTTATAGTAACTCTAAATTGAATGAAATTAGAAAATTTTTAGAAGAAAAAGATTTTAGTGACTATAAGGCTTTGATTAAAGAATCAGAGAAGGCATCTGATTTGATCAGCGGTTGGAATTCAACATTTGATGTGAAAATTTATGAAGTCAAAGAATTAGAAAAAAAGTTAGAAAGTTATAAAACAACTTATGATTTTGTTCTTTTGAATAAAGGTTTCCAACAATTATATGATCAAAAGAAAGTTGAGTTAAAGAGAACGAAAGACATGTACGGTTTTGTGTCAACAGTTATGTTCATGGTTCCTTTCTTTGAACTTATAATTTTAATTGGAGCACTTATATATTTTCAAGGTAATTTACCTTCAAGTATGTGGCTAATTTCAATTCCTTTTATAACCTTAATTCTAATAACCTTATATTTAGTCAAAATTTCATTGCAAGATAAGCGTTCAGTTCAATCCCAAATGATGCAACTTGAACTTCGTATGGCACTTTGTCAATTTATTCATAATTATGCGGAAGATTCAGAAAAGCTACATGCAAAAAATAAAGCTGGATTTGAAAAATTCGAAAATATTATCTTCTCACCGCTCGTTTCTTCAGATGAAAAGATTCCAACCACTTTTGATGGTATGGAGCAATTAGCGAAATTAGTAAGTGAATTTAGGAAGTCTTAGCGTTGGATTGGTTTGAGTAAACAGCCCATCTTTTTTCCTGAGGCTGATTTAAAAAATATTTAATTATCACTTCAGTTTCAGGAAAAAGTAGTTGTGGAAGCTCATCAATGCTAAACCATTCCCAACGCTCAAAAATCTCAGGTTCTGTCACGCAAATTTGAGTTTTTAAACGTTCATCTAAAAGTTGATAAATCGTTCCGAACGTAACTTTTACTGCCTCAGAATCTTGATCAATGATCGTATTTAAGGGTTGAATAGACTCAATATATTGACTCAGATCTAAAGCAGTTTCCTCTAACAATTCGCGTACTGCAGCATCTTCAACTGATTCATGCGCATCCATTTTTCCACCCGGAAAACACCATGAGGCAGGTTCATCAATTTTGTTTCTATAACCCAATAGAACTTTTTGACGTTGATCAATCAACATGATGCCCACGCCGATGATGGAGTTGCTTTTAATATTCATGATTGTGCACATCTAGCTGCTTTGTGTTCTACAAAGTACAACAGCGATATGACAACGCTAACTTTCAAATGTTTCAAAACATGTAATTTAAATAAAAAATCATTCACATTTATAGGGGATTTTACCTATCACTATAGTGAAGAAAACCTATTTTATTTCTCTAAAACCTCTATACCAGTGAGAAAAAGTCAATATTTCTACAAGATAATCCCTTAATTCAACATAGATTCATCCTTATATTTCCCTGCCTCCTTTCAAGACTAGATTAAGACATGCGCTAGACGATTTAGAACATCGCCAGCAAGGAATTTAGCAACGAGGGGGATGCGGTAAATGGTAAGGAAATATCTAACTTCTGTGGCATTGACCACATGTCTTTTCAGTAGCGCAAGTTTAGCGCTTGCCGCTGAAAATGGCGGAAGTGCTTATCCAGATGGGACAGAGAGTTTTTTTGGTGGCGCAATGCCGCCACCTGGGATGTATCTCGTCAGTTATAACCAATACTACAACGCAGATAAATTTAAAAATGATCATCCAGTATTTGATGATTTTAAAATTGATACTTTTGCCACAGTTGCTCGTGGTGTCTATGTCAGTGACAAAACATTTTTAGGCGCGACATGGGGCATGCATGCATTCCTTGTATATGCCCATGCAGATCTTACATTAGGTGGTCGTCAAGATGATCACATGTCAATGGGTGATCTCATTATCGATCCATTCTTATTGGGTTGGCATAAAGGGGATTGGCATGTGGCTACAGGTATCGACTTTTATATTCCAGTTGGCTCTTACAAAAAAAATAGACTCGCGAATATTGGACGTAACTATTACACCATTCAACCAATTATCTCGACCACATACTTAAATAAACAAGGTATCGAAGTCAGTACAAAGTGGATGTACGACATCAATTTCGAGAATAAGGATACCAAATATGAATCGGGCAACGCTTTGCATGTCGATTACTTAGTTGCGAAACACATGGGACCTTTGGCGGTTGGTGTTGGTGGTTACCTACATCGTCAGCTTGAAGGTGACTCAGGTGAAGGTGCTGTTTTAGGTGATTTTAAAGCTAAAGCAGCCAGCATAGGTCCGCAAGTTCGCTATCAATTCCCTAAAGGGTATGCAATCGCAGCGAAATATCAAAAAGAATTTGATGTTGAAAACCGACCAGAAGGTCAGAAGTTCGCAATTGATATCACCATTCCATTTTAAAACATTGTTACCCAAACATTAGAGCAAGCATATAGAGGTAAGGCCATGAAAATTGAGAATCAAGAATATGCAGCAGGCAGTGCTGGAGCTGTCGATTATTTAGTGGTGAATGAGTTTTCAGGCGGTATCGTCGGACCGAGCCAACGTATGCTTGGCCCTTTAAAAAATGGTGGGACACTTAAAACTGGTACACCTCCAGGATGCTGGGGTCCCATGATTACACCTGCATTCCAAGGTGGGCATGAAGTAACACTGCCTGTCTTTATTGAAGGTGCAGAGGTGGGCGATGCTGTCGCTTTAAAGATAAAACACATGCATGTGACCTCTACGGCGACCTCATCTGGTGTGATGCAATTTGTTGAGGGGCGTTATAAAGGCGATCCGTTTGTTGCGAAATATTGTGAGGCATGTGGTACTGAACAGCCTGCAAGTTATGTAGAAGGGATTGGCGACGACGCGATTCACTGTAAAAACTGTGGTGCAGAAGTCAGTGCTTTTCGCTTTTCACATGGTTATGTGATCGTGTTGGACGAAGAAAATAAAGTGAGTTTGACGGTCAATCAAGAGATTGCCAACAAGTTAGCTGGTAATGCCAATGAGCTTTCTGCATTACCTGAACATGCTGCACAGCATTCTATTCTATCACTAGCGCGTGCCGACATGCCGGGTGTTGCTGCACACATGCGTCCATTCCTCGGCAATATTGGTACAACACCAGCACGTGATTTACCAGACTCTCATAACTGTCACGACTTCGGTCAGTACTTGATTAATGCACCGCATAAATTCGGGATGACTGAAGAAGAACTTATCGCAGCCAAAACTGACGGTCACATGGATACCAATTCGATTCGTCCAGGCTGTATTTTGATTTGCCCTGTGAAAGTACCAGGTGCAGGTGTCTACATGGGAGATATGCATGCGCAACAAGGCAATGGTGAAATTGCAGGGCATGCCACGGACGTTTCAGGCGAAACAGAATTACAAGTGGAAGTGATTAAAGGTTTAACAATTGACGGCCCAATTTTACTTCAAGCACCAGATGACTTACCACCAATGGCACGTCCATTTACCAAGGAAGAGCGTGAAAAAGTGAAAGCTTTAGGTGCGCGTTGGGGACAAACTGAAATTGAGGAAAGTGGTCCAATCACATTTATGGGAACAGGTAAGAACCTCAATGATGCAACGGACAATGCTTTAAATCGAGCGGCAAAAGTCACAGGTTTAAGTGTGGATGAGGTTATGAACCGTTGCACAATTACAGGCTCTATCGAAATCAGCCGTTTACCAGGAATGGTACGTGCAACCTTCTTATGCCCAATGCCAATTTTAGAAAAATTGGGGATCGCAAACTTAGTTCGCGAACATTACCAACTTTAATTCATCACGTGAACGGCGGTTGATTCGGGTGATTCAAACGCTGTTCGCAAATAAGCATGAAATTTACTGAACTTAAAACTTAGAAACGAGAACTTGAACAGGAATGTCATATGAACAGTAATGCAAAACTCCGTTGGGGCGATTTATATCCAGAACTTGGTATTGAGCCTATTCCAACTGAACCATGTATTTCGCCAGAGATCTATCAAGAGGAAATTGAAAAAGTTTTCTCAAAAGTTTGGTTGAAAGTGGGGCGTGTAGAAGAAATACCAAAGAAAGGCGACTATAAAGTTAAACGCTTAGATTTTGCTAAAACCTCAGTCATTTTAATGCATGGTAAAGATGGTGAAATCCGTGGATTCCACAATATTTGTTCACACCGTGGTAACAAAGTTGTGGTGGAAACCGGCAATGAAACCTTTGGTTCAAACAAAGCCGCAGTCGTGACGTGTCGTTTCCACGGTTGGGTTTACGATGCTAAAGGTGATTTGGTCAGCGTACCTGAAGAAGAAAAATTCACATCTTGCTTTGACAAAGGTCATAACGGTTTAGCACCAATACGCACCGAAGTGTGGGAAGGTTTTATCTTCATCAATTTGGATAATGACGGCACTCAATCGGTAGAAGAATTCTTAGGCGGTATGGGACAGCATTTAGGCGGTTATCCATTCCATGAAATGGAAGAATGCTTTGCCTATAACACAGTTCTGAACTGTAACTGGAAAGTCGCTCATGACGCATTTGCTGAAGCGTATCACGTGGCGACCATTCATGCAGGCTCTTTCCCGAATGTATTCGCATCAGGTTTACAAGAAGTGCAATTGTTTGGTGATCATCGTACTTGTGCTGTGTGCTTAACCAAAAACGCCAATCCAAAACCAGCGGCTGCATTGTCAGGTGAGATCACTGGCGCATCATTGGTGAATCACTATGAACGTGTTCAGCTACCTAAATCAGTCAATCCAAATGATCGTGATGACTTCTCGTTTGAATTATCTGTCATTTTCCCGAATATCTTGGTGCATGTGACTGAAGGAGTATGGTTCACCCATCAGTTCTGGCCGGTCGGCCATAACCAAACCCGTTGGGAGGGTCGCTATTACCTGCCTAAAGCGAAAACCTATTCAGAGCGTTGGGCGCAAGAGTTTGCACAAGTATTACAACGTAATGCGTGGTTAGAAGATACTGCCACCATGGAAGATACCCAAGAAGCACTTGAGTCTCGAGCGAAAAAAGTGATGCATCTACAAGACGAAGAAATCCTGATTCGTCACGGTTACCACGTTCTTGAACAATACCTGAATCGCGCATAAGGAGAATGCACATGTCAAACATCATTTCACAATTGCCAGCTGACTTTGCAAGCTTAGAACCTTTTGTTGCGAAATGGGCTTTAGGAACGGGTAAGCAACGCCATGAAGCGCGTTTGAACTCAACCAAAGAAGAATTGCAAGCATTTTACGATGCTATTTTGCCCGAAATGCGCAAGCTACTTGCCGCACTCGATCAATATGTCCTAGGGACCTTACCTGAAGAGCTTCATAAGTTGTATTGGTTAAGTCTCAGCTTTGCTGAAGTTGCACCACACATCGAGCTTTATAAGGGTTCAGTTGGCGTACCGTATGCATTTGCGGAGAACCGTTTCATTTATGAAACTGGTGACATGGTCAACGTTTAAGAGGAATACAGGATGAGCCAGCACAATCTAGAACAGCGTTTGCATTATCTGGAGGCCTGCGAGGCGATTCGTGGCCTGATCGGTCGCTATGCAACAGCGGCTGATCAGCGCAACAATCCAGCCATTTTACAGCATGTATTTCACCAAAATGCCGTTTGGTGTGCTAAGGGTTTTGGGGAGTATCAAGGACGTCAAAATATTTTAGAGGCATTGTCCAATATTGCAGAGGCTCAAGTGTTATGGAGCTTACATATTATGGCCATGCCCGATATACAGCTCCTAGATCAAGACCATGCAAAGGCAACTTGGATGTTATGGGAAGTCTGTAATTTAGCCGAGGAATCAACAACAGCCGCAACAGATCAAGTTAAACCTGCAACGACCTGTTGCTTAGGTGGATTTTATAAAACAGAAGTAAGTCGGAATGAGCAGGGTGAATGGAAATTTGAACGCGTCGAATTGAATTTGACCTTCAATCAACCCTATCCGAACACAGTTAAATAGGCACTGAATCAATACGGCCTAAGGGGAATTTAAGATGAGAAAAATTGCAATTATCGGTGGTGGACAAGCAGGCTTATTACTCGCGTTCTCGCTACTCGAAAATAAATATGATGTCACTTTATATGTAGATCGCCCTGCGGATGAATTGTTACACGGTCGTATGGTCAGTACCACGATGTTCTTCGCCAATACATTAGAGTTTGAACGCAAACTTGGTTTGAATTTCTGGGATGGGAAAGCGCATCGTGGTCAAGCATTGCATGTCGATTTTCGTGCACCAAACGGCGATATCATGTTACCTGTGACTGGTTTTTTACATGATAATGACGGTATTGCCATGGACCAACGAACCAAATATCACCGTTGGTTAGAGGAATATCCGCGCCGTGGTGGCAAGCTCATCATTCAAAATGTCAGTCCAGAAGATTTGGAAGTAATCACTGCTGAAAATGATTTGACGATTTTGGCGGCAGGTAAGGGCAATATCACGAGTTTATTCAAACGCAATGAAACACGTTCAGTGCATCAAACGCCGCCACGTAAATTGGCTGCTGCACTCGTCGTAGGTGATGATTTGTGTGGTCCAAATAGTTGGCAAGGTCAACCATCTCAGACTTTGCATTTTAATTTTGTTGCAGGTGCAGGTGAATACTTCAGTATGCCGTTCTATAGTCACACGCATGGTCCATGTCGTAGTTTCTTATTTGAATGTGTACCGAATGGTCCAATGGATATCTTCGATGATGTGACATCTGGCGAAGAAATGGTCCAACGCATGAAAGAAGCGGTTGCCAAAGTAACACCAGATCAAAGCTTCCGTATGGTCGATAATATGGAATTAAGTGATCCAAATGCATGGCTCAAAGGTGCATTCCGCCCTGAAGTTCGAGATCCTGTTGCAACCTTAGATAACGGTGCAAAAATTTGGGGGATTGGAGACACTGTCATTGTAAATGATCCAATCGCAGGACAAGGCGCAAACAATGCAACTCGTATGGTGGAGCATTATTTAGCTGCGATTTTAGCACGAGGTGATGAAGACTTTAGTGCAGATTGGATGACAGAAGTCTTTGAGCAATTCTGGGAAAAGTCAGGTCGATATACTACAGAATTCACTAACTTGCTATTAAATCCACCAAGCGAGAGCTTATTCCAAGTGTTAGGTGCAGCATCACAAAACCAAGCGATTGCGGATGACTTTATGGGGCATTTCAACAATCCATGTGGTTTCTGGCCAGCGGTAGATGGTGAAGCTGGGGCAAAAGAATACTTGTCACGAAAGGAGTTTCAACATGCAGCTGCCTGAATTACTTTGGCAGGATGTTGATCTAGCGGAAGCGAAATCGCTCCGTCAGGCTTTTGGCGGCTTTGCCACTGGCGTCGCAATCGTCACTTGCCTAGATCAAGATCAACAACCTGTAGGGTTGACGATTAATTCCTTTAGTTCAGTGTCTTTAGATCCTGCATTGGTGTTATGGAGCTTAGTCAATCACTCTCCGAGTCGATCTATTTTTGAAAGTGCTGAATACTTCGCCATTAATATTTTAGGTGCACATCAGCAGGAAGTAGGTTTGAACTTTGCTAAGCCGATTGCGGATAAGTTCCAACATGGCACGTGGACTATTCAAGATTGCAAAGCACCTATTTTAGAAGGTTGTGTGGTGCAGTTTGTTTGCAAACGTGAACAACAAATTGAAGCAGGCGATCATCAAATTTTCTTAGGAAAAATTGAGCAATGTCGTCACAGTAACCAACGTCCACTGTTGTTCTGCAAAGGTCAATTTAATGAATGGCCTGAGTACAAGGAGGTTTCATGACAGACTTAAATGACAAAGTGGTCCTGGTGACAGGTGGTGCAACGCACATTGGTCAAGCCGTGGTGCAAGAATTAAAAAGCTTAGGTGCACAAGTCATTGTTGCCGACATTAATCAAACGCAAGGTCAGCAAGTGGCAGACGCAACCCAAGCGCAATATGAATTTTTAGATCTCGCTAATGATGACAGTATTCGCACATTAAGTGCCAAATTAACACAGTTAGATATTTTGGTGAATTTGGCGTGTTTGTATGAAGATCATGGATCTGCCTCAACACGTCAAGATTGGCAAAATACTTTTAATGTGACCGTGTTTGGTCATGCAGCACTGGTCCAGGCATGTCGACCTTTGCTGCAGGCCAGCGTTGATGGTGCAGTGATCAATATTAGCAGTGTCAGTGCACGCATTGCACAAAAAGAACGCTGGGTCTATCCAGCGTCTAAAGCAACTTTAGAGCAACTCACACAAAGCATGGCACTGGATCTAGCGCAAGATGGTATTCGTGTACATGCACTCTCATTAAGTTGGACTTGGTCAGTACCAATGCAAATGATCTCTGGCGGAGACCGTACCAAGACGGACCGCGTGGCAGGACGTTTCCATGTGTTAGGGCGTATTGCGGATGCAGAGGAAGTCGCACAAGCATTAAGTTTGTTGTGTAGCCCGAAAGCAAAATTACTGACAGGCAGTGTGATTCATGCCGATGGTGGTTATCACATTCTAGGTCCTGAAGCCACAGATTCACCCATAGAGGAGTTAAGCCAATGAACATTAAAATGACCAATGTTGCTGAGAAATTTTTGTGTTCAACCTCTGATGTGGAACAGGGTGAGGGACTACAAGTCACCATTGACGGATATCCGCCATTGGCAGTATTTCACTTAGAAGATGGCGAGTTCTATGTCACCGATGATACCTGTACACATGGTGATGCATCATTGGCAGATGGTGAAATTGATGGCTGTGAAGTGGAGTGCCCATTTCATGCAGGTGCATTCGATATCAAAACAGGTGAACCTTGTGGGGCGCCATGTACGATTCCACTGAAAACCTATCAATCCATCGTGCGTGAAGATAAAGTCTATTTGGTGGAGTGATGCCGATGTATAAAATTCAAATTGAAGGTCAAGGCACATTCAACTGCGCAGCCGATGATGTATTGCTCCGCGGTGGCTTACGTGAAGGGTTAGGCATTCCTTACGAATGTAATGCGGGTGGTTGCGGGACGTGTAAAATCGAAGTCCTGTCAGGTGAAGTGGAAAATTTATGGGCAGATGCACCTGGATTAAGCGATCGTGATAAACGTAAAGGTCGGTTACTGGCGTGTCAATGTCGTCCTAAATCGGATTGCGTGATTAAGCTTCGTTTAGATGAAAAATGCGTACCCAAAGTGATTCCAAAAGTACAAAAAGTGAAGCTTAAACATGTGCAATTGGTGACTCATGATATTTTGGAAGTGCATTTGCAATCCGATGAACCTGCACAATTTATCCCAGGACAATATGCCTTAGTTTGGGTGAATCAAGAGTTACTTCGTGCCTATTCGATGTCCAATCTGCCGAATGACGACGGTTTATGGGTCTTCCAAATCCGCCGTGTTCCTGATGGTAAGATGACCAATGTACTGTTTAATGAACAGTTGCGTGAACAAGCAGAAATACAAATTGATGGTCCATACGGTTTAGCACATTTACAAGAACAACCTCGTCCGATTGTCTGTGTGGCAGGCGGTTCAGGTCTTGCCCCCATGTTAGCGATTGCACGTGGTGTTGCAGTCAATCCACATTTGAAAAATCACAAAGTCTGGTTTTTCCATGGTGGACGTGAACAGCGTGATTTGTTCACTGAAAATCAATTACGTGACTGGACAGAATTAGGGGAACGCCTCAATTATGTACCTGCAACCTCCTCTGAATTCATTGAAGGTATCCGTTCAGGCTTTATTCATGATGTCATTCAAGATGTATTAGGTGAACAATTGATTGAGCATGAAATCTATTGTGCAGGTCCACCACCGATGGTGAAATCAATTGAACAAATGGCTCACCAAGCTGGTATTCCACAACAACAAATTCATTTTGATCGTTTTTTTTAATCTAACATATCATCTTTCTCCCGCTCAGGCGATGGTTAACCCATCGCCGGTACTGAGCGATCACGACACATCAAGACCATATTGACGATCTGTGCGATAGATTCAGTTCCTAACTTCTGACGAATATGAGTGCGGTGAATTTCTACTGTTTTATGGCTGATATTCAACATTTGTGCAATATGTTTACTCGAAAGTCCATCGACCAATAAATTGATAATCTCACTTTCTCTTGGTGATAAAGATTTCAATTTAATCATCTGTTCTTGACGTTTTTCTTCTTCGATAAAATCTTGTTCAGCAAGTTGTAGACAGGCTTGGATTTGATTAAGCATATGTTGTGGATTAAAAGGTTTTTCTAAAAAATCAAATGCTCCAGCTTTCATCGCGTTGACCGACATTGGAATGTCGCCGTGGCCAGTCATGAAAATGATCGGCATACGGGTTTTTTGTTGGTTCAATTGTTGTTGTAATTGCAAGCCACTCATTCCTCGCATACGAATGTCAAGAATCAAACATGCAGGCGTTTGCGGGCGCTGATAATTCAGGAATTCAGTAGCACTATTGAATGTTTTGGTTTCGAGTTGCACGGAATCGAGCAACCATGTGAGTGAATTACAAATGTCTTGATCATCATCTATCACATACACAATGGGCTCGGGAACATGAGAATTGGTTAAATACATTTTGTACGCTCCTGTGCTGCCAGAGAGATATTAAAAATAGCGCCGGACTCACCTTCACAGACCCATAAATAACCATGATGGTTTTCAATGATGCTTCGAGACAGAGTTAAGCCAATACCCATGCTGTTGTTTTTACTTGAATAGAAAGATTCAAAAATTTGTTCTGGATTTTGCCCTTCGAGTCCAGGCCCATTATCTGCAATTGCAATTCGAGCATGTTGGTTATGTTGCCAAGTGCGGATATAAATGTCCCTTTCACCCTCAGGGTTAGTTTGTAGAGCATCGACCGCATTGAAGACGAGATTGATAATGACTTGGCTAAAGAGCGTTTCATCTGCTGATATAAAAATAGGCGAAACACTTAATTCATAATGGATGGTACATCCACCTTGATCTGCTTTAAGCTTAATCAAAGGATGTAACTCTTGAATAAGATGACTCACAGAATGAATCTGGAAATTCGCTTCGCCTTTACGTAAAAAGCTTCTCATGCTGTGAATAATGCCATTGACGCGATGTGTTTGATTTAAAGCAGCATTGAGGGCATCAAGAGTCTCTTGTGTGTTGGCTAAACCGTTTTGAATGCGAATAATACTACCTCCAACGTAATTGTTGAGTGCAGCCAGTGGTTGATTTAATTCGTGGGCGAGCGCTGTAGCCAGTTCGCCCATCGTTTTGCAACGTGACATATGACCAAGTTGCTTTTCACGAGCACGTGCTTTTTCTTCAGCCTCAATACGCTCAGTGATATCACGATAATTCACCAATACTCCCTGAATATCAGGGTGATCTAATAAGTTACGATAGGTTGCCTCGTGGTGTCGCCATTTTCCATTGTGGTGCAAGATTTTGTAATGAATCACACCAACTGCACGTTGTTCTGTTTTCTTAAATAGAAGCTGTCTGACTTTAATACGATCATCAGGATGAATTGCAGTTAACACATTCTTATTGAGTACAAAGCGATCCCGATAACCAAGAATACCTTGTAATGATGGGCTGGCATAAAGTAGTTTGCCTTGTAAGTCGAGAATAGCAATTCCATCTCCAGAATGCTCAAGCAGCATTTTGAAATATTGATCTTTAGACTGTAGAGCATATTGATACTTTTTGATTTCGCTGATGTTACGTACTAGAGCGAGAAGCTTTGGTTTATTTTCAATCTCAACTTTTTTAAGACATACTTCAACTGGGATATGACGTTGGTCTTGAGACTCTATTAACCATTCAAATGTGATTGCTTCGTCTTTTGTAGTGGCGGCCTGTTGAACTTTTCGGAGTGCATGATGCAAATCAAAACCATGTTGAAAAGCACTGATCTTTTCAACGTTCATTTGTGTCAATTCAGATTTACTATATCCAGTAAGTTCTACAGCGGCTTCATTGGCATCCATAAATTGGACACTGCCAATATCATGTACAAAAATTGCATCGCCCGCTTTATCAAAAATAGTTTGATAATATTGTAAGCTGGTCATTGTAGGTCCTTACCTGAGATGGCTTCCGGCTATCGGGTATAGGGTGAAATATCGTCACTGATAAATCATTTTTTTTATAAGTAAATACTGCATTAAGGGGCAGCATCTTGCAATTAGACTTAGGGTCTAATTACATACTTTTAACATATAAAAATATTCATGTGAAAAATTTATCAGTGATCTCAATGTTATGCAATTTAGATACCATGTTACTTCAACTGATTTAGGTGACAGTTACACGAGGAATGTTAGCTCAAAAAATATCATCTTTTTATCTAACGAATAAAATCAAACTTTATGCTATCTACATACAATCCTTTTTTGATTAGTCATTACACTGGATGAGGCATAGAATAAAACCCGTCAGTCCTACTCATTAAAGTGATATTTTTATGGCGTTCAGTTGGATTCTCTTTACCCTCATGGCTGCTTTTATGCAGGCTTGGCGCAATGCCTTTCAAAAACAATTGAGTACCACTGTCGATGTATGGGGCGTCACCCTTGCACGCTTTATCTTCGCCTTGCCTTTTGCATTGATTTATTTGAGTAGCCTTTATCACTTCTCACCTGTAACAGCGACTGTTCAATTTACGACAAAATATTGGGTTTATATTTTTATCGCAGGCATTAGCCAAATTTTAGCGACTGCGTTAATGGTGCAGTTGTTTAAGCAAAAAAACTATGCCATTGGCGTGGGACTGGCTAAAAGTGAAGCGATCTTAGCTGCAATCATTGGCGTTGCTTTTCTCTCTGATCATTTGTCATGGTTGGCATGGTTTGGGGTGTTACTGGGTGGTTTTGCTGTGTTTCTGTTGAGTCGGGGACATGGTTTTACTGGATTTTCACCCAAAACACTGATGATTGGCATCGGAAGTGGTTTGTGTTTTGCTATCACTTCACTATTGGTCAGAGAGGCCAGTCTTGAACTAACAATGTTGCCAACAATTCATCGCGCTGCATGGGTATTACTGTCGGTGATTGGCTTTCAATGTTTGAGTATGCTTTTGTATCTCAGTTTATTCAGTCGTCAAACGTTGCTGGCGATGTGGCAACGTCTAGGACTGACCTTTAAAGTCAGTGTATGTAGTTTTATGGCATCACTTGGATGGTTCACCGCCATGAGCATGATGAGTGTACCAGTGGTGAAAACACTCGGTCAGATTGAGATTTTGTTTAGTTTGTTGATCTCCGCTTACTTCTTTAAAGAAAAGTTAGCGAAAGCCGAACATTGGGGATTAGCCTTAGTTGTAATTGCAGCAATCTTGGTGATCTGGGCTTAAATATTTTTAGAGATCATCAAATATTATTTAATAAGAAAGAAGGGGATGCACCAATAGATTTCATGTTGGCATGAATAATGCTTAATTTTGATGCGTAAATGGATTGATGTTGACAAGACATTTCGCGAGTTGAAATTAAAGCAAAGTATTCAAGCGACAATAGGAAAGGCATGAAAATCTATACTCAAAGAATAGAAGCAGTGACAGAAGATCAAGCTTTCGAAACTGTGCAACTCAACTTTGATACACGACAAAAGAGCCGTTTTCGTGCAACTTTAGTTTCAGGGTGCGATATTGGTGCAGATTTACCGCGCACAGGCATTCTTCGCGGAGGATCATTTATTGCAACTGAAACAGGTGACTTACTGCGGGTGGATGCATTGCCTGAACGCCTGATGTGTGTCCAAGCTTCATCTGAATTTGAGCTTTTGAAAGCAGCCTATCATTTAGGTAATCGTCATGTCCCTCTTATGCTCACGCCTAGTGCACTATATTTTGAACCTGATCATGTCTTAGCCGAAATGGTCGAAGGATTGGGTTTACTGGTCACGGAAGTGGATCATCCATTTGAGCCAGAAAGTGGTGCTTATGCTCAGCATGGACATGATCATCGTCTCAGCCCAATCAAAGCGATTCATGCTCATGCGCATCACTAATGCAGCTCACTTACTCAAACTGTTAACTTTGTCCTCTACAGCTTTGCCTGTAGGCGCTTATTGCTATTCGCAAGGTGTTGAAAGTGCGATCGATCAAGGTTTGATCCATGACGAGCAATCCAGTATTGCGTACTTCGAAGAAGTTCTGGAAATGCTTTTGGTTCGTTTTGAGCTACCTGTATTGAAGCGTTTGATGCAGGCCCATGATGATGAACAGCAGTTTAATCATTGGGCGCAGTTGTATCGTGCCAGTCGTGAAAGTCGTGAGTTATTAGCTGAATCGCAGCAGTTGGCATTTTCCTTGAACGCATGGATTAAAGATGTGTTGAAAATGCCCGTTACGGTCAAAAAACAACTTGGATTTGTACCCGTATATGCTCAGTTATGTGGGCGATTAGATCTGAATATCGAAGATGTTTTAACGGCGTATACGTTTACTGTTTTAGAAAACCAAGTACTTGGCGCAGTCAAAACTGTGCCACTCGGTCAGATGAGTGGTCAACGAATTTTGTGGCATTTACTTGGTTTAGTCCCAGATGCCATAACGCATGCAATGTGTATAGAAGATCATCAACTCAGCAGTGCCTTACCTCAATATGCCATGCTCAGCATGTCCCATGAAACACAATATTCGCGTTTATTTAGATCTTAAAAATTATCATAAGGAATCAATCATGTCAGAACGTTCTCCTTTACGTGTCGGAATTGGTGGACCAGTCGGATCTGGTAAAACAGCACTGACTTTAAATTTATGCCGTGCATTGCGTAATAAATACAATATGGCGGTGGTGACCAATGATATTTATACCAAAGAAGATTCCAACTTCTTAACTCGTCATGAAGCCATGTCACCCGATCGTATTGTGGGGGTGGAAACTGGCGGTTGCCCTCATACGGCTATTCGTGAAGATGCCTCAATCAATTTGGCAGCGATTGATGACTTATGTGAAAAGTTTGATGGTCTAGAGTTAATTATCATTGAAAGTGGTGGTGATAATTTGGCAGCAACCTTTAGCCCTGAACTGTCTGATCTGACGCTATATGTGATTGATGTTGCTGGTGGTGAAAAAATTCCACGTAAAGGCGGTCCAGGCATTACCAAGTCTGACTTACTGATTATCAATAAAACAGATCTGGCGCCAATGGTTGAAGCGAATTTGCAGGTGATGGATCAAGATGCCAAGCGTATGCGAGGAGATAAACCGTTCTTGTTTTCAAACATGAAAACTGAAGATGGTTTAAACGAGATTATCAGTTTTATTGAAAAACAAGGTTTATTCAAAGCTTAAACAAGAGGGCTTAAAGGATGAAACAATGCAATAAATTCGGTCTATTCATTCTGGCAGGTGTTCCGAGCCTTGTAATGGCACATCCAGGCCATCATCACCATGACGCTAATTTTTGGACAGGTTTCATTCATCCGTTTACAGGATTGGATCATTTGATGATGGCACTCAGTTTCGGCGTTTTGATGTGGAGTATGTCTAAAATTTGGAAGATGATTGGGACATGGGGCTTGCTTACAGCGCTCGTTGCTGGATTCAGTTTAGGTGCGCATGGAATTATTCCGAATGGCGTTGCAGAAATTGGAATTGTAAGTTCATTGTTCATCTTAGCTGTAAGTTTATGGACCAAATCGAACAGAATTTTTCCAGTTGCAGCAGTGTTTCTATCAGTTTTTCATGGTTCAGCACACGGAGCTGAATTAGCGATGAATGGAAATGTTGGCGTTCAGATTTTAGGTATGATTACTGCCATGGCAATGATTTATGCTCTTGGGCTGGGTTTAGGGGCATTGATGGTGAAATTTGTTCCACAAGGTAAAAAGATTGTAGGTGTGCTAGCAGCATTGGTTGCAGTAATTGGTTTAGCGTGATCAAACTTGGCAAAATAAAAAAACTCCGCTAGCGCGGAGTTTTTTATTTACTAGGGTAATCAACTACCATTCGCAAGACTTTCAAGCGCTTCCCAGCGCTCTAATTTTTCTAAAAGTAACTCATCAATTTCAGTAAGGCGAATTGAAAGTTGAGTTGCTTTGTCACTATCTGTCACAAATAAAGATCCATCTGCTAAAAGCGCATTAATCTCAGCTTGTTCCTTTTCCAAAGCTTCCATTTCAGCAGGAAGTTGTTCTAAAGCACGTTGATCTTTATAGCTTAGTTTTACTTTTTTAACCGCTGGTGCAGGGGTTGCTGCCGCTTCAGCTTTTGCAGCCGCTTTCTTCACCGCAGATTTCTGATCGACAACAGTTTGATCAGGACGTTGCATGAGGTAGTCTTGATAACCACCCACATATTCATCGATATTGCCTTTGCCATCAAATACCCAAGTTGAAGTCACAACATTGTCCATGAAGGCACGGTCATGCGAAATAAGAAGCAATGTTCCTTTGTAGTCGCTGAGCATCTCCTCAAGTAGTTCAAGCGTGACCATATCCAAGTCATTGGTTGGCTCATCCATCACGATGAGGTTCGATGGTTTAAGTAGTAATTTCGCCAATAAAATACGGTTACGTTCACCACCAGAAAGGGCTTTTACAGGCGTACGAGAACGCTCAGGTGAGAACAAGAAATCTTGTAAATAGCTATAGATATGTCGACGCCCGCCATTGATATCGACAAAGTCTGACCCTTCAGCCACATTATCTTTTACTGATTTTTCAAGATCGAGTACATTACGGAGCTGGTCGAAATAAGCCACTTCGAGTTGAGTACCTGTTTTGACCGTGCCCGTATGTTCTTGTTGACCTAAAATTGCTTTGATCAGCGTGGTTTTACCGACCCCGTTGTCACCAACTAGACCAATACGATCTCCACGGAGAACCAGTGCATTGAAATCTTTGATAATTGGAGCATTGTCGCCAAATTGCACACTGAGATTTTCAATCTCGAAGACCACTTTGCCTGAACGTTGAGCATCTTGGGTGGCCATGCTCACTTTGCCTTGCTGTGAACGGCGGGCTTTAGATTCTTCACGTAATGCTTTTAGGGCACGAACACGACCTTCGTTACGGGTACGACGTGCTTTAATGCCTTGACGAATCCAAACTTCTTCTTCTGCAAGTTTTTTATCGAACAGGGCATTTTGCTTTTCTTCAGCTTCCATTTGCGCAGCTTTGAGTTCGAGGTAACGTGAATAGTTCCCTTCATAACTGCGTAAGATGCCACGATCCAGTTCCACAATACGTGTAGCAATACTGTCTACAAATGAACGGTCATGCGAAATGAAGAGTAATGTTAGATTATTTTGATCGAGTAAGAATTTTTCTAACCACTCGATACTTTCAACATCTAAATGGTTCGTTGGTTCGTCGAGTAACAGAACATCAGGTTGGGTGAGTAATGCGCGTGCAAGAAGCACGCGACGTTTACGACCACCTGAAAGATCAGCTAAATCAGCATCAGGATCAAGTCCCATTTTACTGAGGATTGAATTCACTTTAGTTTCAAGTGCCCAACCATCTAATTGGTCCATTTTATGTTGCAAGTTACCCATGCGATCGCAAGCTTCCATATCGCCGAGTACACAAGCTTCGCTTGCTTCGTGATAAGCTCTAAGAACAGAAGCTGCTTCACCTGCGCCATCTGCCACAATATCTGCAACACGTCCCGAGTCCATTGGCACGTCTTGAGCCAGCATAGAAATGGTGATGCCATTTTGCAGGGAAACTTCACCAGCATCAGGCAATAAACTTCCATCAATGAGTTTAAGTAAAGTAGACTTACCCTCACCATTACGGCCAATCAAACACACTCGTTCGCCGCGCTCTAAACTAAAATTCGCGCCGTCGAGTAAGTACGGTCCACCAAATGCGAGTTGGACGTCCCTTAAGGTAATATAGGCCATAATGTTTCCTGAAATCCCCTGATGAGGACTTATAATGTCGAATCAAAAAAATCTAAATGAGCAGGCGTCATTTTCCGCACCCATAGAAGATTTGCAAGTCCGAATTGCATTTTTAGATGAATTAGTTGATCAGTTAAATATTCAAATTGCATTACAAAGCCGTGAAATCAGCGATTTAAAGAAACAAATGCAAATTTTGTATCAACGTGTTGAAGCTACTCATGCTGACGATGGTGTTGCTCCATTTGATCCAATTTTGGATAAACCACCACATTATTAAGACGTGACATAAATACTGATTATTTATTAAGAAGTATGCGTAAATAGTTTGACCTTTGATATGAAGGTCGTTGTAATAGTCTTTTCACTTGCCGAATTCTGAATCTTATCCTATGAGCGCTAAAGTTGTCCTAATAGATCTTGAAAATAACATGCCGACTTCGACGTTATTTCGGGAGATTGTGCAACATTACACCACGACCTATCTATTTCATTCGAAAGGGAGTTTTCATTACAGTCTCACTGATTTGACTGAATTTTCGAGTTGGATTAGTAGTGGTCAAATTGTCATTTTAGAAATGCTTGAGGCAAAAGAAAAAGAATTTGAGTACGCTGTGATTGTGGGGCAAATCTTGGCATTGGTTGAGCATGGCGCAGAGATTGATGTGATTTCTGCACGAGACTGTAGCACGATGTTGGCTGACATGATGCGAGCTTCTGGCATTCAATGTAATTTGATACAGGTACAACCAGAGCAACCTGTGTCAAAACTTAAATACAACGTACCTTCAATTGAAACGATTCGTCAAAATCATGATTTATTTAGAGTAAAGCAATATTGCGATGTTGTGGTTCGTATGGAAGGGAAACCAAACACCTTAGCTAAGCTTAAAAACTCGATCGAGAATACGTTGAGAATAAATGACGAGCACAGCGCTAAATTGATTGGCATGCTCATTAATTTAAAGGTGATTAAAAAAGAAGGTGAGCAAATTTCCTTTCGTAAAAAGGTATTAAAGCAGTGGGCTCAATTGGATATGAATGTTGATGAAGATGTAGTAGCAGACCACAAGCTTGGTCAGGTGGATGCGTTATTGGCGAAGCTACATATCGAAGCAAAAGACATTTTAGTTGAAGTTGAAGAGTCACAAGATATTCAGCACATTCAGAGTGATTTGTTTAAAAATTTTGAAAAAATAGATCCCGTCCAGCTGGAAGTCATCCAAAAATTGAATGCTTTAAAATCCGGAAAGCCTAAAGATATTTATGAACTCCGTGATTTATTAGAACAGCTATTTCCAAAATCGGATGTGCGTTTATTGCTTAAGGAAATGATTGATAAAGGATATATTTATTGGAATGGTCATGAAGTGCTTTACAGCCATGAGATGTTTTTGAACTAAAATAAAGGTAGAGCCATGGAATTCGATAGAATCTTAGGGCGTATAGGCAAGTTATTTTTCTTTGTTTCAACTCTTTTTATTGTTTCCATCTCATTGGCTGGAATTATATATACAGATTCTTTCGCTACAGCATTAGGATTTGATTTTTCATTTTTTGATTTGGATATATATACTTTTTTTACTCAAGTTTTAGTTTCTGATGAATATCATATTTTAGGTAAAGGGATTGTGGCGCTATTATTTATAATTCCTTTTATCTATGTTTACCCTAGTTCTTTGATACTTGTTTTTGATTTACTATGTCTGATGGGGTTATATTTTTTTAAGATTATACCGAAATCATTTTTTTTATTTATATGTCTAATGATTTCTCCATTTATATTGCTCATGGTATTGACTTTTTTTTTACTGATATTGCTACTATCACCAGTCATCTTCACTGTAATTTTCATAATAAAAAAAGTGAAAATAGATCGATGTGTCCGAGAACGATTTAAAAATATAAATGTAGAATTAGATAATAATCAGCTTTATCACAAAATTAGCAATCGAATAAATCAAACTCAATCTTCATATTTGAAAGCGGCTACTTTGTATTTTGTAACTGCTTTTTTACTGATTTTATGGCTGCACTGGATTGTTGAAATTGGTTCTCAGGGTGCTAATCATGCCAATATTTATTTAAATTCACAAGAAAATAAGAGTATTAAGTTAACCAATAATTCAATTTTAAACGGAGTGCTTGTTGGCAAGGTTAAAGGTGGTTATCTTTTTGTTTTAAATAATAATAATTCTTGTACTGCAAAAGCCTCATTCATCTCTGATAGTGCAATTTTAAGAATTGATTAAAACTAAACTTGCCTTTTAAATTGAACTTATGCAACTCTAATATAAGAAGCAAAAGGTGAACTATGGAAAATGCTGGACTTTGGATAACGATTCTTATCGTTGTTTTTGTGCTGGGCTCGATCTTTGGATTGCGTGTAAATCCAAGAGAAAAAGCGTTGGGGATTATGCGTGAGAAAGCGCGAAAAATGGGATTACACCCACGTTTGATTGCTGCACCTTCATGGACCAATATTCCAATGGCATCAGAAAATCGTGCCAGTATGGTAGCGTATTACAGCGTTATCATTCCTGATGGTCGCCTACCCTTAATGCGCGCATTGGTTGAAAATGAAAAACTCAATGTTGTTCACGGAAACGAGAAATTTAATGATTTCCCCATTGCATTAAAAGGGATTTATGCTATTGATATGCAGTCTAATTGCGTCGGTTTGTACTGGAAGGAAGAAGAAGATCTTCATGCTACACAACTTGATGAAATGAAAGCACTTTTACACAAATTGGCTGAAATTTAATTTTTTAATCTTATAGGAATAACGGTTCACTATGGCGAATGCTCCTAAGTCCACATCCAAAAGCGCTACAGCTCAATCGTCAGAAGCTGGAAAAAAACGTGCTTTAGTGATCGTCGAGTCGCCTGCTAAAGCGAAGACCATTAATAAATACTTAGGTTCAAACTACATTGTGAAATCATCTGTGGGTCATGTCCGTGACTTACCAACAGGTGCTTCAAAAAGTACGGAAAAGAAACCAGTAACACGTACCAAACAGACTGCTGAAGAGAAAGCTGAAAAAGCTCAACAGGCACTGATCAATCGTATGGGGGTAGACCCTGAGCACGGTTGGAAAGCACACTATGAAGTGCTTCCTGGTAAAGAAAATGTTGTTTCAGAACTGAAAAAGCTTGCTTCGCAGGTTGACGAGGTCTATCTCGCAACCGATTTGGACCGCGAAGGAGAAGCGATTGCTTGGCATTTAAAAGAAGTTATTGGTGGTGATGACTCTCGTTATAGACGTGTGGTTTTCAACGAAATTACTAAAAATGCCATTCAAGAAGCATTTAAACAGCCTGCTCGTTTAGATATTGATAAAGTCAATGCACAACAAGCACGCCGTTTCCTTGATCGTATTGTTGGCTTTATGATTTCACCACTATTGTGGGAGAAGATCGCACGTGGTTTATCTGCGGGTCGTGTACAGTCAGTTGCTGCGAAACTTGTGGTTGAGCGTGAGCGAGAAATTCGTGCTTTTATTCCTGAAGAATATTGGCAAGTTTTTGCAGATACCAAATCTAAAAAAGATGATATTCGTTTAGAAGCAGTCAAACAGTCAGGTAAGACATTAAAACTTCAAAACAAAGCACAAACAGATGCTTTATTGGATGTCTTAAAAGAAGCTGAATTTAAAGTTGCTGCCCGTGAAGATAAACCGACCAAAGTTAATCCGAGCGCACCCTATATCACATCGACCTTACAACAAGCAGCAAGTACTCGACTTGGTTTCTCTGTAAAGAAAACGATGACGATGGCACAGCGCTTGTATGAGGCGGGTTATATCACCTATATGCGTACCGACTCTACATTCTTGAGTGATGATGCGGTCAATATGGTACGTGGACATATCGAAACCGAGTATGGTGAAAAATATCTTCCTGCAAAGCCAAACCGTTTTGGAAATAAAGCAGGTGCGCAAGAAGCCCATGAAGCGATTCGTCCGTCAAACGTTGCGTTGAAGGGTGATCAGCTTGCAGGCGTAGATCGCGATGCTCAGCGTCTATATGATCTGATTTGGCGTCAGTTTGTTGCATGTCAAATGACACCTGCTGAATATTTGTCTTCGACGATCTTGGTCGATGCAAACGGTGTAGAGCTTAAAGCTAAAGGTCGTACTTTGGTATTTGATGGCTTTACGAAAGTACGTGGCCAGAACAAGTCGGATGATGATGTTTTACTGCCTGCTGTGAAAGTGGGTGAAGTTCTACAACTTCAAAAGTTAGATCCTTCGCAACATTTCACTAAACCGCCTGCACGTTTTACAGAAGCATCTTTGGTGAAAGAGCTTGAGAAAAAAGGTATTGGTCGTCCTTCGACTTATGCAGCGATTATTTCAACGATTCAAGATCGTGGTTACGTGAAATTGGATAACCGTCGTCTCTATGCAGAGAAGATGGGTGAAATCGTAACAGATCGTTTGGACGAAAGTTTTAACAACTTAATGAATTATGCATTTACTGCAGATTTAGAAGGTCAACTGGATAAAGTTGCAGATGGTGAGCGTAATTGGAAAGAATTATTAGATAGTTTCTATGGTGATTTTAAGAAACGTCTGACTACTGCACAGGGTGAAAATGGCATGCGCCGTAATCAGCCTGTTGAAGTTGATGCTGTGCATTGTAAAGAATGTGATCGTCCGATGCAGATTCGTACCGGTACCACAGGTGTATTCTTAGGTTGTTCTGGCTATAACTTACCACCGAAAGAACGTTGTAAAGGTACACTCAACTTAACGCCAGTAGAGTCCTTGGCCGCATTATCTGATGATGAGTCTGCAGAAACCGCAGATTTAATGTCGAAAAAACGTTGCCCAATTTGCGAAACAGCAATGGATAGTTACGTTATTGATGGTGGTCGTAAACTTCATATTTGTGGGAACAATCCAGACTGCGAAGGTTTTGAGCTTGAAGAAGGTGAGTTCAAAATTAAAGGGTACGATGGTCCAACAATTCCATGTGACAAATGTGATGGTGAGATGCAGTTAAAGACAGGGCGTTTTGGTCCTTATTTTGCCTGCACAAGCTGTGAAAATACACGTAAAGTATTGAAGAATGGTCAACCAGCACCTCCTCGTGTCGACCCGATTAAAATGGAACATTTGCGCTCAACGAAACATGACGACTTTTTCGTATTACGTGATGGAGCAGCAGGCTTATTCTTAGCAGCAAGTAAATTCCCTAAAGTGCGTGAAACTCGTGCTCCTAAGGTTGCGGAATTGCGTACGGTTGCTGAACAGCTAGATCCAAAGTATCAGTTTATTCTGCAAGCGCCAGATACTGACCCTGATGGAAACCCAACTTTAGTGAAGTTTAGTCGTAAAAATCAAGCGCAATATATTGGTTCTGAAACGCCTGAAGGTAAACAAACGAAATGGTCTTTGATTTACCAAGATGGTAAATGGATTGAAGCTTAACGTTTAAATAACAGAAAATGCTGACTTAGGTCAGCATTTTTTTATGACATTAAATTTATTGTCTTACACATACTCTTGAGAGATTTTCTATTTCTGTATCAAATAGAATGAAATTCGCAATCATTTCTTTGTTATCGAGTTTTTTAATTAGTAATTTCACAGCATCAGGATCAGCTAAAGCTGATTTAAGGTTTAATTGCTCTTCAACTTGAGCATTGTCTATTTCAAATTTCAGTAATTTATTTTGATCAATTGTGAGTATATGTTCTTGTAAACTCCATTGAGCTTCAGATTGGGTATAAGCAATTGCTTTCTCGTTATCTTTAATAAAGGTCATTTGATTTTTTTCAAAATATTGACCATTTGGTTTGAACTCAGACACTATTTCGCTTTTCGCAGCATAACCCATGTAATCCATTTCTTCAGTACATTTCCATTTGGCTGAAAGTGCTGATAATTGAATATTTTCACTACTGTGTGAATTGGTTGCAGACGAGCTGGTAGCTTGATTACATACAAAAATGAATGTACACAGCACTAAAGTTTTTTTAAATATTTGATATTTTTGCATTGTTATACCGTTATTTTTTTTGGGGAATTGTAAGTTTATTACAATATATATAAGGGTTCTATTTGAAAAATTGAAAATCTCAATGTAATAAATAAGTATCTGAATTAATTTAAATATGAGAATAGCAATAAAGTATGCAGCAAAGGATAGAAACTTTTATTTTGGCTCCCGACTCTTTCAAAGAAAGCATGCCTGCTGAGCAGGTATGCATGATTATGAAAAATGCAATCCATAAAGTCTTACCCGATGCACAATGTATTTTGAATCCAATGGCAGATGGTGGTGAAGGAACCATTGATGCATTGGTCATGGCAAAATCAGGATTAAAAATCGCCTGCGAAGTACAAGGTCCATTCGCTGATCAGCGTGTCATGACTCATTTTGGATTAATTGATCAGGGACAAACAGCAGTCATTGAAATGGCGAAAGCCAATGGCATTCATCTCATGCCACCTCATTTAAGAAACCCTTTGTTCACTAATACTGTAGGAACAGGGCAACTGATTGCCGCAGCTCTCGAATTCGGTGTGAAAAAGATTATCATCGGATTAGGTGGGAGTGTGACCAATGATGGTGGTGCTGGTATGGCGCATGCTTTGGGCGTGAAATTTATTAATCAATATCATGAAGCATTTGAGCCAACAGGTGGAAACTTAAACCAAATCGATTCCATTGATGTGTCACAACTCGACCCAAGATTGACTAAAACAGAAATTGTTATCGCTTCAGATGTAAACAATCCATTATGTGGTCCACTTGGCGCATCGTATATTTTTGGTCCGCAAAAAGGGGCTACACCTGAAATGGTGCAAGTATTAGACCTTAACTTATCGCACTTTGCAGGGGTGGTAGAGCAGCAGCTTTTAGTCGATTTACGTCATCGATCTGGTGCTGGTGCAGCAGGTGGTTTGGGATTTGGTTTGATGGCATTTACAGGCGCAGATATTCGATCGGGTGCTGAATTAATCATTGAGGAAACTCAATTGGCTGAAAAATTGCGCAAGCTGATTATGTATTTACGGGTGAAGGGAAAATTGATACTCAGACTCAATTTGGTAAAACCCCATTTGCCGTTGCTCAAGTCGCATATCGGCACAACAAGCCTGTATTTGCATTCGCTGGTAGAGTTGGTGAAGGGGTGGAACCATTGTACGAACAAGGGTTTCATCACATCTGTAGTATTAATCCACTGGATCAAAGTTTGTCAGAATCCTTGAAAAATGCAGTTCAGAATTTAGATTTAACGGTACAAAATATCGTAAGGCAGTATATCTAATTCTCTATGTAAGTGGGCTTTGAGGTTTAAAACTCAAGCGTGTTTGTATTTTCTAAATCTAGCTCTGTTAAACTATTGTTATTGTAAAATTGATGAGTAGCGATGAGTTTAGACAGCCTGATTGATGAATTAAATCCTCAACAAAAACAAGCTGCAACCACAGAAGCCTTACATAGTTTGGTGTTGGCGGGTGCGGGCTGTGGTAAAACCAAAACGATTGTGGCACGTGCTGCTTATCTCATTGATCAAGGTGTACCCGCCAATCAAATTCAAATTTTGACGTTTACGCGTCGTGCTGCCAGTGAAATCGTGGCGCGTGTCGAATTGGCACTCGGTGAACAAGCAAAAGGATTACGAGCATCAACATTCCATACTTTTTGTATGTACTTGCTGCGTCGTATACCAAAAGCTTTCGGCTTAGCGCAATTCTCAATTATTGATCGTGATGATCAACTCATGATGTTTCGTTTGATACGTGGTAAAGATGATAAGAAGAATCCCAATCAGCTCCCGAAGCCTGCTGAATTATGTGATCTGTATTCATATGCTAGAAATACGCGTCAAAAGCTAAGTGTTGCCATAGAAAAGCAAATGCCTGAATTCTTAGCAATGAAAGACCTGATTGCAGAAATCATGAAAGAATATGAAACTCGAAAGCAGGCACGTAGCTTTCTTGATTATGACGATATTCTTGCGATCGTGGCATCAGCTTTAGCACAGTCTGAGGGTCTAGTCGATTATGTGGCTTCGATTTGCAGACATATGCTCGTGGATGAAATGCAAGACACCAATCCATTGCAATGGGCGCTGTTAGATCCTTTAAAGGATCGAGTAAGTTTGTTTTGCGTCGGTGATGATGCTCAATCGATTTATGGTTTTCGTGGAGCAGATTTCGAAAACATTCATCACTTTAAAGAGCGTGTGCCAGAAGCTCAAATTTTTAAATTAGAAAAAAACTACCGATCTACTCAAGAAATTTTAGATTTATCAAATTGGTTGCTTGATCAAAGTGAGATTAAATACGACAAGCGCTTAAATGCGTATCGAGGTACAGGCATAAAGCCTAAAATTCATATTTTCCCGAATGAGTTTGATGAAGCAAAATGGATTGCCATAGATATTAAAGAGCGACATTTACTTGAGGGAAGTCCTTGGCGCGATCATATGGTTCTGGTACGTTCAAGCTTTGCAGCTCGTCATATTGAAGCAGCTTTCATTGCAGCCAATGTCCCATATCGGTTTATTGGTGGTATGAAACTTCTTGAAACTGCGCATGTTAAGGATTTACTGAGTTTACTACGGGTCATTGCCAATCCTTCAGACGATATTGCATGGATGCGGTTTTTGACGCTTTGGGATGGGGTCGGTGATGTTGGCGCAAGCCGTTTAGCGCAACAGTTGTTACAGGACCCTCAAGATGATGTCATTGCGGAAAAACTAGAAAAATTTGGACGTATTCCTGCTGAGGCTCTACTCATTATGAAGCAGTTGAATGTGTTAAAGACTGAAGTTCAAGCTTGCGTAAGCTTGGCAATTCAGGCAATAGAAATTCAGTTGAGTGAAAATTACAAAAAGGATTGGGGGCGTCGTCAAGGAGACTTTGAGTTGGTGAAACAGTTAGCTTCAAAACATACTCAGTTAAGTGAGTTTTTAGAAGCCTACGTGCTTGATCCAGTTTCAATCAGTGAAATCGAACGCCAGTCAGATACTGATGTTGTGACTTTGATCACGATACATTCTGCTAAAGGAACTGAACAAAAAGTTTGTTACGTGGCGAATGTGACACCTGGTCAGTATCCACATGCAAGAGCTCAAGGGGATTTTGATGAAGTTGAAGAAGAACGCCGTGTGCTTTATGTAGCACTTACCCGTGCACAAAATGAATTGATTTTAACCAAGCAAAATTTGGTGACGTGGGCAAGGGAACAAGTTGATGAGCAAGGACGAAAAGTTGAAAGCTATTTTCTTAATGATCTTTCAAGACATTTGTGTACAAGTGAAACACATTATAAAACCAGACAGCAAACGGTTAAGAGTGCTTTGATTGAGCGACAGTCGATTAATTTAGATTTTGGGATTGATCTCGATTAAACTATCTAGATTGTTTCATACAAAAAGTAGAGTAGGCGCGTACTTTTTGGTTTTTTTGCCTATCTTCTTAAGGTTTTTTCATGAAAATTTTAGTTCGTAACTTAGAGCGCAGCATTACTGAAGCTGAGATTCTGGAGTTATTTCAGCAGTTTGGAACAGTAGACTCATGTACATTGGTATTAGATGCTGCAACAGGCAAATCGAAAGGATTTGCCTTTGTTGAAATGCCACATGGCCGTGAAGCTGTGAAAGCAATTAAGGGGCTGAACACCCGTAAAGTTAAAGGTGCAGGTATTCGAGTAAAAGCTGCAGACGAAAAGCCAGAAGCATAACTTGATGTCTAAATAAAGTAGGAGCAGTTATTGCTCCTTTTTATTTGATATTTTATTTAATTTTAATAATAAATATGAATCTTTTTAGCTTTTTTGACCAACTTTTGTACTTTGAAGAGTTGACATATTCTTGAAATGTATTTCTGTTATATATTAATATTTTTATTAAAAACATACACTTAAAATCACATTTATATACAAATTATTGTGAAGTATATCTTAATAATAGATTGAATAAGTTTGAGTGAAGTGTGTAGTATAAAAGCTCCATTATAAAACCCCAAAAGGTTATAAAAATGTCTATTCAAGAATTAAATCATCTAGAAACAGAAATCGTATCAGGTGCAGGTACGTTAATCGGTGACACGCTTCAAAACGCATCAAACCTATTTTCGAGCACATTGAATGTTCAAGCTCCAATTTGGAAGCCATTGAGCCTAATTCCTGGTGTTGGTACAGTTCATCAAGCAATTGATGTTGGCTTCCTTGCGATTTCAGAAGGTCTTTACAGGGCTGGAACACTGTTAGGTGGCGATCAAGATCAGGTCAAATTTCATTATGACAATGAAAAAGGCGATGGGACTTATAATCCATTAGGAATTTTTAAGGGTATTGTTCGCTAATATAACCTTAGATTCATTCGCAAGGGTCAGCCATGCATTTGGCTGGCTTTTTTATTTAAGCAGTATGCATTAATAATCAGGCTTTCAATCAATCTTGTTGATCTAAAATTAATCTTGATTTTTTTCTTAAAAGCATTGCGTGATATGGCGTCAACATTTAAGTTGTATGACATAAATGTTGTTAGGAAGTTTTCATGTCTCGTGTTGCTCGTTTTCATGCAGATCGCACTAATCAAAAACTCTATTTTGCCCGTCTATCATGTCAGCAAGCAGAACAGACAGAGCATATTCAACAAGCTCAAGCCCATCGTGAAGCGGCAGTCTTTCATTTGCATGGAGCAGTCTTGGCATTTTTGCAAGAGTTGGTGCGTTATTACCGTTTAAATGATTTTTCACCTACATTAAAATCTATTGAAGAGCATATGGCCGCTAAAGGGCAAGTTTCTCCAGAAATCACCGTGTTACAGCATCTTGCAAAGGATGGTTTTATTGCAGAACTAAAGCGCGCTTATCGTATGTGCCAGTATGCACCTGAACCAAGTGCACCAGAACCTGAGGATGAGACTTCTTCAAATCTTATTATTAAAGTCACGCAGACACCTCAAGCGTGGTTGCCAGACATTCAAATTCTTCGAGAGTGGCATCGTGACTTAATCCATCTTATTGACGGTTTTCGTAACGAAATGGTTGAGTTTTAATTGTAATCATGACAGTTTTAAACGATTAGACTTGAAATATAAATTTTAGAACTTATATAAAATAGTCTAAGCTATGCAAAGTGCATTCAGCATTTTGCCACCATGTGAATCATGGAGGGTATATGTCTATAGAGCAATTGAAAGAATTATTCGGAACACAAGAAGCAATTTTAGAATTGGTGCAACTTGAGAATGGCGAGTTAGCGCTTCGTCACGCTGCATCCGAGGATGAGCCACTTGTGAAAATTCAATTTAATGATGAAGTGAAAGCTTTATTAGGTGATCATATGCCTTTGATTGCCCAACACATGATTCAGGCTGCGTTATTTGCACTTCTCGAAAAACAATCGAATGAATGGCATGCGGAAGTCGTAGATGAAAAACCACAGTTTTATAGCTAAGAAAAAACCGCGCAAATAGCACGGTTTTTATTTTACTTAGTGAGATGGTGCATGATGATGTGCGATTTCAATTTGATTTAGAATATGATTACTCATGTTCTTCGCCATTTCTTCCTTTGCGTAATACACTTCACCAATTTCATCTGCACGTATTGCTTCAGCTTCTTCTTTACTTTCCGCACAGATCAAAACTTGAATCTGTGGATTCAGAAGTTTGGCAGTATCTACAATCTTATGAATATCTAAAATATCCATCGGCGAGATAATTAAAAGCCTCGCATGTTGAATATGTGCTTGAATTAATACGCCTGGTTCTGTTGCTGAACCTGATACTGCAGCAATATCTTTTGCGCGTAGTTTTTCAACAATTTCTCGATTTTCTTCAGCAATCACCACTTTGATGTTATTTTCCATCAGTGTTTTCGTTAAGCGACGTCCAACTTCTCCATGACCGACCATGACCACTTGATCGCGCAGGTAGTCCTGTGAGACCTCGTCAGGTAAAATCGCCAATGGATCACCACTACGCTCAAGCAAACGAGCCAAATGCGAGCGCTCACGAATCCATTTCTGTACTGGTTCAATGGCTGAAAATAAAACAGAATTGAGCGAAATAGAAAATAATGCCCCGGCTAAAATCAAGTTTTGAGCTTCAGGGGTTAATAATCCTATAGATAGACCGAGTGTTGCCAAGATAAAGGAGAACTCACCGATTTGAGCCAGTGAGGCACCTACTGTAAGTGCGGTATTTAATGGATAGCGGAAGAACAAAACCAGCGCCATTGCTGCTAATGTTTTTCCGATCATGATAATGCCAATCACAGCCAGAATATGAAGTGGTTCTTCAACGATAATTGTTGGGTCAAACAACATTCCGACAGAGACGAAGAATAGGATGGAGAATATCTCACGCAGTGGTAACGTTTCTTCTTCAGCACGATGACTGAAGTCAGACTCTTTAACCACCATCCCAGCAAAGAATGCACCTAATGCCATTGAAACGCCAAAAACTGCATACGAACCATAGGCAATGGATACGGCTGCTGCAACCACAGTCAATGTAAATAGCTCGCGAGAACCTAAGCGTACGACAAACTGAATAATTTTAGGGATGAGGCGCTTACCAATAATCAGCATAAAGGCAATAAAGCCCGCAACTTTAAGTAAGGTTATTCCTAAAGTCACAAAGACATTTTGATCTGGATCAGCGCCTTCCAGTGCTGTTCCGCCAAGGAGTACAGCTGTAGCGGGTAATAAAACTAAAGCGAGCACCATGACTAGGTCTTCGACGAGTAGCCATCCCACAGCAATTTTTCCATTGACTGAATCCAGTAAGCCTCGGTCACCCAAAGCTTTCAGGAGTACCACAGTACTCGCACAAGATAAGCTTAAGCCAAACACCAATGCTGACCCAAAACTCCATCCCCATAGCATGGAGACGCCAATCCCGAGGATGGTAGCCACTGTGATTTGTAAAATTGCACCAGGGACAGCAATACGCCGAACTTGCATTAAATCTTTCAGTGAAAAGTGCATCCCGACACCGAACATCAAAAACATGACACCCAGTTCTGCGAGTTGATTGGCTAGTGTGATATCGGCGACGATACCGGGGGTTTTGGGGCTAATAATAATGCCGGCAATGAGATAGCCAACAAGAGGGGGTAGACGTAAACGTGCGGCGATAAAGCCAAAAATAAGGGCTAAGCCAAAACCAACCGCAAGCAATATAATTAAATCTACATCATGTGGCACTAATCACCCCTTAAATATTTATAAATTATGAATTGGCTTTTGAGCTGTATAAGCATAAAAAATGCCAAACTGAGATTAAATTTTAACAACCTGAAGAAAAAAAAGGCAAAAAAAACGACCCAATGGGTCGTATTTTTTTAAAGAACTAAAATTATTTGATTTTAGCTTCTTTGAAGATTACGTGTTGACGGATTTTTGGATCAAATTTTTTGATTTCCATTTTTTCCGGCATAGTACGTTTGTTCTTAGTAGTGGTATAGAAATAACCTGTACCAGCAGAAGAAACTAGGCGAATCTTATCACGCATTTTCGTTGCTCCTTAGATCTTTTGACCTTGAGCACGTAGGTCAGCAACAACCTTTTCGATGCCCAATTTGTCGATAATACGCATACCTTTAGTAGTTAGACGAAGACGTACGAAACGTTTTTCGCTTTCTAACCAAAAACGGTGGTGGTGCAGGTTCGGCTCGAACCGGCGCTTAGTTTTGTTGTTGGCGTGTGAGACGTTGTTACCAACGACTGGACGCTTGCCGGTAACTTGGCAAACCTTAGACATGGTGTAACTCCATTGATTTAGCCAACAGCAAATCTGTATGGCCAGTCAAAATAAAACGGATTGAATTCATTCAAGGGGCGTTTTATATCAAAAATACGCTTAAAAGACAAGCGAAATTGATAAAAACAGGGCATGACCTGTTTTGATAGATCATGCCTTGATCATTTAACGAAGAAAGGCTTTACGGATAAGACTAGGGATCGGTCTATTAAACGGAGGCAGTACGTATTTCAAGCTGAATAGCTTTGGAATAGACATAACTGAGCGTTCATTTGATAAACTGAAGAAGCCTTCGGGACCATGGTATCTGCCCATACCAGATGCACCAACGCCACCGAATGGTAGATCATCTTGTGCAACATGAGTAACAACAGCGTTTTGACCAAAGTGTCCAGAGTGAGTACGTTGCGAAACGTATTCTGCTCGAGCATCGTTAAAGTCGAAATAGTATAATGCAAGTGGACGTGGTCGGTCATTAATAAACTCGATAACTTCGTCTATTTGATCATATTCTAAGATTGGTAAAATTGGACCAAAGATTTCGTTCTTCATAATTTCCATATCAGGGGTGATATTGGTCAGAAGGGTTGGCGCAATTTTACGTACAGAAGCAAGCTCTTCTTTTAATGGGTTAATTTCAGTGACTTGAGCACCATTTTGAATCGCATCTTCTAAGTAACCTTGTAAGCGTTTATTTTGCTTATCGCTCACTATAGAGGTGTAATCTTGGTTGTCACGTAATGTTGGATACATCGTTTTCGCAACAGATTCAAACTGGTGAATAAACTCCGAAGTTTTGCCGCGTGGTAAGAAAATATAATCTGGTGCGACACAAGTTTGACCCGCATTCCATAATTTACCGAATGCAACACGCTCCGCGACATCCTTTAAGTCAATTGAAGGGTGCACGATAACTGGTGATTTACCACCAAGTTCTAGAATAACTGGAACTAAGTTTTCAGATGCTGCTTTCATCACAGTCTTACCAACATTGGTAGAGCCTGTGAAGACTAATTTATCAAATGCAAGATGACTGAATGTGTCAGAGATTACGCCACCACCTGTAACAACGGCAACTAACTCTTGTGGGAATGCTTCAGATAGAGCATTTTGTAATACATAACCAAAATTACGTGAGGTGCTTGAAACTTTAATCATGGCGTGGTTGCCCGCTGCCAAGGCACATACTAATGGGCTAATCGCCAATAATAAAGGGTAGTTCCAAGGGGAAATGATACCGACAACACCCAAAGGTTGATACTGAACCCAACCTTTTGCAGGTTGATGTAAAATACCGATATGGCGTTTAGAAGGCTTCATCCACTCTGTTAAATGTTTGCTGTAATATTTGATTTGCTCGAGTGAAGTGAGCAGTTCACCAATTTTAGTTTCAGAAACCGAACGATTACCATAATCTTGGCTAATTGCTTCTGCAATTTGGTCCTGATATTTAATCAAAACTGCTTTAAGACGAGCCAAACGTTCAATACGCTGTTTTGCTGTCGGGTTCGGATAACGTCGATAGGCTGCTTTCTGAAGCGCTAGAAGATCATGTAAATGCTGAACTTCCGATGCTTCAGTCGTCATTAAATTTGTTTTTGTTTGACTGTTCATGACCAGTACCACTAATGTAAGGGTTGATGTGATTTTTATTTTTAGAGTAAATACTCTAAAAGTCAAGTCACTTTTATGTTAGCTTGGGCTAAACGTCATTATTCTTGTTATAGATGGTATTAGGATGTCGCATTCCAAAACGTTAAAAACCAAAGACCGAATCTTGCAAATTAGTTTGCAACTCTTTAACGAACGTGGAGAGCGATCTGTCACAACTAACCATATCGCAGCAGAGTTAGGTATTAGTCCTGGTAATCTCTATTATCACTTTCGTAACAAGCAAGAGATCATTAAAGAGCTGATGGAGCAATATCAGCATGCAACTTTAGAGCTGCTAGCATTGCCAGAAGACCGTGATGTAAATGCCAATGATAAAATCCGATACTTTCAAGTACTCAGTAGTCAGTTATGGGCCTATCGTTTTCTGCATCGTGATGTATATCATTTAACAGAAAATAATGATGACTTTAGAAAAATTTACCCGCGTTTCGCAGGTAAAGTGATGCAACAAGGTCAAAAGATTTACAGAGCCTTCGTCAATGCAGGTCTCATGCAAATGACAGAGTCTGAAATTGAAGCGTTGATCATCAACCTATGGATCGTCCTAACGAACTGGACGAATTTTCTCTATATGTCTGGTCATTTAAAAGATTCCAACCATTTAGATGAAAAGTGGGTTTGGCAGGCACTGCGTCAAATGGTGTTTCTTGAAGGTCCTTATTTACGTGGTGAAAGTCGTCAGACTTATGAGCGCTTGCTTGAAACGCTGGGAACATCTGAATTATTTGCCAGTCTTTCTGCTGATCGAGAAGATTGATTTCAGCAAAGATAATTTGAAAGCATTAAAAAAAGAGTTAGAATACGCGGCTGTTTTTCAATTTAACTGTTAAGTGATATAAATCATCATGAATATGACAACTGCTAACACAGCACGTTTACTGATTACTTGCGAAGATAAACCAGGAATCGTGCAGGCTGTATCGAGCTTTTTGTATCATCAAGGGGCAAACATCACTGCGCTTGATCAATATGCAACAGAAGCTCAGGGCGGGCGTTATTTCATGCGTGTTGAGTTTGAACTCGACAATTTGCAAAGCCGTAAGGAAAATATTCTACAAACTTTCGCCACAAACGTAGCTGAACGTTACAACATGCATTGGCGTTTAGCTTTAGTGTCAGATGTAAAGAAAGTCGGTATTTTGGTATCGAAAGTCGACCATGCCTTGCTTGAGCTTTTGTGGCGTCATGCACGTGGTGGATTACCTTGTGAAATCACTAAGGTTGTATCGAATCATGAAGATCTACGTGAGTCTGTGGAAAACTTCGGTATTCCTTTTGAAGTTGTGCCTGTCAATAAAGAGAACAAGCGCGAAGCATATGCAAAAATTGATGAGTTAATGCAAGGTAATGATTTACTTGTACTCGCACGTTATATGCAGATTCTTGATGAAGAGTTCGTCTCTAAGTGGGAAATGAAAGTGATCAACATTCATCATTCTTTCCTTCCAGCTTTTGTGGGTGCTAACCCTTATAAGCAAGCGTATGAAAAAGGCGTAAAACTGATTGGTGCAACAGCGCATTATGTGACAGCTGATTTGGATCAAGGTCCGATTATTGAACAAGATGTCGAGCGTGTCAGCCATGATTTTACAGTTGATCAATTACGTGAATTAGGTCAAGACGTTGAGCGTAATGTCTTGGCGCGTGCTGTTAAGTGGCATTTAGAAGACCGTATCATTGTTGATGGTAATAAAACTGTGGTATTCCAGTGATTTTTAATTAAATATCACTGATTTATTAAGGCATGCGTGAGCATGCCTTTTTTATTGATGATCAAAAAAACTCATCAAAACTGCAGAATTAATAGTTGCAAATGAAAACACTTCTCATTTATTATTGGCGTACTTTAATTGTACTAACCGATAAGTTTGATTGAAATCTTCCTTCTGAAGACAGCGTCAATGTATATCAGGTCATAAATTTTAATGAGCCCATCTTCCATTCCTATGATGCAAAATCCAATCTCAATGAAAAAGAAAGTGCTTACTTCGCTCATTGCAGTGGTGATCGGGCATATTGGTGTTTTATTTGCCGTGAGTCAGATGAAAACACCTGAATTAAAACCTATTGATAAAGATCCAATTAAGGTTCGTTTTGTTCAGATTAAAGAGGATGCGCCACCGCCGCCACCTCCTGTTGAACCTGTGAAACCTCAAGTTCAACCAAAACCAGAACCTAAAGTCGTTGAACCACCTCCTGTGGTTAAACCCAAAGTCATTGCTGAAAAGCCTAAACCTGTCGAACAAAAAGCAATTGTTCAAGAAGATAAATTAGAAAAGCAAAAGCAGGAACAACAGCGTTTAGAGCAAGAACGTAAAAATCGTGAGTTGCTTGAACAGCAGCGACGTGAGCAAGCATTGCGTGACCAACAGCTACGTGAGCAACAAGAACGTGAGCGCTTGGAAAATGAAAGACGCGAACAAGAACGTCGTGAGCAGCAAGCACGTAATACACCAAAGAATTTAAGTATTGGGCAAATATCATGGTCTCGTACACCGAAGCCATCATATACCAACCGAGATTTACAAGGTTCTGATCGTACTGTTGTAGTATCGATTGAAGCGGACACTAACGGTAATGTAGTGAATGCCAGAATCACAAAATCAAGTGGAATTGATTCGCTTGATCAAAAGATTTTACGCTCAGTGCGTAATGCAAAATTCAGACCTTATAAGGAAAATGGTGTGGCTTATCCGTTTAGAGCGGAACAACCATTTGAACTTAAGTTGAATTCTAACGGCTAACTTTTATTAGGAGTTCGAGTATGAACTTTTCAGTTTATTGGCAACATGCTGATGCAGTCAGTAAGACGCTTTATTTCGTTTTACTCGCAATGTCTATTGCGACATGGACGATTGTCGTTTTACGTGTGATGGGAACACGTCAGCTGAAAGAAGTTGCTTATGCTCAACTCTCTAAAGCATTAGCAGGATTGAAAGCGAAACTCGCTCCTTTGGGATTTGAACAACGTAAAGCTGTTGCTGAGCAAGCTTTATTGCGTCAGATTGCTTTGGAAAAAGCATCTGCTGAAAAAGGTGTTGCTGTACTCGGAACAATTGCCTCACTTGCACCATTTGTAGGGCTATTTGGTACAGTATGGGGAATCTTCCATGCATTGGTTGCAGTAGGTAAAAGCGGTCAAGCAGGACTTGCACAAGTTGCAACCCCTGTGGGTGAAGCCCTGATTATGACTGGTATTGGTTTGGCAGTTGCTATTCCAGCAGTGATCGCATACAACATTTGTATTCGCTTTAATCGTACATTAAGTAATGAACTACAAGATCATGCTCACAGTCTGTTAATCGACACGATGCTGCAACAAGATTCTTCTGCGCAAAAAGTTGAAGTGAAAGCGACTCAAGAAAGTTACGTTGGAGGTCAAGCTTAATGGCTTTTCAATTGGGTGAAGACAACGATACAGGCATGACGGAGATGAACCTCATCCCGTTAATTGACATTATGTTGGTTTTGATGATCATCTTCTTGGTGACAGCGACCGTTGCTAACCCATCAATTCCATTAACTTTACCAAAAACGACAGCGGATATCATTGATCCGCCACCTGAATCGATTCAAGTAAGCATTAACTCACAGGGTGAGATTGCATGGGATTCAGAAATTATCAGCTTAGATGAATTGCAAAAAAGATTTAACGATGCCGGTGGTTCAGCACAACAACCGACGATTATTCTTAAAGCAGATAAAGAATCACGTTATGATACTGTTGCTCAAGTGATGTCACGTGCAAGCGAAGCCGGGCTTGCTGACATTGCCTTTGCCACAGATAATTAACTGATTAACATGAGAAAAGCGACCATAAGGTCGCTTTTTTTAAACCTGTATTAGTCTTTGAGTAAACCTTCAAATTTAGAGCGAAGCTTTAAAAGTTTTGGTGGAATGCTAAAATTACAGTAGCCCTGAGTCGGGTTGCGAGCAAAGAAATTTTGATGATATTCTTCAGCAGGGTAGAAGGTCGGTACTGAGCTTAATTCTGTGACAATATCTAAACCTTCTGCTTTTAACTGTTGAATGGCTTTCTCTGCAATCTGGTGCTGTTCTTCATCAAAATAATAAATGACAGAGCGATATTGCGTACCTATATCATTACCTTGGCGATTGAGTGTGGTTGGATCATGTGTTGCAAAAAATACATCAAGCAATTGAGCAAAGCTAATTTGACTTTCATCAAAATCCACTAAAACCACTTCCGCGTGATGGGTGTCTCCTTTGCAAATGTCCTCATAGCTTGGATTGGCCGTATACCCACCCGCATAACCACTCACGACTTTAGTGACACCTTTGAGTTGAAGGAAAACTGCTTCAACACACCAGAAGCATCCGCCACCGAGCAAAGCTTGTTGCATGGGATTCACCTTATTGAGTTGCAATGACTGAAATAATGGGGTGTAGAATGAAAAAAGCAACCAGTGAAATGGTTGCTTAACTGTTAACGCGGTTGTATTGCAGACTCATACTGCAATACTGGATTACCATTCTCATCGAGTAGGCGAAGCGTTTTGTCATAGACTTGGAATGCCGCGACTTTTGCCAAGGCAGCATTATAGCGATTTGCAAGTTCTTGAGTATTCACACACATCATTTGTGTAGTTGCAACTTCACTCAAGCTAATTTTGTCAGCTTTAATGCTATATGCACCCATAAAACGGTTACAACCATCTGCACCACTCAAACGACTAGATGCTGCATCAAATTGAATACTTGGAACATTGTGTGCAGTAGGGTCGGTCTTAAATTCTGTTGCGCCAATATGTGTCAAAATCCAAGTTTTATTTTGCAATTGATTAAGTGCTTGTTGTTGCTTTTCAGCAGATGGTGTTGTGGTACATGCTGTAAAAAGTAATGCTGAGCCTATAACGGATACGGCTAAAAGTTGTTTTAACATATGGAATGCCCCTGTGTTATTTCTTTCTAATATAAATTAAATTCAAGTCAATTTTATGTATATCAACTGATACGCTAAGGTGCAAGCTCTGGCTGACTCTGAGGGAGACCCAGACGAATCAATTTTGAATAATTTTTACTACTTTGATATTTAAATTGATTAAATTGGTCTGTTCTTGGGTTGACATGTGCCTTGTTGTACCATGTTTTGATATCCCAATGATGTTGTAATGCCCCTAAGTCATACAGATAATTAGGTAAATAACCTGAGGCTAATAATCGGTAGTCCACTGGCAATTCATGTTTGGAAATCGCTTGAACCATATCAAAAACCAAAGTGGTGCAGTTACTGGTCAAGGTGTTATACCATTTTGGTTCTTGACTAAGTTGATCTGCTTGCTCTAAATATTCCTCAAATAAAGCTTTCATTTCAGCAGCTTTCATGTTGATTGGGAAAAAATAGACCTGCTCATTACGTACATTGCTACGTGTATAAATAATGTCTTTCTCGTCAGCAGCAACTAAACTGACTTCGTACTTTCTAAAAAAACCACCAATAGCAGAAAACTCTTCATCTTTTTCTTTGCGAATTTCAATCGAAAAGGTCAGTGGTTTAGAGTTTTTGAAATCAAAGCTGACTAAAGTGTGGGCGATTTGTGGTCCCATCCAATATGAAGTAATGATGTTAATGCCACTGATTTGATTCAAATCAATCTGACGTGTATCCCAGCGTTCTTGATAGGTTCCGTCTTCATTCCATGCAAAATTACGCACATTGTGTAAAGTGACCCAATCACCTTGACGTTCATAATTGAGAATTCTTGCGACTTCAGGATTCCACTCACGGTCTTGTTTGGCAGGGATGCTAAAATACCAAACTAAACTGAACGCAAAAAAGACAATGTATAAGACGACATCTTTACTACGGCTAAAAAAATGTTGTGTTGCATATATGCCTAAAACACTTAAGGCAAAAGCGCCCCAAAAGCCAATGATAATACGACTGACTAACCAGCCAAATGGCTCTTGAACCCATAAGGCCATACATAACCAAATCGAAGAGAAGATGACAAATAAACTAAATAGGGAGTGAAAAGCTCCCTTTGCAAGTGCAAGAATAAACTCTCTTTTACCGATGTTATGCATTATTATTGGCTATATGTTAGAAAGCTTTATTTTTGGTAGGTTGCGAACTCAAATGCAATATTTGTTTTGTCATCAATATGTTGCTCTGATGCCACTTTTTTAAATTCAGGTGGAATCTCGGGATAATGAGCATCACCTTGAACGTCTAATTCAACATGCGTGAGTTCTAAGCGATCCGCAATAGAGATCGTTTGGCTAAAAATTTCTCCACCACCTATGATAAAAATAGATCCAGGCTTTTCTGAAGCTTTTACATCATGGACTGCCTGCTCAAGTGCACTCTCGATTGTATGCGCGATTTTTGTTCCTTCAAATTGCCATGACGTATCTCGTGTAATGACCCAATTTACACGTTTAGGAAGCGTTCTACCCATAGACTCAAGTGTTTTACGTCCCATCACCACAACACCACCTTGGGTAATTTCTTTAAAATGTTTGAGATCAGCTGAAATATGCCATGGCAAATCATTTCCTTTGCCAATACAACGTTGCTGATCCATTGCAACGACGTGTACGACTTCTAAACCTTGAAATGCCATGATTATTCTTCCAGCGAATATGAGTTAAAGAGGGAAATGTAAAGTTGGATCACGATTAGTATCAACTGTGATCCCAAAAGACATTAGTTAAAATCAAACCGCAACAGGTGCTTTAATTGCAGGATGCGATTCGTAATTTACGATTTCAATATCTTCAAATTTGAAATCAAAAATATCTTTAATTTCGGGATTCAGTTTGAGTTGGCACAATGGAAGTGGTTCACGTGTTAATTGAAGTTGTGCTTGCTCGAAATGATTGGCGTAAAGATGAGTATCACCACCTGTCCAAACAAAATCACCGACTTCTAGATCACAGACTTGCGCAATCATATGGGTGAGAAGTGCATAACTTGCAATATTAAATGGAACGCCAAGAAAAACATCAGCACTACGTTGATAAAGCTGACATGATAATTTTCCATCCTGAACAAAAAACTGGAAAAGCGTGTGACAAGGAGGGAGTGCCACTTGTCCAGCTTCTTTTGGGTTCCAACCTGATACGATTAAACGACGGGAGTTTGGATTGGTTTTAATTTCATTAATTAACCATTTGATTTGATCGAAACCATCTTGCTCGTATAAACCATCGTCTTTTTTAGTTGCACCAAAGTTACGCCATTGGTGTCCATATACTGGACCTAGCTCTCCTTCAGGACGTCCAAAACGAGCAGTCTGCTCAGCTGTCGACCATTCATCCCAAATTGTAACTTTATGATCTTGGAGATATTTAACATTGGTATCACCTTTAAGGAACCAAAGTAATTCAACCACGATTGAACGGAAGTGAACTTTCTTTGTGGTCAGTAGAGGAAAACCTTTAGAAAGATCAAAGCGCATTTGATGACCAAATACAGAACGAGTACCTGTACCAGTACGGTCACCTTTATCACCGCCATTGTCGAGGATATGTTGTAGTAGGTCTAAATACGCTTTCATAAATTTCCTGATCGATTTGAATGTGGCATTTGAAGAATAAACCAATGCCAAAAATTTCATTGGCATCAGTTTATACTAAAGCAGCATGCTTTTTAATATCTTCCTTACGGAATAGAATCTTTGAAAGCGAGTAATTAAAGAAATAAGAAAGCACCCTTTAGGGTGCTCTCATTTAACTCAAAATTTTAGGGCTTAAGTAGTTTTGTGTCCTGTATGTACAGTATGAATTAAATCGCTTAGGTCATAACCAATGGATTGAGCATATGCAAGATACGCTTGTTTGATAGATTCATTTAACACAGGTTCACGGTGCAGAATCCAAAGATATTTTTGATTAGGTTCACCGACTAAAGCAGTTTGATAATTTTCATCGATCTTAAGTACCCAATAGTCACCTTTAGTGAATGGAATCCAACGAAATCCTTCAGGCAAAAAGCTGACTTCTAATTTGCCATGTGCAGCATCTACGACTGTGGCTTCGCCAATAGACTCATCCAGTTCTTTGTTGCCATCAAGACAACGATTTTGAACACGTACAGTTCCATCGCTGTTTAAGGTATAGACTGCCGAAATATCCGTACTGTCTTCAGGTTGATGCTTCATTGGTAAGCGTGCAATCTCATACCAAGTACCTAAATAGCGTTCAAGTTGGAAGTTAGATACGGTCGTTAAATTTTGACTCATTATGATGTACTCCATTTAATCTAAATTAGATACATCCTTTGAGTATAGGCACAGTTTTGGAGTAGAAATAATACTGTTCTGTAGCAAAGCGTTAAGTGAGTGCGATTAATTTATATTTATTTTCATTTGCTTAGTAGTTTTGAAATTCAGCGGGGTGTACGAGATGCATATAAACTCACTACGAATAATCCCACTGCGCTATAACCCATGAGTTGTACAAAAAGTGCAAAAAACTCTCTGCTATTTTGAAAGTTCAGCGCTGAAAGCATGAAGATAAAAAATACAATCAAGATGAAAGGACTAAAAGCATAATATGCTTTCAGCTGATGCTTTAGACGCTTAGATTGGATCAAAACATGATGAATAATGTGTAGACTTAAGCCTAAACATAAGCTCATTAGTGTCGATAGAAAATCAAGTTTTTTAATTTCAGCTGTCAACAGAATCACTACACACGTTGATATACAAATGATCAATTTAAGCCTGCGTGTGCATCGTTCCGAATACCAGAAATTTAACATAATGAAGTCTTAATGCTGATGTTGATGAAGTAGAGACAGTGGGGAAAATAAGCAAATAGATAAAGCCATAAATCCTAATCCTTGAGCGCCAGGTAAAAGAATTTCTCCATCTTTTGCATGCATGAAAATCAAGGCAAGTAGCAGAGCGATAGGAATCCAAGTAAATAATCGGTACATCAACCCTGTTGGATGGTGTGAAGCGAAATGAATTTTACAGTAACGGCAAATAAGAAAAACGATACCTGTGCCCACAAACATTAAGATGGCATCAAAGTTAAGCGGTTGCATCCAATATAACGTAGCGGTAGCACTCGCGATCAAAATAAAAAATAAAGCTTTGTGCTGTATTGAAACTTTAGGATCAAACCAAAACTCGAGCATAGTAATCTGAATCAAAGTAAATAAGTCAAAACTCTAGCACAAAAAAAGGTGAACAAGATGTTCACCTTTGAGGGCATGATTTACTTATTTGCCATTATTTTGTAAAGGACCCCAGTCATATACTTTCTTTTGGTAGGCATACCAAAGCATCCATAGGCCGATGAGAATCATTGGAACTGTAAGGAATTGTCCTTTGCTCATCCATCCGATAAATAATTGACCATTATCTGGCTCACGGAAGAATTCAACTGTGAAGCGAGCGATACCATATCCAATTAAGAATAGAGCAGAAACAGCCATGCGTGGACGAGGTTTAGAACTAAACCACCACAGAACAATAAAAAGAATCAAACCCTCACAGAGTGCTTGGTAAAGTTGGGATGGATGTCGTACGAGTTGTAAAGGATCTGTAGGGAAAACCATACCCAATGCGAAATTTGGATCTGTGACTTGTCGGCCATAAAGTTCGCCGCCAATAAAGTTGCCAATACGACCAAACATCAGACCTGTTGGAACACATGGGGCAATAAAATCCAGTGTTTGGAACCAAGTCATTTTGTATTTTTTACACCACAATAACATGGCAAACATGACACCTAAGAAGCCGCCATGGAAGCTCATGCCACCTGTCCAAACTTGGAATAACCATATCGGATTTGCAAGGAATTGATCAAAACCATAAAAGAACACATAGCCTACTCGACCACCAATCACGACACCTAATGCACCGTAAAAGATGAGATCAGAGACCATGTCTGGTGTCCATCCTCGTTGCTTAGCACGGAATGTTGCCAAGCCCCACGCAAATAAAAATGCGAGTAGATACATGAGTCCATACCAGTGAACTTGTAATGGACCCACAGATATTGCCACTGGGTCAATAGAAGGATAGGTCAGCATTGCTTTTCCTTTATATTATGTTTTGTGTCGATTCTAACGGAAAGACTGAAAAAATGTTGTACATTCAATGTGTAAAGTTCTAAGGATGCAACGATGTGTATTGTAGCAATCGCATGGCAAGTGTTGGATGAAACAGCATTATGCTTAATTTCAAATCGGGATGAGTTTTATCACCGACCTGCTTCACAAATTCATAAGTGGGAAAATAGCCCAATTATTGCAGGTCAAGATTTACAATCTGGTGGGACATGGATGGGGATTACTGCTGCAGGGCGTTGGGCACTTGTGACAAATTACCGTGATGCAAATGATAAGAAGGAATATCCAACTTCAAGAGGACATATCATTCAGCAATATCTGGAGTCTGAATTAGCACCGATCCGATTTGCCCAAGAATTAGAAAAAAAGCAATGTGATTACGCTGGATTTAACCTTTTTATCGGAACCTCTGATCAAGCGGTTTATATGAGTAATCGTGGTGAATCTCCACAAGTTCTTGCCAAAGGTGTATATGTGGTTTCCAATGGTGTATTAAGTGATCCATGGGAAAAAACCAAACATTTGCGTAAACGCTTTACACAAGAGTTCTTACCATTATTGCAATTAAATCCCAATGCTCAAAAAGCGTATGATTTAGAGTACGCCGTTTGGGGTATCTTACAAGATGAAAGAAAAATTGATTTAGATTTATTACCTCAAACAGGAATATCAGTGGAAATGGAGCAGCTGTTATCTTCTACTTTTATACGAAGCCCGATATATGGAACACGATGCTCAAACTATTTATTGATGAAAAGAAATCAATGGACTTGGCTTGAAAAAACGCAGCAAGGTACGTATCAGAATCACATAGTCAAAATTGATTTGCATCTCTCAAAAAAAATGCCGACATCGTAGTCGGCATTTTCTATTTCAATGTTTGAATTAAGCAGCAGGAGTGTTTTCTTTCTTTTCTAGACTTTCCCCAACAATCTCGCCACCATCTTTACGAGTAATCACGACCGTCGCAGAGCGAGGACGTGTACCTTTACCACCGCTGATACTATTGCTGTGATTTGCAGGCCAAGTACCACCAGGATGCTGAACATTCACAAAAATAGCTTTATAGTCTGGTGTCATCGTTGCACCTGTAATTTCACAGCCTGAAGGACCTGTTAAAAAACGACGTAACTTTGAATCATCAAGCTGTGCGCCAGCAGGAGTAAGTTGAGTGGCATTATTTGAACCAGCATTTGCAGAAGTCACTTTACCATCACTTACTTGACCTGGAAGTGCAGCGAGCATCATGCAATTCGTTTCATCTGTATAAGCGCCATCATCAGTTTGTATCCACAAGACACCACGTGGATCAAACCATAGGCCATCTGGACTTGAGAAATCATTTGCTGATGTGAGTCCAGATAGGTTTACACCTGGAAGTGAATCTTCTTCTGCGCCAAATAAGAAGATATCCCATACAAATGTTTTTGCTGTAACAGTATCACCAGTTTCACGGAAACGAATAATATGTCCGTTGATATTCCCGCGAGGAGTACCACCTTTATCATTATCAGCATAGTTACGAGGGTTAGCAGCATCAATTGTATGCTCACTTCCACGTAATGAGTTATTGGTTAAGGTGACATAAACCTCACCATTCTCTGGGTTTACTGCAACCCATTCTGGACGATCCATTTTGGTTGCACCAACTGCATCACCTGCTAAACGGGCATTTACCAATACATCAGCTTGATCTGTAAATTTGTATTTTGAATAACTAGCAATTAATGGATTGGAGATATTGAGTTCAATCCACTCACCAGACGTCTTTTGAGTTGCTTCATTAAAGTTAAATTTAGCAACATAGAATTTACCGTTATTCATATATTTATCACCAGCAGCATAACCGCCGTTGATATCTTTAGGGTCCCAAACCGCATCTGAAACAAATTTATAGATATATTCGCCTTGAGAGTCATCCCCCATATAGAAGGCTAGTGGTTGCCCAGGAATGGCACGACTCACACGGCAATCTTCATGAGCGAAACGTCCAAGAGCTGTACGTTTTACTGGGCGCTGACGACCATCAAATGGGTCAATTTCAACAATCCAACCAAATGTATTTGGTGAGTTTCTAAAATCTTGAGTTGCAGAAGATGCAGAGACTTTGGTTAACCAGCGCTCATAGACATCTTGAGGGAACAGTTGTGCTTGAACAGTGTGCCACTTATAAGAACTATTTGAAGCAATTTTATAACGTTTTAATGACTCCAAATCCTTTTCAGAACGATCTTTGTCATCGCGAGTAAAGTATTGGTTAAAGTTTTCTTCGGTGGTTAAGTACGTGCCCCAAGGCGTATAACCGTTACCACAGTTATTGATCGTACCTAATGTAAATGTGCCTTCTGGACTGATCTTGGTCTGCACCAATTCATGCCCTTTTACAGGACCAGCGAAATCGATTGGTGTTGCAGCTGTAATTCGACGGTTGAATACAGAGCGTTTATTTAGAGTGACTTGTTGAGTTGTTGGATTTTTTTGTACTTCAATCACTGAAACGCCGTGACAGTTGATTTCACGTAATGCTTCATCTTCAGAACGAATATCCGCTGAAATGGTATTATTCGCTGGATGTAAAATTGCTTTGTTATCTACATATTCATGGTTGAGTACCAGTAAACCTACATTTGACTCATTTTGATCATAACGGCTATTTTTCATGCCGAAATATGTCATACCGTCATGACATTCACCTGAACGCATGGTAAATGAAGCACCACTCGGAATATTATCTGCATCCCATTCAGGCATACCTTCAAAAAGCGGGTCTCCTAGTGCATAAATAACACGTGCTTCATATCCTTCAGGCACTGTGAATTCATTTTTAATATTTTTATCAACCGCTTTAAATGTTAGTTCAGTTGGCGTTTTTGATTTGTCGAATTCAGGTAGTGAAGGATTTGAGTTGTTATGGTCATTGTCGTCACTGTTACAGCCTGCGACTGAAGCCGCTACTGTCAATGCTACTGCACCACCAGCAGTCTTCTTAATGAGATCTCTACGCGTAATTTGCTTTTCAAGTAAATGGTGAAATTCTGGATTCCCCGAATCATTGCTATCGTAATCATCGTTAAAAGGTATTAAATCAGTCATGTTCGTTCCTAGCATCTTGCTTGGTAGTTTTTAGCGTCACAAACAACTTAATGCGCAATCATGACAATCAAATGATAGATTTATGTCAGTTGAATTAAGCTTTTATTTAAAGAGTATGAAAAAGGCGAGTCTTAAGACTCGCCTATGTTTAAAAGGGTCAAAATATCAAAGTATTGACTTTGCTCTTCTATTTTCGAGTAATTTTCCAAAGAAAAGTCCCAATTCAAATAACATCCACATTGGTATCGCCAACATAATCATCGATAGTGCATCAGGTGGCGTCACAAACATAGAAACGAAGAAACAACCTACAATAATAAAACGTCTTTTTTCAACCAATTGTTCTGTGGTAACTACCCCAATCATAATGAGTAATAAAGTCACAATTGGAATTTCAAAAGTTAAACCAAAAACCAAGAATAACTTTAAACAGAAACTCAGATAGCTATTAATGTCAGTCATGGGTGCTACCGTTTCAGGTGCAACGCTAATGAAAAAATGTAAAATCGAAGGGAGGGCTACAAAGTAAGCAAAAGCAACACCCGCATAAAATAATGTAATACTTCCGATGAGTAATGGTAGAGCTAAAGCTTTCTCATTTTTATATAGCGCCGGTCTGACAAAAGCCCATATTTGATAAATGATAAATGGCATGGCGATCATTAGAGCAACGAAGAAGTTTAACTTAAATGGTGCCATAAATGTCGCGGTGACATCAGTTGCAATCATTGATGAATTTATTGGGAGTTGAGCTCTAAGAGGCTCAGACATCATTTGATAGCTTTGATTTGCAAATGGTAATAAACAAAAGAATAAAACGAGAATGACCCCAACTATTCTAAATAAATATTTTCTTAAAATAATAAGATGCTTGGTTATTGGCATTTCTTCAAGCTGAGGATTATCTTCATTTGAAGAGATGATATTTGGGAGAGTATTGTGACTCATACTGCCTCCGCTAAGACTACATACGGTTTATTGTGTTGCGCCGAATTTTGAATATGAATAAAACTTTGCTTAGGTGTAGCGTGTCCTCTAAAAGGAACTGCTGTACTTTGCTGAACGCTTAAATACACATAAATAGATCTTGTTTCAGAGAGAACCTGTTGATCGATAGGTGGATTTAAATATTCATCGCTTAATACTGTGTGTTTTTCAATTTCCTGCATTTGCGCTTTCATTTTTTCTTCTAATTCTTGAATGCGCTTCATTTCAGTCTGCATTTGTTCTTTAAGTTCAGACATTCTTAGTTCACGATCAATATCATTTTGTACATTGCTGACCATACGCTTAATTTTGCCATACCATTTACCAGCAAATCGCGCACCCTCAGGAAGCTTTTCAGGTCCAAGAACAAGCAATGCAATGATGCCAAACATTAATAGTTCAGCCATACCAATATTCAGCATTACTGTTACCTACCTTTAATGTTTCGCTGTTGAGTTCAAATCATGAGATGTTTGATGTTCAATCGTGCGTGGTTCTTTTAATTGAGCAGATGTGCTCTGGTCTTCGTCATCCTTAATTGATTTTTTAAAATCTTTAACCGCACCACCAACATCTTTACCCAAATTTTTTAGCTTAGACGTACCGAACAAAAGTAAAACGACAATTGCGAAAATAAGTACGTGCCAAATTGATAATCCAGCCATGATATATTCCTTATTGAAAATGATCTTGAATGATTTCAACAGTTCTTTATGACAGCAAGTTGACGGAATTATTTCAGTTTGAAGTCATGGATTTTTTATGTGTGCAAGAGACTTATTCTGAAGTGAAATAGATGTTGTGCTAAGATGAGAAAAAATCTATTTCATATTTAATATGGTTCTTCTACTCCCACTAGTCTCCTTTCTCATCGGCTATTTTGGCGTAGAATATTTACAAAAAATTCGTCCCTTTATGGCGATGTTGTTGGCGAAAGTGCTGATTCCTCTCATCATTATTTACAATATGGTGTTTTACCAAGAGGGCAGTATATGGTTGATGTTATTTAGTTTTATCGCTTCATTTTTGCTGTATTTATTTGTTTATTACCGTACAAAAGACAAATTAGTCTCCTTATGTTCCAGTTACCTGAACATGGCTTGGCTTGGCTTTCCATTTGCATTCGCTATTTTTGGTGCGCAAGCATCTAGTCCTATGGTTGCACTTTATGTCGGGGGCTCTATTTTTGGTAATATTTGTGCAGTGACCGTATTAAGTGCTGAAAAGCAGTCTGCGATGGAGATTTTGAGAAAATTGACTTTCTCTCCACCGATTTTAGCTTTATTAGTTGCTGGTTTTCTTTCGTTATGGAATGTTAGTCATTTTCAGCAGAATGCAATGATTCAATCATTGTATATATTGGATAAGTGGTTAATGACCTTTACAGGGATGTGTGTCCTTGGGATGTGGTTATCTCAAGTAAAAATTCACTTGTCCGATTTAATTGAAAGTTTAAAACTTGCTTTGATTAAATTTCTATTTGGTTTAGTGTGCTGTGCGGTAGCCTATTTTCTTCTACCGATTCCTCACGAACTGGTTGTTATTGCACTGATGTCTATGTTTTTTTTATTACCACCCGCAGCGAATATTGTTGCTTTAGAAACACATTATTCAGGAACAGGTGTTTCAGCCCAATATATCGCAGCGGGTACCATCGTAAGTTGCATGACAATTGGTTTATTTGCCATTGTTTATCATGGACTGATCGTTTAGTTCGTTTCGAGGCTTGCTTTGAATAACTGCATGGCTTGACCACGATGACTGATCTTATTTTTGTCTTCTTTGGTCATTTCAGCGCTACTAATATTGAGTTCAGGTAGCCAAAACAGTGGGTCGTAGCCAAAACCATTTTTGCCACGTGCTACTTCCAAAATTTCACCTTTCCAGATTCCTTGGAAAATCTGAGGTAAAGGATCTTCAGCGTGTTGAACTAAGGCGAGTACACACACAAACATCCCTTCAATCACGTCACCATTGTTACGTAATGGTGCTAAATCTGCCAGTAATTTAGCATTATTGGCAGCATCATCGCCATGCTCACCAGCATAACGTGCAGAGTAAATACCAGGAGCACCACCAAGTGCAGGGATGCAAATACCTGAGTCATCTGCTATAGCTGGTTTACCCGAAATCTTAGAAGCATGTCGTGCTTTGATAATGGCATTTTCTACAAAACTTAACCCATCTTCCACCGCATCCTCAATGTTCAGTTGTCCTTGAGGCACAACGTTAACAGGGAGTTTTAATTCTTCAAATAACTTTTCGAACTCAGCTATTTTCCCTTTATTGTTGCTCGCTAAAACCAAAGTACCTTGATCTAACCAATCTTTAGACGCCATGTTGAATCACTTTCTGTTTCAAATTTGAAGCTATTCTAACGGATATTTGCGATGATACAGATGAACTCATCTTTAAAATAACCAATCATTAAACATGAGAAATTTAAATAGCATTCATATTCGTCAAGCAGAGATCGCAGATGTTGAAAATATTGCGTCCTGTATTGCTTTAGCTTTGAACCACTTTGATGAAATACCAAAAAGTAAGTCCCTATTTTCAAAATAAGCTCTTGTATCGCACATCAATCATCAAGAGATAAAATACTTTGTTGCAGAATTAAAGCAGTCGCTTGTTGGGATGATTGCTTACAAACAACCCACTCATATTTTTCATTTTTTTGTTCATCCAAATCTGCAATTTCAAGGCGTTGGAACTCTTTTATTTAATTATGTGTTAGATCAATTAACTCAAGCGGATATCCAACAGATCACAGTCAATGCGCATATAGGGGCTGTTCATTTTTATAAAAAATTAGATTTTACTTCACAGAGTGAAGTGGAAATATTCGAAGATATGAAATTCATAAGAATGAAGAAGATGGTCGAATAAAAAAAGCACCGATAGGTGCTTTCTTCAAACTTATAAGCGTAATTAACGGCTTTGAATCCATTGATCAGCACGGTCACGTGCAGTACGAATTTGTTCTGGTGTCAGGTTGGCAGCCAAAGCCGTCTTTTTCGTCTCAGACATATTGATCACTTTATTATCTAACATGCCATCACGTGTAGAAAGCTCATACCATTGGTAAGCACCCATATAGTTTTTCTTTTGCTCTTCCATAACGGCTAAATTGAAGCTTGCACGATTGTCACCATGACTTGCTGCTTTTTCGAAGTATTGGCGAGCTAAGGTTTCATTTTTAGCAACACCAATACCGTCAGCATACATACGACCCACATTCAGCTGAGCAGATGAAATACCTTGATCGGCTGCTGCCTTATACCAAACGAAAGCTTGCTTTAGGTCTTTAGCAACATCTTTACCATGTTGATAATGTGTTGCCAGATAAAACTGGGCAGCCGGTTGACCTGCTCGAGCAGCTTTTTGGAGCTCAGATACAGGCATACGTGAATACTGTGCAGCTAGTGCAGAAGTTGATGGTTGTTGAGGTACATAATCTGCATGAACTTGGAAACTCAACAACCCTAGAAATAATGAAGTACCTAAGAATAACTTTTTCATAGAGCGCTCACTCGATAAATCGCGACCTCGCCAAACAAGTTCGGGATATGCTTGCTGAGCAAACTCCCTTGTTGATTCCCATTCACGGCTAAACGGTCAATAATTTTAATTTGATTCTCAGCACAAAGTGCTTCGAAATCCTTAAACGTGCACAGATGGATATTTGGAGTGTTATACCACATATAGGGTAAGGCATCCGAAACAGGCATTTTCCCTTTTAAAGCAAGGAAAGAGCGTGTTTTCCAGTGTGCAAAGTTAGGAAAAGTAATAATTGCTTGTTTCCCAACACGCACCATATCGCGCAAAAGCACATCAGGTGCATCTACAGCTTGCAAAGCTTGTGCCATGACAACATAGTCAAATGACTGGTCTGCAAAGCGTCCCAAACCGAGGTTCAAGTCTTGTTGGATGATATTTAACCCTCGACTGACTGCAATTGCAATCTTTTCTTGATCGATTTCTAATCCGTATGCACGAATGTTGTGCTTTTTGCTCATATGAGCCAGTAACTCACCATCGCCACAACCAAGATCTAAAATGCTTGAATCAGGTTTAATCCATTTTTCTGCAAGCTTCTGATCAATACGCATTACACGGTCTCCTTAGGGGTTGAAGCAAGATGGTCTACACCACTTAAGAAAGCCCTTAAAGTTTTGACATATAAAGGGATAGGGAACAAGAACGAGTCATGACCTTGTTCTGCATCAATATCAACATAGCTCACAGGCTTATGATTGGTAATCAATGCATCCACAATCTCAACAGATCGGGAAGGAGAGAATCTCCAATCCGTAGTAAATGAAATCACAAGGAATTTACATTTTGTATTCGACATTGCTTTAACTAAAGATTGTTCATACTCACGAGAAGGATCGAAGTAATCCAAAGCTTTAGTCATGATCAAGTAGGTGTTCGCATCAAAGTTACGACTAAATTGTTCACCTTGATAGCGAAGATAACTTTCAACTTGGAATTCAACATCGAAACCATACATGAATTTGCCAGATTTTAAATCACGACCAAATTTTTGTTTCATGGCTTCTTCAGAAAGGTAGGTAATGTGACCTACCATCCGCGCTAGAATAAGACCACGTTTAGGATAGCTGTCTTTTTCTAAATAGCGACCATGATGAAAATCAGGATCAGACAAAATGGATTGGCGCGCGACCTCATTAAACGCGATATTTTGCGCTGAAAGTTTAGGTGCACTGGCAATAATGACACAATTATTTAATCGGTCAGGATAATCTACAGACCACTGAAGTGCCTGCATGCCTCCCAAAGAACCCCCAATAATCGAGTGCCAAACAGTGATACCAAGACGATCAGACAGCATTGCTTGAGTTTTAACCCAATCGCGCACGGTCACTAATGGAAAATCTGGACCATAAGGACGATTTTCATTTTCAGGATTTGGGGAGGTTGGTCCTGTTGATCCGTTACAACCACCAATATTGTTTAATGCCACCACAAAAAATGTATTGGTATCAATTGCTTTGCCTGGCCCAATACAAGCATCCCACCAACCTGCTTTTTTATCATCTTCATGGTGATAACCAGCAGCATGATGATGACCAGAAAGCGCATGGCAGATCAAAATTGCATTAGATTTATCTGCATTGAGTGTGCCATAAGTTTCGACCATCAATTCGAAACGTGGTAAAACGCGGCCACATTCTAATGCGAGTGGTTCTTCAAATTGGAACTTTTGTGGAACAACAATGCCCACTGAGTCAGCTGGAAAAGACACAGGATAAATTCGCCTAAAATCTTAAGTATGAATAAATAGAAGGATACCACTTGAGGGTATCCTTCTAAAGTCATTTTCGTGCTAAATATTATTGCTAATATTTATACTGCCGCAGCGATCACTTGATCTGTGCTCAAAACACCTTGATCAATTAAACGATTTGTACATGCAATAATTCCTTCAATAGATGAAGTCACGATGTTGTCATGTACACCAGCACCGAATGCTGATTTACCTGTACCTTTGACTTGAAGTTCAATTAGTGCCAACGCTTTAGCATTTGCACCAGAACCAATGCTACGTTCTTCATAGTTCACAACATCGATTGGCAACTGTAAAGCATCTAAAATTGCAGAGATTGGTCCGTTGCCTTCACCACGTAGATGTTGAACTTGACCACCGACTTCAATATCTAATTCAATGACTTGATTGCCATTTTCATCAGATAATCGATAGTTTTTCGCGACATAATGTTTATCTTTCTGATTTACATATGTACTTTGGAATAAACTCCAAATTTGCTCAGCAGAAACTTCTACGCCTTCTTCGTCAGCTACCTGTTGCACGACTTGCGAGAACTCAATTTGTAAGCGACGTGGTAATACGACGTTGTAGTTCGACTCTAACAAGTATGCGATACCACCTTTACCTGATTGTGAATTGACACGAATGACTGCATCATAATCACGTCCCAAATCTTTAGGATCAATTGGTAAGTAAGGCATGTCCCAAATTTCTTCGTTTTTCTGGAACTCAAAGCCTTTTTTAATCGCATCTTGGTGTGAGCCAGAAAATGCAGTAAATACTAAATCACCCGCATATGGATGACGTGGATGAACGGGTATACCTGTACATTCTTCAATAGTAGAAATGATTTCATTAATATTTGAAAAATCTAGATTTGGAGCGACACCTTGGGTATACATATTTAATGCAATCGCTGCAACGTCAACGTTACCTGTACGTTCACCATTACCAAATACACAACCTTCCACACGATCAGCACCAGCCATGATCGCTAACTCGGATGCTGCAATACCGCATCCACGGTCATTGTGACAGTGTACAGAAATAATGACACCATCGCGGCGTTGTAAGTTGCGATGCATCCATTCAACTTGGTCAGCGTAAACATGAGGCCCAGAAACTTCTACAGTCGCTGGTAAATTCAAAATAACCTTATTATCTGGACGAGCGTCCCAAATTTCAGTGACAGCATCACAGACATCTTTTGCAACTTCTAATTCAGTTGCGGTAAAGCATTCAGGAGAGTATTGGAACACCCATTCAGTTTCAGGGTATTGCGCTGCATATTCTTTCACTTTTTGAGCCGCATTCACCGCTAAGGCTTTTGCACCCGCTACATCAACATTCAATACTTTTTGGCGGAATGTTGGTGAGTTTGAATTATAGATATGCACAATTGCACGTTTTGCACCTTGTAATGATTCAAATGTACGTTGAATCAAGTGATCACGAGCTTGAACTAATACTTCGATATAGACATCATCTGGAATATGATTTTCTTCGATTAATTTACGGGTAAAGTCAAAATCAATCTGTGAGGCAGATGGAAAGCCAATTTCAATATGTTTGAAACCAATTTTCACCAACATTTGGAACATTTTGAATTTTTGTTCGATGTTCATTGGTTCGAAAATAGCTTGGTTACCATCACGAAGGTCGGTGCTCATCCAGATAGGCGCTTTATTAATTTCGTTATTTGGCCATTGACGGTCAGGTAAGTCTACACGTTGGTACATGCGACGGTATTTTTTGCTTGGATCAGCCAACATCATGAGATAACTCCTTTCATAGCACAACATGCTTGGGTCTTGTGTAAAGGCACTGCGCTATTTATATCGATTGTGTCTATTCTATCAATTTACAAGTGGCTTACTGCATCATTTTGCTGAATTCTCTAAAAATCTTTTGAATATATAGAGCTTAGCTATACCGTCACAGTGCTTGTAAATTCTTTCTTTTATTATAGTACGATCTTCAAGAGAATTATTCCCTGATTTAGATCAAAGTATGATGAATGTGAAATTTTTTTTCACAATATATTTTTTTTTAATAAAATTTTTCATTATAAAAATTAATGATGAAAAATAAATTAGAGTTCTGCCCATTTTCGAATTAAATTGTGATAGAGGCTCGTGAGTTTGATGACTTGCTCATGTTGATCTCCTAATGCCATACGAAGTTGCTGAATAGATTGATCTAAAGTAAATAACATATGTCGATTTGAATCATCTCGAATCATACTTTGTACCCAAAAAAATGATGCCAAGCGACAACCCGATTGGATAGAAGTGACCTCATGTAAGCTAGTAGATGGATAAAGTATCAAATCTCCTGCAGGGAGTTTGACTTCGTGATATCCATAAGTATCTTCAATGACTAATTCACCGCCGTCATATTCGTGCGGATCACTCAAGAATAAGGTACAAGATAAATCTGTTCTCAAGCGTTCTTGTGAGCCTTGAACTCTGCGAATCGAGTTGTCGACATGAAAACCGAATGATTGATGCTGTTCATAGCGATTAAACAGAGGAGGGATGATATCTAGTGGAATTGCTGCTGATAAGAATAAAGGATGTTGACCTAGGGATTCTAAAATAATATCACCTAGATGTTTGGTCAGGGGATGATCATTGGAAAGTTGCTGATTATGTTTCACTGTTGCAGAGAGTGTTCCAGCTGTTACCTTTCCATTGACCCAATCTACTTTAGACATTTCTTCACGAAAATATCGAACTTGTTCAGGGCTTAGAATATTTGGAATATGATGAATCACTACGATCACTCACTGCTTTAGGTGATGAAAAGCATAGCTTGTATAGAGCTATGCTGAAATGAAATTAAAACTTGAAATTTAAAGACAATACAGCATTTCGACCTTCAGCTTCAGTTGCATAATGCGAAGCATAAGCTTTCGTGAAATAACGTGTATCTGAGAGATTATTGACGTTCAATTGAAGATCAATATCTGAATTTACTTGATAGCGAGCCATGGCGTCATAACGAACATAGCCTGGTACAAATTTGGTATTTGCAGCATCTCCATACACTCGATCCATAGCTAAAACACCAGCACCTAATTGTAATTTAGGGAGAACTTGGTAAGTTGTCCACAAAGTGGCAGAGTGTTTTGCGACATTTTGGACTTGGTTACCATTAGTTGGGCTAGCCGAATAACTTCCATCGCTATTTTTGACATAACCTGCATCAACAATTTCACTATCTAAATATGTGTATCCTGCAGATAAAGCCCATTTATTTGTGATATTGCCGTTTAAGCCTAATTCAACGCCATCAACACGTGTCTCACCAATATTTCTTGTAAATCCATCACTATCTAAAGCGCGAGTATTTTCTTTTTCTGTACGGAAAATAGCAGCTGTGAGATTAATTCTGTTATTCAAAAGGTCCCATTTGGTTCCGATTTCATAGGTTTTGACTTCTTCAGGTTTGAGGTTGTTAATTGCTCTTGCTTGTGCATCAGTCGTATTTCGTCCTGGGACACTTAACCCTTCTGAACCATTACCAGCATCGATTCCAACGGGATTAGCTGAAGTCGCATAGCTTGCATAAATTGATCCATTTTCTCTTGGTTTAAAGGTTAATCCAGCTTGATAATTGAAGAAATCGTGTTTTGAATTATATTTTGTTCCTGCTTGAATTGCTGAAGTGCCTGAACCAGTATCTTGATTGTATTTCATTTCAGTTTCGAATTCATCCCAGCGAATACCAAGGTCAAGGAGCCACTGAGGATTAAGCTCAATATTATTTAGGGCATATACTGATTGTGTTTCAGATTTAATCTTCATGACATTTGGATTAGCTTGAACTTTACCTAGCCAAGCATCATTCGAATTGGGGTTATAAAGATCAGTACACCAACCATTTGAAATATTTAATGAGCATGCATTATTAGCACCACTACCGCCTATTAACGTGGTATTAGGGTCGGTTACAATGTTTGTGCCGCGTTCAGAATCTTGTTTACTGTATTCAGCACCCAAATTGAAATTATGTTTTATGATGCCTGTTTGGAGTTTACCTGTTAATGCGAGTTGATCTGTAAAACTGTCAGTGGTTGTTAGGTTGGTATTTAGACGACGCCAAACTTTTCCATTTGCGACGTTGCCCTGACTGTCATCTGGTTGAGTCCATAAGTAATTATTTTTTGATTTGCTATAGACAGCAGTATTCATCAAGCTTAGATTTTCGCTAAAATCGTGCTCTAGCTTAAGGGTCCCACTTTGATTTTCTTGCTTTTGAAAGTCACGATTTAACCAACCGTAGTATGTACCCTGTTTAACATCAACGGGTGAGCCGACGGTCGCTTTTCTGTCAGTGTCGTATTTATATGGAATACCTGAATCTGGCTTATCAGCAGACTTTAGGTAGTAGTAGGCTAGTGTCGCTCGAGTGGGCGTGTCTAACCCAAAGCTAATACTTGGTGCAATACCAGCACGTTCATATTCAGCGCCATTATGTTGTCCCGCTTTTTCATTCTGGTGACTCATTGCCACGACACGAGTCGCAATACCATTCCCAAAATCTTTATTTGCATCTAATGTGATACGTGCATAAGCATCAGTACCGCCAGCAACAGAGCCTTGGAAAGCATCTCCAGATTTGGCTAATTTGGAAATTAGGTTAATACTACCACCCGTGGAACCTCCACCACCTAAAGTAGAGGCGGAGCCTTTGGTGACTTCAACCTGTTCAACGGCAAACATTTCTCGGTTTTGAGAAGTAGAGTTCCTCACACCGTCAACGTACATTGAACTTTCAGAGTTATAACCACGGATAAATGGACGGTCACCATTTGGGTTGCCACCTTCGCCCGCACCAAGTGTAATTCCTGGAACAGTTCTTAAAGCATCAGACAGCGTAGTCACTTGAGTATCTTGTATCTGTTTTTGAGAAATAACAGAGATTGATTTGGGAGTATCGAGTAGGGGAGCAACGTATTTAGCGTTTGAGGATTTGTCGACTTTAAATGACTGCTCTGATCGAGCCTCTGATTTAATTGTTTCTAAATGCGCTGTATCTTCTTGTGCGAAAGTTTGACCTGAAATAAAAGCCAATGACGTTGCTATTGCAGATGAAACGATTTTTTTACGTGTCTTGATAAAGGCCATGTTCAACCTGATATGAATTTGTTTTCAGGTTGAGAATAATAATGATTCTTTTTTAGCTTTAACGGGTCTTAAAATTGATATTTGCGATTTAAGTTAAACTAAATAACGGAAGCTTAAATGTAATAATGTAATATTTTATGTATAAGTAAATGAATTTAAATAATATTGGAAAAATTAAAGTTTCTACATTTTTGTATGGCTATTTTTGATAGGGAATTAATTTTTAATAAAATAAAAAACCCTGCTAGCGCAGGGTTTTACTAGAGAGAATCTACCTAGAATTAGAAATCATATGAAATAGATAACCAGTAGTTACGACCAGCCAAGTATGTGCCTTCAGAGCTACGTCCAATTGAAAGATATTTATAAGCTTGTTGAAGATCGCCGTTAATATCTACATATTCCATATTTTGAGTAAAGTCTTTATCCAATAGATTGTTTACTGCTGCATTAATACGAATTTTATCGTTCAGTTGATAACTTGCACCAAGATTAAATAAATTATAACCAGAAAATTCGTTATTGGTTTGTTCCAAAATACTAATTGAGCCAGCGTCTGTAGGTTCACTAGTAAATCGAGGACGACCAGATTGATATTCATGTTGTAACCATAGGTCTAAAGAGTCATTAATGTGCCAAGTAGATGTTAGGCTAGCTAAATGTTTCGCAGTAGACTCTAAAGCATATCCTTTGTCTTGACCTTTAGTTATTTCTGAATCGGTATAGGTGTAAGCCGCTTTTAAGCTCCATTCTGGAATAATTTGATAATTTAGGGATGTCTCTAAACCATAAATTTCTGCTTCATCCGTGTTGAAACTCTTGCTATAAGAAGTTGCTTTATCACTAAGATTAGAGCAATCATTGGTGTTACAACTGAACGTTCTAGAAACGATCTTGTCTTCAACAACGTTGAAGAATGCAGTTGCTGTAAGGTTAAAATTATCAGAAGGTTGATAATTAAATCCAAGCTCATAGTTGACTGATGTTTCAGGATCTAAATCTGGATTTCCAAGACTCGGTGTAGCACCTTGACCACTATAACCATTGATTCCGTCGTAAAGATCCTTAGCGGATGGTGTTTTATAACCTGTACTTACGCCACCTTTGATCGTTAGTGCATCATTGGTGTTCCAAACTAAATAAGCCCGCGGACTAAATTGTCCACCAAATCCGCTATGATCTTCGAAGCGACCACCGAATGTGAAAAATAAGTTGTCTTTGAGTTGCCATTCATCTTCAGCGTAGAGAGACCAAGTATCCTGTGTAAATTCTTTTCCTATACCTGCAATATCATCTGCAATGGTTGTATCTTTGTATTCAGTACCAACTGTCAATTTATGACTTTTGATTGGTGCAACAATATGAGAGTCAATCACAAGATCTTTATTTTCGAGTTTTCGAGCTTGACCTGCTAACTCTGGGAATGCATCTGTTGGAATGGTGCGACCTTGGGTCTCTGTTGTGTTATGGCTTAGATAAGTTTTCCACAAACCAAAATCATAGTTACCATCATGACCAAGTGCAAATTGAGTTCGATTGAACTCAAGCTCATCGTTATAGCCTGCGATACCACCACGAGAAATAAAGTTTCCTAAACGTTGATCTGTGTTGTCATAGCGTTGGCTAGAATAAAAACCATCAATCCATAAAGCATTTTGTTCATCTAATTTAAAGTCTAATTTTGCACCATAATCATAATTATCTGCTTTACTTGGGCGTGGATCACGGCTAGTCGAACCCTCAACAATACGTTCAGAACGTTGACGATCCAAATAGCTACCTCTTAATTGTAAACCTAAGCGGTCATTAATAAGTGGACCATTAATCACAAAACTAGATTTCCAAGAGTCTGCTTCAGCATTACTTTCCATAATGTTGCCACTCGTTGTGACATTTGCTGACCACTGATCTGCAACTTTTTTAGTAATGATATTGATCACACCACCCATTGCTTCTGAACCATAGCGAGTAGCCATTGGTCCACGGATAACTTCAATTCGCTCAATAGCGGCTAGAGGCGGTAAAAAACTATTAGAGGTTTCACCAAAGCCATTAGGTGTTACATCTGATGAGGTTGTTTGACGGCGTCCATCAATAAGAACTAAGCTATAGTCATTACCAAGACCACGCATCTTAACGTTAAGGCCAGATGTTTTCCCAACTCCAGAACGAATATCAATACCAGGGACATCTGATAAAAGATCAGCGATGCTTGTCGCATTTTTCTTTTCAATATCTTCTTTAGTTACAACACTAATAGATGCAGGTGCATTTTTAATATCCTGCTCAAAACCCGCAGCAGAAACGACAATTGTCGAAAGTTGATGAGCACTACTTTCATTTGTGGTATTTGCAAATGTTACACCGCTAGACAAAGCGAATAATGCAACTGTAAGAGGTTGAAGCTTAAACTTACTCATATTATGTTCTTCCGCTGGTATGAGTGATGCTTGAGGGCATGATCAAATTTGATGCAAATATTAATGATAAACTTTATCATTTGCAATAAAAAACAAACAATAATTAAGAAAGATGAATTGAATATGGTCAAACCTTGTGAGCAAAAAAATATTCTCAGGTTCATAAAAAAGATGGTTTGAAAAAGGTATTTTGTATATCTTTGATTGTTGTCATATAATGTGGCACTTTAAAAATTGCAATTACTATTTCTATATCGAGGAAGCCATGCAAGTAACTTCTGAAGCGGTTTCGGGCGTAGCCCGTCGTTTAAATGTATCTGTACCGACGAGCCGTGTTAATGAGCAATTCGAAGCTCGTTTAAAACGTACTGCTAAAACAGTTAAGATCAACGGCTTCCGTCCAGGTAAAGTGCCTTTAAATGTTGTTCGTCGTGAATACGGCGCGAGCATTTACCAAGAAGTGGTAAATGATGTTATTCGTGACACAGTATTCGAAGCAATTCAACAAGAGAAAATCAATGCTGTAGGCATGCCTAACATTGAAAAAGTTGAAAACAAAGAAGATGCTTTAGTTTATGAAGCAACTGTTGAAGTTTACCCAGAAGTTTCAGTTAAGTTTGACGGTTTAGAAGTTGAACGTAAATCTACTGAAGTAAATGATAAAGATGTAGATCAAATGATCGAAAATCTTCAAAAGCAACGCGCGACTTGGACTGAAACAAAAGGCATGGCTAAAAAAGACATGCAAGTTACTTTTGATTTCGAAGGTTCTATTGACGGCGAAAAATTTGAAGGTGGTTCTGCTGAAGACTTCAAACTTGTATTAGGTTCTGGTCGTATGATCCCTGGCTTCGAAGACGGTATCGTTGGTATGAAGAAAGGCGAAGAGAAAGTAATTGATGTAACTTTCCCTGAAGATTACCAAGCAGAAAACCTTGCAGGTAAATCAGCTCAATTCAAAATCACAGTTAAGCTTGTTGAAAAACAAAAGCTTCCTGACGTAGATGCTGAATTCCTAAAAATCTTTGGTTTAACTGAAGAAGAAGGTGTTGAGAAGTTAAAAGCTGACGTTCGCAAAAATATGGAACGTGAAGTGAAAAACGGTCTTCGCAATCAAGTGAAAGGTGCAACTTTTGATGCGCTTGTAGCTGCAAATGAAATCGAAGTACCTGCATCTATGTTGTCTCAAGAAATTGACCGTCAACGTCAACAAATGATCCAACAGTTTACTCAACAGTTTGGTGCTCAAGGCGCTAAAGCATTTGATTCAAGCATGCTTCCAGATGAATTATTCAAAGAGCAAGCTGAAAAATCAGTAAAATTAGGTGTTTTGGTGAGCAGTATTCTTGCTGAAGCAAAAATCGAAGTTGATCAAGCACGTGTAGAAGCTTATATCGAAGATATGGCGACTTCTTATGAAGATCCTACAGAAGTTATTGAATACTTCAAAAATGATAAGCAACAACGTGCACAAATCGAAGCTGTTGTTTTAGAAGACCAAGTTGTAGATCACATCTTAGCGTCTGCTAAAGTAACTGATAAAGCTGTTAGCTATGAAGAATTGTTGAAAGAGCAACAAGCTCGTCAACAAGGCTAATCGGTTATCCGAAGGAAGAGGCGCTTAACGCGCCTTTTTTCTTGTAAAAAAATATGGATCAACTTGTCCTGTATTCACAAAGCCTAATTAAAAAATATCTGATTTTTAATGGTGAATATTTTGCATTTTCGACAATTATCCCTCATATTGTGAAAATGTATTGAGTGACAAAAAATTCAGGAATAAATAACGTATGTATGTTCCAACAATTGATAATGCTTTGGTTCCAGTTGTCGTAGAGCAATCATCTCGTGGTGAGCGTTCTTTTGATATTTTCTCGCGTCTTTTACGCGAACGTGTAATTTTCTTAACGGGTGAAGTTGAAGACAATATGGCGAACTTAATCGTTGCGCAAATGTTGTTCTTAGAAGCTGAGAACCCAGAAAAAGATATTCATTTGTACATTAACTCACCTGGTGGTTCAGTGACTGCGGGTATGGCAATTTACGATACGATGCAATTCATCAAACCAGATGTCGTGACATATTGTATGGGCCAAGCAGCCTCAATGGGCGCTTTTTTATTGAATGCTGGTGCTAAGGGTAAACGTTACTGCTTAGAAAACGCTCGTGTTATGATTCACCAACCATTGGGTGGTTTCCGTGGTCAAGCTTCAGATATTGAAATTCATGCACGTGAAATTCTATTTATTAAAGAGCGTTTGAACCGTCTAATGGCTGAACACAGTGGCCAAGATTATGAAACTGTTGCACGTGATACAGACCGTGATAACTTTATGACCGCTCAAGCTGCAAAAGAATATGGTTTGGTCGATGAAGTTTTAACGAAACGTCCGCAACTTTAAGCTGTAAAGCATAGAAATTTATTTGGAGTGAAGATGTCTGAAAATCCTCAAGGACAAAAGCATTGTTCATTTTGCGGTAAAACGCAGTCTGAAGTGGGTAAACTCATTGCAGGCGAGGACGCTTACATTTGTAATGAATGTGTAGATGTATGCTTAGATTTAGTTCAGACGAGCCAGCAAGTCGAAACTGGTGAATGGGCAACTCGTCCATTACCTAAGCCGCATGAAATTCGTGCAGCTTTAGATCAATATGTGATTGGTCAAGACACTGCGAAAAAAACGCTCTCTGTTGCGGTATATAACCACTATAAACGTCTTAAAGTGACTCAATCAACTGCAAAGTCAGAAGATCGTGTAGAACTTGCTAAAAGCAATATCTTACTCATAGGACCAACAGGTTCGGGTAAGACTTTGTTGGCGCAAACTTTAGCGCGCTTATTAGATGTGCCATTTGCGATGGCTGATGCAACGACATTAACTGAAGCTGGTTATGTTGGTGAAGATGTTGAGAATATCGTTCAAAAATTGCTACAAAAAGCAGATTACGATGTTGAGAAAGCACAGAAGGGTATCATTTATATCGACGAGATCGATAAGATTACCCGTAAGTCTGAAAATCCTTCAATAACACGTGATGTTTCAGGTGAAGGTGTTCAACAAGCGCTTTTAAAAATGATCGAAGGCACGGTAGCTTCAATTCCACCTCAAGGTGGTCGTAAGCATCCACAGCAAGAGTTCATTCAAATTGATACGTCTAATATCCTGTTCATCTGCGGTGGTGCATTCTCTGGTTTGGAGCGTGTCGTGCAACAGCGTCAAGAAAAAGGTGGAATTGGTTTCACTGCTGACGTGAAGACTAAAGATGACTCTAAGAAGTTATCTGAATTATTTAGTCAGGTAGAAGCTGCCGATCTTGTGAAATTTGGTTTAATCCCTGAATTCATTGGTCGTCTGCCAGTGATTGCAACGCTCGAAGAATTGGACGAAGAAGCATTAATGCAAATTTTGACTGAACCAAAAAATGCATTAACCCGTCAGTATCAATACTTGTTCGAAATGGAAGATGTTGATCTATTATTTGAAGATTCAGCATTGCGAGCTGTTGCGAAAAAAGCACTTGAGCGTAATACAGGTGCACGTGGTTTACGTTCAATTCTTGAAAACGTCTTACTCGATACGATGTACGATTTACCAAGTCGCTCTGATATTGGTACTGTTGTGATCAATGAAGCTGTGATCAATGAAAATGCTGAACCAGAATATCGAGCTGAGCGCCAACCTAAACAAGAACAACAAGTTGAAGAAAAGGTCGATTTAAAGATTTTAGATACTAAATCTGCTTAATTGATTGTAATTCATCTGAAACGCGTAAAAAGTCCCACTTTTTGCGCGTTTTTTGTTTTTAATCTCGGATTGAGATGATAATCTAACGATAACAAAAACATGACATAGAATAAAAAGTATTCGTGATGAGGGATAATCATGCGATCAACCGTAGCAGTGTGTGCTTTGAGTCTGTTTCTTGTGGCATGTCAGACACATAAAGGGCTTAACGAAAATAATCAAACTCATGTGGTTTCAACGTTAAAACCGGTAGATTTTAGTGAGAAAAAAACTTTTATATCTCAGAAGCTAGATCAATATAAAGTTGCAGGATTTGATCTGGGCTCATGGGTAAATCAAAAACCAGGACAGTTTTTCAGCCGTGTAAAACCTCAACATCAGCAAGCCGCAGTGTTGTATCTGTACCGTCCTGATAGTAAGTGGAATCGTCAGGAAATTATTGCACCGAGTTTTTTTCTAAATGGTAAGCGCATTCCGAGTTTAATCAGCAATCATTATTATTGGATAGAGCTGGCTGAAGGGGATTATCAACTTAGTATTAGTCGACCTTTAACTGTGATGCATTTTCAAAAACCTTTGGTTGCAAGTTTTAGTGTTAAAGCGGGGCAGCAGTATTTCTTAAAATATGAAGAAGAACAGTTTCGAGGTGGACCAAATGGTAGTGAAGATCTCCTCAGAGTTGGACCATTGATGCAAATGCCAACAAAACAGGCATTAAGAGAAATTGGCATGACTCAGTTGAAAACGCCTGGGCTTAACTATGTTGCCGTTATTCAACCGAACGGAACATTGCAAAAATCAAAAGAAAAAATTAAAAATAAAGAATATAAAGCCAGTGATGATGTGCGCTTAACAGAACCTTTTAAGATATATGATCCACGCACATGGTAACTCTGATTCAGCAGAATGGTTTTTAGCTTATTTCGAGTCAGTATGAATACTTTGTTTTTGTAGTTGTTCTAATTTCTTTTGGACTTCAGCAAAATTCTTTTCTGTAGATTGTAAAGAGCCTGCAAGTTGTTGATTCAGGATTTTCATGGATTCTTGAGCAACAAGTGGACCTTTATTTAAAATGGATTGACCTGTTGGAGAGGAATAAAAGTCGATCTGGGCTTGAACTTCTTGGGCATCATAGACATCTTTATAAATTTTGAGATAGATCGGTTTAAGTTTTTCCCAAGAAGTTTGCTTAATATTTTCTTGGTGAATTTTATCAGCCAGTTCATTGGCAATAACTTGTTGTTGTGGTGTTAATTTTTCGGCCTTAACAATATTTTGAACAATGCTATAGGCCTGTTGATCAATTTGAGGTCGGATTTGTTTAAGCGTACTTTGTAAGAGCTGATCTAAATTCAATACTTGTATGAGTTTTTCGATTTGTTGATCAGTCGCTTGAGCTGCCATAACCGCAGGTGAGCAGATCATGCATCCGCTCAAAAATAATGTTCTTAAAATTTTCATGAGTATTCTCGGTATAAAAAAGCACCCTAATGATAGAGTGCTTTTTGAACTTGAGACAAGTCGAATATTATTTATTGTGCAGCTGCATCTACAACTGGAATTTTACCAATTTTAGCCTGCCAAATTTTTGGTGCAGTTGCGTGAACTGATGTGCCGTTAACGTCTACTGCAACAGATACAGGCATATCTTTAACCACGAACTTATAGATTGCTTCCATACCTAAATCTTCAAAAGCGACAACTTCCGCTTCACGAATTGCTTTAGATACGAGATATGCAGCACCGCCTACAGCCATGAGGTAAGTTGCTTTATTGTCTTTGATTGCTTCAATCGCAGCAGGACCGCGGTCCGCTTTACCGATCATACCGAAAAGACCAGTTGCTTCTAAAACTTGACGTGTGAACTTATCCATACGTGTTGCAGTTGTTGGACCTGCAGGACCTACAACTTCGTCACCCACTGGATCAACAGGACCAACGTAGTAAATGAACTTACCTTTAAGGTCTACAGGAAGCTCTTCACCGTTGTTTAACATATCAACCATACGTTTGTGCGCAGCGTCACGACCTGTATAGATTGTACCGTTAAGAAGAAGCGTATCACCTGGTTTCCAAGAGTTCATTTCTTCTTGTGTGATGTTATCTAAGTCAACACGTTTAGAAGAAGATGAGTCCCAAGTGACTTCAGGATAGTCTTCAAGTTTAGGTGCAATAATATTCGCAACACCTGTACCGTCTAGTGTGAAGTGTGCGTGACGAGTCGCAGCACAGTTCGGGATCATACCGACTGGTTTACCCGCAGCGTGACAAGGGTAGTCTTTAATTTTGATGTCTAGAACAGTCGTTAAACCGCCAAGACCTTGTGCACCAATACCCAGCGCGTTTACTTTCTCGAAGATTTCGATACGAAGTTCTTCAAGTTTATTTTGTGGACCACGACGAAGAAGCTCGTCCATGTTGATCTCTTCCATCAATGCTTCTTTAGCAAGCATCATGGCTTTTTCAGCTGTACCACCGATACCAATACCGAGCATACCAGGAGGACACCAGCCTGCACCCATGGTTGGTACAGTTTTCAGTACCCAGTCCACGATTGAATCAGATGGGTTTAACATTGCAAGTTTAGATTTATTTTCTGAACCACCGCCTTTTGCTGCAACAGTGATATCTACTTTGTTACCTGGAACAAGTTTATGGTAGATCACAGCAGGGGTGTTGTCTTTCGTATTCTTACGGCCAAAAGCAGGATCAGCAAGTACAGATGCACGAAGTACGTTAGAGTTTTCTAAGTAACCTTGGCGAACACCTTCGTTAATCGCGTCGTCTAAGCTCATTGTTAAATCAAATTTAACGTCCATGCCCACTTCAACGAATACGTTGACGATACCAGTATCTTGACAGATCGGACGGTGACCTTCGGCACACATACGTGAATTGATTAAGATTTGTGCGATCGCATCTTTGGCAGCTTTGTTTTCTTCACGGTCATACGCACGACTCATTGCTTGGATGAAGTCTTGTGGATGATAGTAAGAAATGAACTGAAGCGCATCTTTAACGGATGTGATCAAGTCGTCTTGCTTGATAATAGTTGTCATACAAATATCTCTTGAGCGGGCTGATAGCTAGCGGGCTAAATTATAAGACAAAATGATTCAATTGTGGCTGTTTTGCTGAGGATTTGACCGAAAGTTTACGAGAAAGGTGGGCTGTTCTAAAGGTTTTGCTTGATATATTCATCATATCTGGAGTGAACTTTCCAGATTGGGCTATTTGCTTCCACTGTTGATATTTTGGGGGTATTACTGTAGCTGCTATCTATGCTCTACAATAAGATCGAGTTGTAAGCTTTATATTCGCTTTTTTGTGTAGAGGTGTCTAAAAATCATCGACCTATCAAGTTAATTTACCTCTTCATTTATCCACCTTTAAAGAAGGCAAGTTCTAAAGCACGATATTCAGAAATCTGATACCCGACTTTGTTTTGCATTAAGTAGTAAAATTTTTCAAACATCATCTCATTTTTCAACTGATCAAGAAGTGTCAAATATGCTAAATACGTTTCTGGTTGTTTAAAAATTTGATGATGGGGCTTACTCTCGCTTAAAAATCTGAATACTCGACTATCCCAAATTGCATATTGTTCGGGGTGAATAAAGTGCAATAGTTTAGATACGCTCACCAGTGAATTATTGAACGCACTTTTGAGAATTTTAAGCTCTTCAACTGTGATGCGATGACCCTGTTTGAATTTATTCAAAATAAGGATTAGATCATCTGCTGAAGTTAAATCAATTTTTTTTTAAATCGTAGGCATCCATGAATAGGTGAAGCTGATCCCGATCACAATGTCATCTAAAGTTAGGGTTTCGCTACTTTTGAAAAAGTTCAAAAAATAAGAATAAGCAAGTAAATAGTTTTCCTGATCTTTGTTAAATTGATTTGCGATTTCAAAGATTTGTTTAAATATTTCTGAATGACTTTTCAATGTTAAGGGCATATGACTATCATTTTAATATACAGAAAAAACAAATCTATTTGATTTTATTGATGTCTCAAAATAAAAAACCACCCCATCTTTCGAAAGGGTAGGTAACGCGGAGACATCAATTGTTAGAAGCTTAAGATGCCAATTGTTGATCTGCTTGAATGGCAGTCAATGCAATGGTGAATACAATGTCATCGACCAAAGCTCCTCGAGATAAGTCATTGACTGGCTTATTCAAACCTTGCAACATTGGTCCAACACTCACCACATTGGCAGAGCGCTGAACAGCTTTATAAGTGGTATTACCTGTATTAAGATCTGGGAAAATAAAGACATTGGCACGTCCAGCCACTTGAGAGTCAGGAGCCTTAGAACGTCCCACACTTTCGACAGATGCAGCATCATATTGAAGGGGGCCATCGATCAATAAATCTGGACGACGTTCTTTTGCGATGCGTGTTGCTTCAGCAACTTTTTCAACATCAGCACCTGTGCCAGATGTACCGGTTGAATATGAAATCATGGCAATACGTGGATCAATACCAAACGCTTTGGCTGAATCGGCAGATTGAATCGCGATTTCAGCAAGTTGCTCTGCATTAGGATCTGGATTGATTGCACAGTCACCATAAACATACACTTCATCTGGTAATAACATAAAGAAAACAGACGAAACTAAAGAGTAATCAGGTGCCGTTTTAATCAACTGAAATGCAGGGCGAACTGTATTGGCTGTGGTATGAACTGCACCTGAAACTAATCCATCCACTTGATCTAGTGCTAACATCATCGTTCCAAGAACCACTGTATCTTGTAACTGTTCTTTCGCTTGCAGTGCATTTAACTTGCCTTTACGCAACTCTACCATTGGCGCAATATAGTTGTCGCGGATGAGGTCTGGATCAATGATTTCTAAATCATCAGGTAATTCAATCCCTCGAGCTTTGGCTACATCTAAAACTGCTTCTGGTTTTGCCAGTAAGATACAGTGAGCAATACCACGTGATTGGCAGATCGCGGCTGCTTGAATCGTACGAGGTTCATCACCTTCAGGAAGAACAATTCTTTTCTTCGCTGCAATTGATTTTTGTACCAACTCATGACGGAATGCAGATGGAGAAAGACGTGGTTGGTATGAGCCATTCAGCAACTGCGTTACCCAATCCGCATCAATATGGCTAGATACAAATCGAGTGACTTGTTCAGCGCGAGCAGTATCATCTACAGGAATTTCATTGCTTAAATTAGCCAGTTGGGTTGCCGTTTCAAAGGTACTCAGTGGTGTGTGTAAAATAGGTAAGCCCTGTTTTATCGCAGCTTGGCAGAAAGCCAGTACTTGTTGATTAGGCGCATAATGTTCAGTCAGTACTAAACCTGCAAGAGGAATACCATTGCTGCTTGCTAAACTACTTGCAAGTAAGACATCAATACGATCTGATGCGCTAATAATCAGTTCACCTGCCGTGAATTTGTGCAGTTCGCGCTCGATATTTGAAGCGATCAAGCTACTATGCAGAACACGTCGTTGTGCAGCCTCACCTAAGTTAATCCATTCTGCTTGAATATGTTGCGCGATATCAGACATTCGCGGCACACTTAAAGTATTACTAAATGGTACTAATGCAATAACAGGAAGTTGTTCGGAACCAATCAGTGGATGTGTTTTTTGAATTTCCCCAACAAATTGTTGAGTCTCTTGTGTCAGACGAAGATTTGGATCAATGGTCACTGGAATCTGTGCAGACTCCTCGGACAGACCTTTGGTTCGCATGAAAAGCACACCAGCTGTTCGGTTGCTGTTTGCTCCACCAAAATTACGTAATTGGGTTTCTACTTTTTCTGCTGTATAGGCTGGTTGTTTGATATCAGCATTGCTCACAATGATGACTTTCGCATCTAGTGCTTGAGCAAGTTGAGCATTCAGTTCAGATGCAAAACTATCACGACTGTTTGGAACTAACCCTTCCACAATAATAAGATCATGTTTTTTAGCAATTTGACGATGTAGACGAACAGCTTCTTCTAATAACTCATCACTTTCACCAGCATTTAATTGCTGAACTACATTTTGATATGAGATTGGTTCAACTGTTTCGTTCTGAGAAACATGGCGGAATAACGCTGTGGTGCGATCGAAATTTTCAGCATGTACTTCTTGTGAAAATGGCTTCACAAAACCAGCTTTTACACCTTGACACTCAAGTGCATAAATTAAGCCTAAACACGCTGATGTCAGACCTACACCTTCACCAGTTGGAACAAGTACAATTGTTTTCATATCATCAAAATCTATATCTAAAAATAAAAAAGAAATATGTAAATATGTCTGAGCGGGCGACTACTTAAGCAGTCGCGGTTTCAAGTTCAGACTTTTTTTCAGATGAATTCACATCTCCGATTTGATTCACCACATGTTCTGTTTCTTGTGCAATACGTCCTTCTTCATCTGTAGGAATGACCCAAATTTGCGGACCAGTACCATTATCAATACGACCTTCAGTACCGCGAGCTAATTGGTTATTTTTTTCTTTGCTAAAGTTAAAACCAAAATGTGGCAAATAAGATAATGTTTTTTCACGAATAAATGCTGAGTTTTCACCAATACCACCTGTGAAGAATAAGCCATCAAGACGAGGTAAACCACAGCTGAGTGCTGCTAATGATTTAGCAAGACGATAGCAGAATACTTCAATAGCAAGAGCAGCATCTTCATTGCCTTCTTCTGAAGCTTCGATAAGTGTTCGCATATCGTTTGACAGGTTTGAAAGTCCTAATAAACCAGATTGGCTATTGAGCATTCTGTCAATTTTGTAAATGTCCCATCCTAGGTTTTTGGCTAAAAAATTATGTAAACTTGGATCTACATCACCACTACGGGTACCCATCACTAAACCTTCGAGTGGCGTTAATCCCATAGAGGTATCAACACTTTTACCATTCCAAATTGCACAAGTAGAACTACCATTGCCTAAATGAGCGGTGAGCCAACCACCTTCACGGAAACTACCAGCAAGCTCAGAGCCACGATCTGATACATAGGCATGGCTTGTGCCGTGGAATCCATAGCGGCGAACATTATGTTCAGTGTATAAAAATTTTGGTACCGCATAACGATAGGCATGCGCTGGCATTGTTTGATGGAACGCTGTATCAAACACTGCAACTTGCGGTAAGTCTGGGAACAAACGTTTAGTCGCTTCGATCCCAACGAGATGTGCAGGATTATGTAATGGAGCTAAAGGTGTTGCTTCACGGATTTTTTCAATAATTTCATCGGTGATTAACTCTGCTTGAGTTAAAGAACCACCATGTACAATACGATGACCAATGGCATCAGGCTTGTGATTCGCTAAGCGAGATAATCCAACTTCAAGAGCTTCTTTGTGGTCTGCATTTGGAATACGAATATCAACTGGTTCGTTGCCTATAGTCACGCCTTTGATGCGCGCTTCTGGCGTACCTAAGTTTTCAGCAAGACCATGAATTCGGAAATCTTGATCTTTAAGTAATAATGCAAACTTGATCGAAGAAGAACCGCAATTGATGATAAGAACTGAATGGGGCATGGTGTGTTCCTTTACTGGCAATTTTAATATTTCGTTTGTTTTCTTCCAAATGAACAAAAAATGTTATTTCTTGATCGTGAAGCATTTGTATCATGCGTTTTTTTATTGTCCTAGATAGACTTTAGGTGATTAGACTTAAGCACTATCGACCACTAAGGCGATAATAATTAAAATTTATAGTCTTTCTTTATTCATTTATTAAATAAATGATGGTTATGTTTTAATTAAATTGTATGCGTAAAACATAGCATGTATTGTATTTTTTATATACCACTTCTGGTTTGTAATTGATTTAATTTATACGTTTTTTATTTCGTTATGAAGAGTTGAATTACTCAAAAACAAAGCCCTTTACTCAAAGGGCTTTGTTTTTTTAAGTTAGATTTATTGACGGATTTGGCCATCGCCTAAAACAATCCATTTTTGTGAGGTGAGTCCTTCTAATCCGACTGGACCTCTGGCATGAATTTTATCTGTTGAAATGCCGATTTCAGCACCTAAACCATATTCAAAACCATCAGCAAAACGAGTAGAGGCATTAACCATGACCGAACTTGAATCGACGCGAGTAAGGAATTTTCGGGCCGTGCTAAAGTTTTCAGTAATAATCGAATCAGTGTGATGCGATCCGTATTTATTGATATGCAAAATTGCTTCTTCAACGCCACTGACTACTTTAACCGCTAAAATAGGTCCTAGATATTCCTCATACCAGTCTTCTTCGGTCGCAGTTTTAATCTGTTCACCTAAAATTGCTTTGACTTTCAAGCAACCACGCAACTCAACTTGTTTTTCAGCATAAAGTTCAGCAATGCGAGGCAGAAAGTCATCAGCAACTTTTTCATCAACCAGCAGCGTTTCCATGGCATTACATACGCCATAGCGATGAGTTTTTGCATTTAACGCAATTGGCAATGCTTTTTGTAGATCTGCTTGGGCCTCAACGAAGACGTGACAGTTACCATCAAGGTGTTTGATTACAGGAATAGTCGCTTCACGTGTAATACGTTCAATTAAGCCTTTGCCACCACGTGGAACAATAACGTCAACATACTCAGAGAGGGTAATCAATTGCCCAACTGCAGCACGATCTGCTGTATTGACAACTTGGACTGCGTTAACTGGTACACCAGCTTGCTCTAAACCTTTTTGAATTGCGGTAGCAATGGCTTTGTTTGACTCTAATGCTTCTGAACCACCGCGAAGAATGATGGCATTGCCAGACTTAATCGCTAAAGAGGCTGCTTCTAGAGTGACGTTAGGACGTGATTCATAAATCATACCTACGACACCTAAAGGCACTCGCATTTTTCCAAGCTGAATACCAGACGGGCGATAAGCTAGGTCAGTAATTTCACCAATGGGATCAATTAAACTGATGACATCTTTAAGACCTTGTAACATTCCACTGAAGCGTGTGGGTGTAAGTTCCAAACGATCGAGTAATGCGCTGTCTAAATTGTTTTCATGACCACGAGTCATGTCTAGTTTATTCGCAGCTAGAATTTGAGCTTGATGGTCTTCCAAAGCGGTATGGATTGCCGTCAAAGCATTATTTCGTTCAAAAGTCGAAGAGCCAGCCAAAAAGCGTGAAGCTTCACGCGCATTCTGACCGACGACTTGCATGTACTGTTCGATGGAGTCTTGCATAGCAGTTTAACTGATCATTTTAAAATCTCATTCAAATAGTAGCAGCGCAGATGACAACAATCTATGTTTATCAGCGAAAAAAGCTAAGTTGATAAAACTTGTAACTATTTTTAGAACCTAACGGCAGTTAAAAAAGATAAAAGGTGAATTCTTGCATTGCGCAGATTTCATGCATCTGTATAAAATGAAATGAATGTTAATTATGTTGCATAATCATAACGAATTGAGAGTATGATCAAATTAACGGCTGTGAAAACAAAACAATAAAGCCAAATGGAGATAAGGGAATGAATTCCATGATAAAAATGGAGCTTGAAGATTATTCAGCTGAAGACAGCACTCATTTTTTTGATCTGTACCATAAAAATAGTTTTAAAGAGCCGCCACGAACCACATGGATTGATGGGTGGAAAATTGAATATATGGCGATCGCATCGCCAGAAACACTGCATCAGACGCCAACGCTGATTGTCGGAGGCGCATTTCAAAATTTTAATTCATATAAATATTGCGTTGAACAGCTCTTCGAGAAAGGACCTGTTATTTTAATCGACTTACCATCTTTAGGTTCAAATCAACAAATCCACAATCGTGATACTGGAATTTCTGCTGGTACTCTAGAGCTACCAGAGCTTTCAAAAATGTTAGGTCAATGGTTGGATTTGGTGGAGATTAAGAAAGTCTCTGTTATGGGGATGTCATTAGGCTCTGTGGTTGCTTCCTGTTTTGCTCATTATCGTCCAGAACTGGTAGATCGATTAATTCTGATGGGCGTCATGCAGAAGACGCGGAAAAGCTGGCGTATGTTGCTTGAAGAGTCATTAATATTGATGCAAGAGCAACGTATGGATGAGTTTGGTCAGGCTGTCATTTTGTATTTGGTGAATCATGCAAAATTAGATCAAACGCGTATGTCTCCAACAGCTAAACGACTTTTTTATAAGCAGATGTCTGAGTTTGATATCGCTGAGCGTGAGCGATATGAAATCAACTGTAATCGTTTATTGCGTCTTTCCCATGTTCCAATTCCGATGTGTAAAACATTGGTCGCATGTGGTCAATTCGATAGTTTTACTTTGCCATTTGAGAATGCGAATTTTGCCTTGCAATGTCCTGATGTTGAGTTTGCAATGATTGCAAATGCGGATCATGTGCCTCAACTGCAACGCCGAAAAGAAACCATGAATCTTTTTACCAGTTTCTTAAAAGGCGAATCGATTCATAATCTAGATGGGATCATTTATTTAGATAAAGACCAAATGCAATCATTGGATCGCAGAGGGGAAGTTCGATTTGCCCTTAAAAATGCACATTCTGTTTTAATTCATCAAACAAATGCACAACGTTTTGAAGTTGAAATTAAAGACCTGAATTACTTTGGTGTATCATTCTTTTTGGATGATCCATCTCAAGTTGAAGTCTTACAGGAAGATGCTCGAAGTTTTGCAATTGAATTTGAGGATGAGCAAGGACATTTTGCTGTCGAATGTTTAATGTTCGATTTTATTGGAAATGAAGTAAGAGCATTATTCAAGCATGGTTATTTTGAAGTGGCTGATCGCTTACTTCAATTTATAGATACCCATAAACACAATGACAGCGTGGATTAGGCTGTCATTGAATTCATTTGAATCAAAAAATAGATACTTCGTAATATTGCTACGAACGAATCATTATTTTATTGCATGAATCATCCATACTAGATCACCAAGATGCTGATCTGTATCCATATTTTGATTCTTTTTTTCAAAATACAGTTGAGGTTGAATGACTTCAACTTCAGTAAAACCTGACAGTTTAAAAAAGTGCTGTACCTCTAAAGGGTCTTTAAAGTGGAAGGTAAATGCACTTCTTGAAGCGTATTTGAGTAATTTGCTGCTCGACCAAATTAAGTTAGCCAGTTTATGTTGCACAGGCTCGGGATAAAGGTCAGTTAAATAATGAAGCGTTTGGAATGGTTGACCAAAACGCACAATCGAATTCAGCAATTGTTTGAGTAAATCTTGATTAAAATAATTGATTAATCCTTCACTGATAATCACTAGCGGTCGTGTTGGGTCGAATTCGTCAAAAGCTGTTTTGAAATCATCCGTGAATAAGTCTGCTGATAAAACTTTAGGGCTTTCGGGATCGATTTTATTCAAAGCGGATTGTTTTGTGGTAGCCATGTCTGGTAAATCTAATTCGCGATAATCTATTTCGGGATAATGGGATCTAAACCACCAACCACGAGGTGAAAGTCCCGCTGCAATTTCTAAAATTTGCAGGTTTGGATATTGTTTGATTAATAATTTTAAGTGATCGTCTAATAATGTATGTCGTGTCTTCAGGGTTGAACGCATACTTCCACCGATAAACTTCTCAGCCATACTTTCAAAAGGGTGAGCGAATTGCACCAACGCTTTACCTTTCGAAGTCGCAAATGCTTCGTGAGAGATACCCATTTGGTACCAAATATAGCCAGTGTAGTGAGCAGTAAACGAAATATGACGGTGCTTTGATTGTTTTGATTGAGACATACACATCCTTGGCTATGATTATTATTGGATTGGTCAAGATAAAGGGAGCATTAGAATGCTCCCTGTATTATTAAAATGATTGTCTAAAATCTTCAATGACCTTTTTGACAGATTTCCATTCGTTGCCTAAGTCAAGTTGTTCACCAATGCGAATCTCTTGAATCTTACCGCGCATACGCTCTAAGCGTTCTTGGTTCGGCAATGGATAATTCTCTATGGCACTGAGCGCGACACATGCAGATTCCCGATTATTGCAGACTAAGCCCATATCACAGCCAGCTTCAAGCGCGGCTTTGATGCGAGCATCTGCACCACCTGCAACACAAGCTGCTTGCATACTTAAGTCATCAGAAAACAGGACACCGTCAAACTGAAGTGTTTCACGAAGTACTTTTTGAACCCAATACTGAGAAAAACCAGCAGGATTTGGATCTACTTTTTCATAAATCACATGTGCTGGCATGAGTGCGTCAAGTTGAGGTTGGAGTTGAATAAAGCTTTGCATATCTTGAGCTTCAATTTCAGCATAACTTCGTGTATCCACAGCTGCCGCAATATGTGAATCTGCTTTAACCGAGCCATGGCCAGGGAAGTGTTTCCCCGTGGTTGCCATACCAGCGCGTTTCATACCTTGCATAAAGGCTTGGGCTAAAGGGATGATATCTGAGATATTTTTAGCAAAAGCACGGTCACCAATAACATCGCTGATGTCGTTAAGGTCTAATACAGGTGCAAAGCTGAAATCGATCCCGACTGCAAGAACTTCGGTAGCCATGAGCCAACCGCATTGTTCAGCCAATTCAATTGATCGTTCTGGCTGACTTAAATAGAGCTCACCGAAACGTCCCATGGCAGGAAGGAGAGTGAAGCCTTGTTTTAAACGTTGTACGCGTCCGCCTTCTTGATCGACTGCAATTAAAATATCGGGACGAACTTGGCGCATATGATCCGTTAAGGCGCGAACTTGTTGAGGTGATTCAATATTTCTTCCAAACAAAATGACTCCACCAACTTGTGGAGATTGAAGGAGTTGAATATCTTCTTGATTAAGTGTTGTGCCCTCAATATCAAGCATCAATGCGCCAATCATAGTGGAATCCGTGATTCTAATTTTAAAAGAGAAAACAATACCCGAATTTTGCAATGATTTGCTACATTTTCTCCGTACAGATTATGATAAAACTATACGGCAGAAATAAAAAAGTTGTTTAAGGTTTTGAATATTAATATTTCTATCTGAAAACAATAGTGTAAATTTGGTTTATCCAAGGAAAGACAAATTCGTTATGAAACTTCAAACAATCGCTTGCGCGGTAGCCATTGCCACTGGTGGTTTATTTTTTGGTCATACAATTAATGTTGCGATCGCAGCGAATGAACCAGCGGTTCAACAGGTTCAGAATATAAAGCCCACACAAGAACAAGCTTTAGTTTCAAGACAATTAGCAACTTTGGTGGATCGTCAGCACTATTTAAATATGCGTTTAGATGCTACGACCTCACAACGTATTTTTGATATGTATATTGATAGTCTTGATCCTGACCATAGCCTTTTCTTGGCAGATGAAGTGGCAAACTATAAGAAAAAATACGGACCAACTTTTGGAGCCGCGCTCAAAGCGGGTAACCTTGAAGGACCTTATGCCATTCACGCTCAATATCGTGATCGTTTAAAGTCATTCTATGAGTTTATGTTGGCGGAGTTAAAAAAACCGCAAAACCTAAATCAACCTAATGTGTTTATCGAGTCTGATCGTGAAAAGGCTCCATTTTTCAAAAATAAAGCTGAGCAAGAAAATCAATGGCGCAAAATGCTGGTGTCTCAGTTAATCAATTTAACGATTGCTAAAGAAGAAGATTTGGCTAAGCAAAAAGCGCTGAAAGATGATCCTTCTTTAGCAGCAGGGCAAGATCTCACTTCAGCTGAAGATTTAACGCCAGTTCAGACTTTGACCAAGCGCTATATGCGTCAATTAGAACGTATGAAGCGTACAAAAAGCGATGACGTTTTAGAAAAAACGCTCAATGCTATGTTAGCGACTTATGACCCGCACAGTAATTATTTCCCACCAATCGATGCGATTGAGTTAAATCGTCAGACCACATTGCAGCTTGAGGGGATTGGTGTGTCGATCCGTCCAGAACGCGGGAATGAAGACTATACGCGTATCGAGACGATCGTAGATGGTGGTCCTGCGTTTAAGACGGGACAGGTCAAGTCTGGTGATCGTATTATTGGTGTCGCGCAAGACGGTGACAAAATGGTCGACGTCATTGGATGGACCAGTTCTGAAATCGTTGGATTGATCCGAGGTAAGCGTGGGACTAAAGTCACCATTAAATTGCTCGGACCTGGAGCATCTATGAGTCAGGCACGTACCGTAACTATCGTACGTGATGTGATTCAAGAAGAGGATGCGGGTGTACGTTCAAGAACAGTTGAAATTGTACGTGATGGCAAGAAACATAAAGTTGGAGTAGTCGAAATTCCATCGTTCTATTACAACTACCGTGCCCGTCGTGCTGGTGAAAGCTATCGTTCAGTATCTGAAGATACCAATAATGCATTGAAAAGTTTAGCTGCGCAAAATGTCGATGGCATTATCGTTGATCTTCGTAATAACCCTGGCGGTTCACTCGAAGAAGTGGCAAAAATGATTGGGCAAGTGATTAAATCTGGTCCAGTGGTTCAAATTCGGGATGGGAATGGTAACGTCAGTGTCTTCGAAGATCGTGATGGAGGCGCTCAAACCTACGCAGGTCCATTGGCTGTCATGGTGAATCTGGCTTCTGCATCAGCAAGTGAAATCTATTCAGCTGCTGTGCAGGATTATGGTCGTGGGATTGTGATTGGAAGTACTACGACAGGTAAGGGTACAGCTCAAGTTCAATTGGACAGCTTAGCGTATGGTCAAGCGACATTGACGCAACGAAAGTTTTACCGTGTTACTGGTGGAAGCACACAAAATAAAGGGGTTGTGCCTGATATTCAATTGGTTGATATCTACGATGAAGAGTTTGGGGAGCGTAAAGCTAAGAATGCTTTAGAGTGGGATACCATCCCTACAGCTCCTTTCAAACGTGAGGGAGAGGTGCAGGCCTTTGTACCAAAATTAGCTGCTCATTCAAAACAGCGTGTTGCGAATGATATTCAATTTAAGTATCTAGAAGCGCGTAAAGCGATTTCGCAGAAAGCTAAAGAGAAAAAACAAATCGTGTTGGATATCGATCAACGTAAAGCTGAACTCATCGCTTTGGAAAAAGAAACGTTGGCAGAAGAAAACAAACGCCGTATAGCAATGGGTAAAACGGCTTATCCAAATTGGGAAAGTTATCAGGCGTCGATGGAGGCTTTGGCTGAATCGCGTGCTAAGATGAAAACCAATCAACGCCCACCTTTACCTGAAGAAGAGGCATTTGTCACTGAATCAGCTCATATCTTGCTCGATTATATTGCCTTGCAAAAATAAAAATATTTATTATTAAGTTATACTTAAAAATGGTGTATTTCGATACGCCATTTTTTATGGATCTCGCCGAAAAACAACTTGACGTTCAATGAGATGGTGATATTGTTGTAGGCGACAAATGCTCATTAAAAAGTTGAACCTTCTTACATTTATTTGCTGTACTTTTGGGGTTTAAATAAAATAAAAACAGGTTCAGGTACGGATAAGTCTCTATATGATTCATATGAGTTACGATTATGCAATGGTGGCGGGTTCTGCTGTGGCGGCAGTGATCGTCTGCTTTATTGCTATTTCATTTGAACAACTCATTAGTACCCACAAAAACCCAGTTGGTCAAAAAGTGCTGCTCGGTGTAAGTGGCATGATATTTGGTCTTGCGATTTGGGTCATGCATTTTGTTGGAATGCTGGCTTGTCATTTACCCGAAGATCATAGTTTCGATATAGGTTTAACGCTATTCTCTTATGTGATCGCAGCTCTCGCTTCAATCTTTGCCATATGGCTCACGACTAGATCTACACTTCCTTTAGCTAGATTGGTTTTGGGTGCACTTCTGATGGGTTTCGGTATTTCAGGTATGCACTATACTGGAATGGCGGGATTGATCGTTCCCAACTACATTATTCGTTATGACACCATTTTGGTGATTTTTTCTGTGCTGATTGCTGTATGTGGTTCAGGATTGTCATTCTGGCTGATGTTTAAATATAAGCGTACCTATCACAATAAATTGGCTTTCAAGCTTGCCGTGGCATTCATGATCGCTTTTAGTATTGTAGGAATGCATTATATTGGTATGGCGGCTGCGACTTTCCAACCCGTGGATGCCAAATATGCAGCATTGAATCAACTCCATGAAGGTCAAGGTTTATTACTTTTTGTCATTATATTTGTCACCTGCTTGGTTTTAGTGGTCAGTTTTTTTGTCGCTATTTTAGAATTACGACTTGAAGAACGAAATCAACAACTAATCAAAATGAATAAGGAATTGGAAAGTCTTGCTCTTCAAGATAATTTGACCAAACTTCCAAATCGACTTTTTTTGCTTGATTACACCACTTCATTATTTTCACTTCACCAATCTAAAGATCATAAAGTTGCATTCATTTATATTGATTTGGATCGTTTCAAGGCAGTGAATGATGCTTTTGGACATCATATTGGTGATCAGCTTTTAGTGAATTTAGCGCATCGACTCCATGCATTACTCGAAAAAAACCAAAAATTAATTCGTATTGGTGGTGATGAGTTTTTATTGGTTGTTGAAGATTTTTCTACAGACCAAATTGATCAAGTTGCCAATCTAGTATTGAGTAAAATCCAAGAAGGCTTTGTGATTTCGGGGAAGGAAATCAATATCTCAGCAAGTTTAGGTGTGGTCTATTATCCAGATCATGGTGCTGATTTACATGATTTGTTGGTGAATGCTGATGCTGCAATGCTGATGTCCAAAGAGCAAGGTCGCAATACTTATAGTGTGTTTAACTATTCATTAGATCAACAAGAAGTCGCACGTAGCCAATCAAAACTTATCAATGATTTGTATCGTGCTGTTGAAGAACAACAATTCATTTTATTTTATCAGCCGAAATTCACAGCAGATTTTAAAATTTGTGGCGTTGAAGCTTTAATTCGTTGGAAGCATCCAAGTCTAGGACTTCTAGCACCGAATATGTTTATTGAGGGTGCGGAGCAAACAGGTCTTATTATTAAAATGGGCTACTGGGCCCTTGAACAAGCGTGTATACAGATTCAAGCTTGGCAAAAAAAGAAATTGCCTTTCTGTCCGATCGCTGTAAATTTATCAGCTGTACAATTTGAACATAAAGCGCTGGTAGATACATTAAGATGTTTAATCACACAATACCAGATCGATCCAGCCCATTTAATTATTGAGATTACTGAATCGACAGCAATGCATCATATCGATGTCAGTATTCGTACTTTTGAGAGCCTGCGAAACCTGGGGATTGGGCTTGCGATTGATGATTTTGGAACAGGTCATTCAAGCTTCTTATATTTAAAGAATCTCCCGGTAGATGAACTTAAAATTGACCGTGAATTTATTCGAAATCTTTCACCCAATACAAAAGATGAAATTATCTTAGAAAGTATTATTGTCTTGGCTAAACGTTTAGGTTTGGTGGTGACAGCTGAAGGCGTCGAAACTCAAAAACAAGCCGATATCTTAAAACGTTTAGGTTGTCAGCAATTACAAGGCTATTTATTGGGTATGCCATTACCTGTGGATCGTTTAGAAAGCACATTTAAGAACTATTAACTTCTGGTCAGTTTCTGATTCATCACATTCACATTCGGTATTGATCTGCTACAATATCGCCAATTTTTATTTTGATCTTTTTTGATCTTCTAAACTGCATGTCTGCAGTAGGTGTTATTCATGAGCTTTAAGCAAGAGTTAGCGGAGCAAGTTGCTCAGCGACGTACATTTGCCATTATTTCCCACCCCGATGCGGGTAAAACCACAATGACGGAAAAGTTATTGTTGTGGGGGCAAGCGATCCAAGTTGCAGGTATGGTAAAAAGCCGTAAATCTGACCGTGCTGCGACATCAGATTGGATGGAAATGGAAAAAGAGCGTGGTATCTCGATCACGACCTCTGTGATGCAGTTCCCTTATAAAGACAAAATGATCAACCTGCTCGATACACCGGGGCATGAAGATTTCTCTGAAGATACATATCGTACCCTTACAGCCGTAGACTCAGCGTTGATGGTGATTGATGGTGCGAAAGGTGTCGAAGATCGTACGATTAAATTGATGGATGTGTGTCGTATGCGTGACACACCGATTATTTCTTTCGTTAACAAAATGGACCGTGAAATTCGCGAGCCACTTGAACTACTCGACGAAATTGAAAACGTACTTAAGATTAAATGCGTACCTTTAACTTGGCCTTTAGGTACAGGCCGTGACTTCGCGGGTGTTTTTAATCTGATCGAAGAAAAATTCTATGTCTATAAAGCAGGTTTTGGTTCAACCATTACAGATATCGAAATTCGTGACGGTTATGACCATGCTGACCTTCGTGAAAAAGTCGGTGAATTAGCTTGGGCTGCATTTGAAGAGTCACTAGAATTAGTTCAAATGGCAAATGAACCGCTTGATCGTGAAGAATTCTTAGCAGGGCGTCAAACTCCAGTATTGTTTGGTACAGCGTTGGGTAACTTTGGTGTAGACCATGTCTTAAATGCATTTAGTGAATATGCACCACCACCAAAAGCACATCCTACCCAAGATCGTAAAGTTGAAGCGACTGAAGAGGGTTTCTCTGGTTTTGTCTTTAAAATTCAAGCCAATATGGACCCTAAACACCGCGATCGTATTGCTTTCATGCGTATCTGCTCAGGCAAATATGAAAAAGGCTTGAAAATGAAGCATGTACGTATTGGGAAAGATGTGCGTATTTCAGATGCATTAACTTTCTTGGCGGGTGATCGTCAGCATTTAGAAGAGGCATGGCCAGGTGACATTATTGGTTTACATAACCATGGTACGATTCAAATTGGCGATACTTTCACTTCGGGTGAAAACTTGCAATTCACAGGTATTCCTCACTTCGCTCCTGAAATGTTCCGCCGTGTTCGTTTAAAAGATCCTTTGAAATCGAAGCAACTCCAAAAAGGTTTAAAAGAGCTTTCAGAGGAAGGTGCAACTCAGGTATTTATGCCACAAAACAGTAATGATCTTATTGTGGGTGCTGTGGGTGTTCTTCAATTCGAAGTTGTAGCTTATCGTTTAAAAGAAGAATACAAAGTAGATTGTATTTACGAGCCTGTGAGCATTAACACTGTTCGTTGGGTTTCATGTCCAGATGAGAAAAAATTTAACGAATTTAAGAAAAAAGCACATGACCAACTTTCAGTTGATGGTGGTGGGCATTTAACGTACTTAGCACCTAGCCGTGTCAATTTACAATTAATGCAAGAGCGTTATCCTGATATTGTTTTCCGTAATACACGTGAACATTAATTTTGCTTGAAAATGTAAAACAGCTTCCTCGTGAAGCTGTTTTTGTATCAGAATAACCAATGATTTAATTTTGGTTGATTTTTGTGATTACTCTAAACTTACAAAAAAAACGATTGCGTATTCTTCTTGCTACCTTAGTCATTGGGATGGCATCTTGTGAAAAACAACCAGAGTCTAAGACACAAAAGTCAGGGCAGTCTGCCCAAGTTAAAAACGCTGATGTGTTACCAGACTTAAATGATGACGCGTTTCAAGTTGAAATAAAGAGCGAAAATTGCACAAAATCGGTCTGTGAAAAAATTGAAATTTTAAGTTTAAAAACCGCAGATCAGTGGGTCAATCAACAACTTAACAACCATTTGGCTTTTGTGATTCAAGATCAAATTAATGAAAAAGAACAATTGAGTTTGGATCAATCCATCGAAACCTATATAAGTCGCTCTGAATCATGGATGAAGGAGTTTTCACTGAATCAGCCTTATGAGTTGGATATACTGACGCAAGTCGCCACCCAACGAAATCAATATGTGTTGATCCAATTCATTGTTAACACAAAACAAGCTGAAGTGATCGTTAAAGATCGTGGTTACTTTATGGTATTGGATCGAAAGCAGAAAAAAGTTTTACAGTTGCAGGATGTGATTCAAAAGAACCAAATAAATGATTTTGAAAGAATACTTCAAGTGTCCTATCAAAAATGGTTAAAGGCCCAGAGTGGTGAAGTGAGAAGTATCGCTCCAGTGAATCTCAGCTGGCAAAATCAGGAATGGTTCTTTGATGGTGAAGGGATTGGTGTTCATATTCGTGCGAACGAAATTGTCAAAGGTGGTGAGCAATTGGATATCTATTTGAATCATGCTCAAACCAAGCAGGTGGTTGTACCGCAGATCTTTCAAAAGATGTTTTGAAATATTACAAATATTGTAATGTAGCATATACAATTGCAGTTAAACCCATACAAACGAAGCTTGAGCTATCAATTTCATCGGGTTAGGCTTAAATCAATGATAAATGACCGTTTCTCCTCAAGGTTGTGAGATGTTAAAAAATAAAATAGTTTGGACTGTATCTGTACTTACTGCCGCAATTACGCTGAGCGCATGTCAGCCAAAAGGGGACGGGCCTAAAGAGTCACCTGACACTCAAACTCAAGCAGCATCGGAAGTTCAGATACTCGTGCTTCAGGGTGAAACTGAAAAAGTGCCTGTTCGGTTGGTAGAATGTGATGGTAACAATTGTCCAGAAATTTCAATTGATCGATTGAGAACGAATCAATTTGTGTTAGATGGCTTAATTGATCAAGCGATTATCAAAAATTTACAAGAAACGCTAGAGTTGTTCGAACCTGAGCAGACGCTGCCTAAAGACAAAGATACTCAAGCCGCAAGTGAAGTTGTTGAATATAAAACTGCAGCGCAGTTACTTGCAGAGCAGATTCAGCCCTATATTGATAACTTTGTGGGTTTAGATAAAGAGTTAAAGCACTTGGGGGTTGGACATCAAATTAGTTTGAGTATTAGTCCTAAAATTTTAAATTCACAAGGACCACTTGCAACCGTCGTATTGAATACGAGTAACTATTTAGGAGGTGCACATGGTTCTTCTTCACAAACTTACTTTAATTTTGATTTGAAACAGCAGAAACAAGTGTCACTAGATCAAATTTTAGTGAAAGACCAAAAGAATAAATTAAATCAATTGGCCCATGAGGAATTTAAAAAATGGGTCATAGATTCGCAGTTAGCAGATAACGTTGAAGAGTATGAAGAGGCTTGGAAATTTAAACTCACTGATAATTATTATTTGGGTAAGAAGGGTTTAATTCTTCAATACGGTGAATATGAAATTGGTCCTTATGTGGTGGGTTTGCCAAGACTTACGATTCCTTATGAAAAGCTACAGGGTGTGATTAAACCTGAAATGCTGGAGGCTGTTCATCCTTCGGTTCAAGTTGCTGTACCTCAAGCTGCAGGTGAAGCAAAATAACATGTCCATGCCACGTTTGTTTGATACGCATACGCACTTTGATGTAGAAGATTTTGACTTCGATCGTGAGCAACTTGCGTATCAGGCTAAACAGAAGGGAGTGGATGCCCTTGTACTGATTGGGTTTCAACACCAACGCTTTCATACATTGATTGAAACACACCATTGGTTAAATGGTTTAGATCAGGCACCGAGGAGTTATCTCGCTCCTGGTCTACATCCTTTTTATATCGAACAACATCAGCCTCATCATCTAGACGATCTAAAAAAAATTCTTGAAGTACAACAATGCATCGCCGTTGGAGAAATTGGTTTAGATACTTTTCTCAAGCAACATAAGCAGTCGGAAGTTTTCGCTAAGCAACAGGATTTTTTTGCGCAACAAGTCGATTTGGCTCAACAATTTAAGCTTCCTGTGCTGTTACATATTCGTAAATCTCATGCTGAAGCATTAAGGCTGTTAAAAGCAAAGCAATTTGTTCACGGTGGTATCGCCCACGCATTCAGTGGAGGGATAGAAGAAGCGAAGGCATTTATTCAACTTGGATTTAAGTTAGGGGTCACGGGACAGATTACCAATCCCAATGCTAAAAAATTACACCAAACAGTTCAGTATGTTGGTATTGAACATCTGGTCATTGAAACAGACTGTCCTGATATGACGCCATTATGTTGTCAAGCTTCAACTGAACACCGTACCCGTAATACCCCACAGAATTTAATTTATGTTTTAGAAGGTTTGGCACATAGTTTAAATACAAAAGTCGAAGACATTGCGCAACGTGTTTGGGAGAATAGTGTGTCTGCACTCAACCTAAAAAATGAACTGAAATTGTCGTGAGTTCAAAACTCTCTATTCCTCCGAAGTTTTGCTAAAATACGCCTTTTCCAAATAGTGTTAGAGCAATATGACTGACTTAGTTCATGATGATGAATATGAACGCCGTTTTACGGGTGTAGCCAAAATTTATGGTGAAGAAAATTTTCAGCATTATGAAAACAGTCATGTCATGGTGATTGGTATTGGCGGTGTTGGCTCTTGGGCTGTCGAAGCTTTGGCTAGAACAGGTTTGGGCGAGTTAACACTAGTTGATATGGATTCTGTTGCAGCGTCAAATATTAATCGTCAGTTACCTGCGATGACATCAACATTAGGTCATGAAAAAATTGAAGTGATGGCAGAGCGTTGTCGCCAAATTAATCCACGTATAAAAATCAATTTAATTGATGATTATCTAACGCCTGAAAATGTAACGGAGATTTTGAGTTCAAATCCAGATGTTGTGTTGGATTGCATTGATGATGTCAAAGCAAAACTCGCATTGATGCTACATTGTCGTTTCAATAAAGTCCCTTTGATTGTATCTGGTGGTGCTGGTGGTAAATTAGATCCACTCAAAATTCGGGTCGCAGATTTGTCAAAAACAGAATACGACCCGATGCTGGCAAAATTAAGAAGTCAGTTACGCTCAAAAGGTATCTGTAAAAAGCCGAAAGAGAAGTTCGGTATCACCTGTATTTATTCGGTGGATAATCCTTTTTCGAATGCTGATATTTGTGCGAGTGCTGGGTTAAGATGTGGTGGTTATGGTTCAGCCGTGGTGGTGACATCAAGTTTTGCAATGGTAGCAGTGGCTGAAGTGTTAAAACGATTAGATTCGATTCAAGCAAAACAAGCCTAAAAGTGATTATCAAAAAAGGTCTCTATCAAGAGACCTTTTTAATGATGAAATTGGTTTATTCAGCATTGATTTTTAAGCTTTCTTGTTCAGCATGTCTTTGAATGGCTTGTTGCATACCGATTAAGGCATTTTCAATATCTTTTAATGTTTTCGCGTTACCCCCACTCAGGGCTTGTCGCCATTTTCGTGCACCAGGAAGGTTTTGAAATAAGCCTAAAATATGACGTGTAATCACTGAAAGTGGCGCACCATCAGCTAAACGTTTTGCAATATATGGCATCATCTCCTGCATGATCTCAAAACGATCAGGTGCTGACAAACTCCATAATTGTCCTAGTTCAGCCAGTAGATAAGGATTGTGATAAGCCTCGCGACCAATCATGACACCATCCACATGTTGTAAGTGTTGTTGAGTTTCAGCAAATGTTTTGATCCCACCGTTGATTTCGATCAATAGTTCTGGGCGATCTTGCTTTAAGCGATAAACATCTTCATAACGTAAAGGCGGAATGTCCCGATTTTCTTTCGGTGACAAACCTTGTAGTAAAGCAATGCGTGCATGCACGATAAAATTTTGACATCCCGTTTTTGCAACGGTATCGACAAAATGCAGCATCTCCTCATAAGATTGCATATCATCGATGCCGATTCGGTGTTTTACCGTGACGGGAATATCAACTGCATTTTGCATTTCAGCAATACATTCAGCAACCAGCTCAGGCTCAGCCATGAGGCAAGCACCAATTTTATTGTTTTGAACGCGATCACTAGGACAACCAACATTCAAATTGATTTCATCATAGCCCCAATCTTGAGCCATTTTAGAGCAGGTTGCGAGGTCTTTAGGATTTGATCCACCAAGCTGTAACACAATAGGGTGTTCTTCTTTGCTGTAATCTAAATGACGGGCTGCATCGCCAAATAAAATTGCGCCTGTGGTTACCATCTCGGTGTACATGATGATATTTGGATTGAATAGGCGTGCAAAAAAACGGTAATCACGAGTCGTCCAATCCATCATTGGGGCGACGGAAATTCGAGGCTGTAAGGATTGGATATCAGACATGGTGAAACCTAGATTGAATAAATCGTGAAAAGCTCGGCATCTTACCATAATTTGGAAAAAGGGTCATTGAAGCACAATTGAGATTTAAATAGGTTGAACATTCAAGGAATTCAATACCCTCTAAAACCCTAATTGAAAAGCTTTGATTAGTTTTACCTTAATAATCTAGGCTTCAATGTTCATTTTAAGACAATATTCTCTCTTTAAGCCCTGTTAAAATAAACTTAGCTGCTTGAGTTTGACTCTGGATAAAACCATTATATTTTGGCAAATCATCAGCTACATCTTGCACACGACGATGGTAAAAAATATGCATATTTTCAGGGGGAACTTGCGAGAAGTCTTTTAAGTTCCATTTAGGAATAAATACCAACTGATCTAATATTCCAAATTCAATAGAAGGGGAATGACATTGTTTGCATATCCCACGACGGATATTGGGTGGTGACTTCAAACGTTTAAAAATAGTCTGTTCAATATTCAAATCACAAACATCTTGTTTTAGAAATACCAAAACATCTGAAAAAGCCTTACCTGTATATTCTTGGCAAACTTGGCAGTGACAAATAAAATGTGCGATGGGTGCATGAGAAAAGCGAAAAGTATTTGCGCCACAAGAACAACTTGCTTCAACATTGAAAGGCATGTGATTTAAATTTGACATAAAACTTCCTTATTTAAGATCTATTCATAGATGAAATTAAAAATTTAAAGTTCGATTGAGTATCATGCAGGATGAATGAGGGAATCTGATGAAGTCTGAATCTTCTAGTTAAAATTCCATGAGCACTGATATCGTATAGAACCTAAAGAATATCTAAAGTGCACTGATATCAGATCCGATCTTTTTGGGGTCGACCAAAATTTTAGCGTGTTGTTCAGGATCACCTAAGGCCTGAAAAGCATCTTTAACTCCTGCAAGACCTACAACGCCCGTTATCAGAGGAGAACAATCAATTTGACCTTCAGCGATCATATGGAGCGCGTCTCTGAACTCCAGTGGCGTATAACCAATCACAAACTGGATTTCGATTTCTTTGTTTAAAGCCAAAGCGGGTTCGATGCTGTCGGATTGCATACATACACCCACACCGATAATTTTAGAAAATAATGGCGCACCGTTAATAATCTGTTGAAGGATGCCTGGCATCCCGACACATTCAAAAATCACAGGACGTTTGGGTAAAGCACCTAATTTGTCAGCCACACGCCACGCATGCCACCATGGAATATGCATAGACTGAATCTTTTCAAAAATACCGATCCCATAGTTAATCGCTTCAGAAGCATCACCCAATAAACCGTATTCTTTCCAACTCTCAAAAGGCGATGATTGTTTAGGATCAATGACGACATCTGCGCCACAAAGTTGAGCCAGCCGGCGGCGATTTGGTGAAAAGTCACTGGCAATAATTTTTTTAACACCAATCGCTTTGAGCATTAAAATGACACCTAAGCCTACTGGACCACAACCAATAACAATTGCAGGTTCTGATTTCTTTATTCTGCTCCGACGTACTGCATGTAAAGCAACCGCCATTGGCTCGGTCATTGCCGCAAGATCGGGATGTAATCCATTTGGCACCGCAAACATGAGTTGAGATTGCACCAAGATTTGTTCGGCATAACCACCAGAAGCTTGAGGGGAAAGACCAGTCGCTTGATAACACCACTGATCAACTTTCAATAGTGGCATCGCACAAACTAAGGTATCTATTTTAAATTTTTTTCTAGTTTTAGGACCATAATCTAGAACACGACCGCAAAATTCATGCCCCATGACAAAACGGTCTGTTGACTTTGCAACACCTTTTAGACCCACTTTAGCCGTAAGTTCATGCATGTGGTCACAACTATGTTGCATATGTAAATCACTGCCACAAATACCACATCGCACAACTTCTAATAAAGTTTGTCCTTGTGATGGTGTTAGATGGCTGACATCTTCAAGTGTTAATTCATTTTGATGACATACAACAGCTTTCATTCTTGTCCACGAATATTTTTTATAATGATAGTGAACAGTGTGTGTGATTACGCACAAGAGATACACAGCTTTAGAGGACTGAATGATGACTGCAGAGGCTAAACTATTGAAAAAGCCTCCATTTATAGAGGCTTAACATGCATATTTTATGAGCTAGCTGAGTTGGGCTCGATGATAACGTTGATCCACTAGTGTGAATAGTGCCGTACAACTGACCAGAATTAATCCTACGATACACGCCATTGCCCATCCACCATGATCCCAAGCATAAATTCCTAGCGCGGAACCACTTGCGCCACCAATAAAATAGCTGGTCATATAAAGTGAATTTACACGAGATTTAGCATCCGGTCTTAAATTAAAAATCACATTCTGGTTGCTACTATGCACCAATGCTAGACCGAGATTCATCAGTCCAAAACCGATGATATAGCAACTTAAATAGAATGCACCTAAATAAAGGAATATCCATGCGCTACCTAGGATTAAAATGCCAAACCAAGTGATTTGTTTGACGTAACCACGATCGGCGATCTTACCAATTTTCTTGGTGGACAAGGCGCCAAATACGCCAACCAGAGTGACTAAACCCACCATGACATCTTCAAGAGAAAAAGAAGATTTAAGTAAAATAGAAATGGTGGAGAAGAGGATGCTCATCGTTGCAAATGCAAAGGCACCAATGATAGAGCGATAGATTAAACGAGGCTCTTCTTTAAGTAGCAACCCCATGGATTTAAACACAGCATAATAACTAATTTTAGAGCTAGGAATATAAGGCAGACGAATATTAAGTACCACAGCGACCATTAACATCAAAATTCCACTGACGATATAAATGAGCTGCCAATTAAATAAGTTGGATAACAAACCAGCTAAACTGGTCGAAATCAAAATACCAACCAATAATCCGCTCATCAGTAACCCGACCACTTCGCCTGTTCGTTCTGGTCGAACCGCCATCGTGGCAAACGGAATCAAAATTTGTGCTGCAACCGAGAAAAGCCCAGTGATAATTGTGCCAGCCCATAACATATAAAGGTTGAGCGAAAAAGCACAAATAAATAATCCCACTGCTGCAAAGAACATTAAAAATGGGATTAATTTCGTTTTATTGAGAATATCACCAAGTGGTACGATAAAAAGCAGTCCGACAGCATAAGAGACTTGAGCCAAAGTGACAGTTAATGCCACATCTGTTGCAGGGGCATTAAAGTAAAGTTGAACAGAGTGAATTAAGGGCTGCGAATAATAATTAGCGCCTGCACAAATACCACAAGCAATGGCCATCAACCAAAGTAAAGCAGTGTCATTCGTGATGTCTTTTTTATTTAAATCGTCAAGATCGTTATACATGAATAAATGGCTCAGTGGATGAGGAGCAGTAAGCTGTGGCTTCGATTTCAATTTGCATGGCGTCTAATGCCAAGCGAGACACAGGGATTAGTGTGCATGCTGGGAAATTTTGATCTTTCCATATTGTATTCATTTTCAGATTTAACAGGTGATGTTTTTGTTGGTCAAAATTGACAATCAAAACGCTTAGAACAGCAATGTTATAAAAGTCGATATGTGCATAGCTGAGAGCGATTTTGAGATTTTCGAAGACTTGGTTGAGTTGTTCTGAATAATCAGTGGAATAATGTCCTTCGGCATTTTCACCACCTTGACCTGATATATGAACGATTGTGTTGAAGTGTTTGACCTCACAGATGTGGCTATATCCAAATTGCCTTGGGGAATAAAGCTGAGGTGGATTTTTAGTTGTTAAACTAAATGGTGGCTTATTTGGTTTTGTCATTCTATCTTCTCTGGATTAAGCTTAGAAAAGAATTATGAAAGCTCAACTTAACTTGAGGTCAAGAGCATGGAAGAACAAAAATTACAACAGTGGCTCAGTATAGGCGCGTTAGCTGCTCGAAGTGGTGTATCGGTCGCAGCACTCAGATTTTATGAAGACAAAGCTCTTATTTGGAGTGTGCGGACGGAAGGAAATCAACGGCGATATCCACGATATATGCTGAGAAGGATTGCCATCATCAAAGTGGCACAGCAGGTTGGGATTTCACTCTCTGAAGTGAAGCAAGCATTTAACATACTCCCTAAGAATAAAACCGCGACTAAATCAGATTGGACCGCATTATCGAGTGCATGGCAAAAAATTTTAGATCAAAAAATCTTAAATATGCTTCAACTTCGTCAACAACTGGATTGGTGCATTGGTTGTGGGTGCTTATCTTTAACTGAATGCCCACTAAGAAATGAAAATGATCAAATGGGGTCTACATCGTCGGGTTCCCACTTTGTTCCACTCGACATTAAATTTGACGATGATCAAGGGAAAATAGAAATTCACTATGAAGACTAAGTTTCATCGTGAAGTATTATTTTGAAATTTGAACTGTGAGGTTAATGTTGTCTTTATTTCAGTTTAGTTTTGGAAAGCGTAATCATCATCACACCCAATATATTCAGCGCACAACCAAACCATTGAATCATATTCATTGATTCCCCTAAAAAGATAGTTGCCAATATAATGGTCAGAATTGGACCAAGTGAACCAATCATGGCTGTTTGAGAAGCACCTAAACGAGCAATACTTTGCGCAATGAGAATAGTTGGAATCACCGTTACCCCAATGCCTAATGCAACACCATATCCGATTACTTCCATGGGTTGTTCAAGGATATTGGATACAGGGCTTGGCTGAGCAATAAAGTAGTGAAGAATCGTCCCTAAGCAGGCGATAGACATTGCTAAGCCCGTAAAATTCCACGATCCAAATTTTTGGATTAATTTTGGAGTCATCAATAGATAACTCGCAAAGCAAATCGCACTTGCGAAAACTAAACTCACACCTAGCCAAAAATTACTTTCATGAGGCACATTGCTTTGTTCTTGGAGCATCACTATAAGCGTGCCGCCATAACTTAGTCCAATCGCAAAAATAGTCTTCATTGAAAGAGGATGTTTGAAAATTACACTTGATGCAATTACTGTCATGGTGGGATATAGAAATAGGATAATACGCTCCAAAGAGGCACTGATGTACATCAGACTCATAAAATCGAGCCAACTTGAAAAATAATATCCAATCAAACCAGCAACGAGGAGTAGGGCCCAATCCTGCGCTGAAAATCCGCGATTACGGTGTCGGTTCAACCAACAAATAAAAAGAAAAACGGGTAAGGCACTGAGCATCCTTAAGGCAACAAGCAATGTTGCATCAACATCTTCAGAAACTGCATAAGCTTGTTTGATTAAGATCGCTTTACTACTAAACAAGAATGCTGCCAACAGCGCACATAAACTCCCTAACTGAGTGGGAGTCAGCTTAAGTACCATAAATGTTAAAAATCAATTTTTAAGTAATGGAAGTATAAGCCAATCTTTATTGTAAGCTCTAAAATTCAATCTCTAATTTTCGCTAAATCACCTACCTAGCGATATAAGGCGTTTTGATTTTTTGTTTAAATGCATCATTGTGGTGCGTAATATGAAAAAAACAGTGGTCTATCAACCCAAAAAATACATCAAAAAAATATTTCAAATTTTTTTTGCACGGTTTGTAAGCATTCTTTTCAAGAATCAGTCAGCTTGTATTTCATGTTCAGCCAAAATTTAAGCTCAATTTTAAAACCAAGATTTATCTAAATTTTGTCTTATTTATAATTTTTAAGAATGTCGTGAGAATTTGAATCGATTAGTCTGATTTTTTGTCAATTCGGCAAATTGAGATTTATGAGAATGAAAGAAGCAACTAAAAATGTGACATGCACGGCGCTTTAACACAATCAAAAGGGATAAAAAGAAAGCTAAAAAATGTCAGAATGATCAAAGCTTAATAAAGTCAAGCTCCCTATACTGACGATAAATTAGAAAAAAGTTTCTTTTTTGTTAAAAAATGGATCGAAAATTGAACGAATCTGGAACTATTTTTTATGAAAATGATAGATCAAATACCATGAAATTTTGTGATGATTGTGAATCATGAGTTCAAAATGAGGGTATTTATTAAATAAATATTGGGTGGTAATTTAAAAAAGTTCAATTAGAATCCAAAAAATTCACATGAATACATCCAGGGGTATATCGCAGGAATGCGATATCTACTTTAAGAAAAATTAGCTTGAGGAATGCTCATGCAGATCGGAATCCCTACCGAAACTGTAGTTGGTGAAAGTCGTGTAGCTGCGACACCAGAAACAGTAAAGAAGTTAATTGGTGCTGGTCACAGTGTCGTTATCCAACGTAATGCAGGTGTTAAAGCTGCTTATATTGATAGTGCCTATGAACAGGTTGGTGCAAAAATTGTTGATGATGCTTATACCGGCAGTCAATTGGTTTTAAAAGTTCGCGCACCTAAAGGCGAAGAAATACAAAAATTAGCCCCAAACACCACAGTGGTTGCGATGTTTGATCCGTACCGTAATACGGAACTTGATCAATTCGCTGCTCAGCAAGTGTCTGCATTTGCACTTGAGTTATTACCACGTACGTTATCTCGTGCCCAAAATATGGACGTGTTGTCATCACAAGCAAACTTGGCAGGTTATAAATCTGTGCTGCTTGCGGCGGCAGAGTACCAACGTATGTTCCCAATGTTAATGACAGCGGCGGGTACGGTTAAACCAGCTCGTGTAGTCATCATGGGTGTTGGTGTAGCAGGCTTACAAGCGATTGCAACAGCCAAACGTTTAGGTGCTATTGTTGAAGCGACAGACTTACGTCCAACAGCCAAAGATCAAGTTGAATCTTTAGGCGGTAAATGGTTAGACGTACCAATGTCAGCAGAAGAGCAAGCGCGTGCCGATGAAGCTGCAAAAAATGGTTATGGTTGGATGCCTGGTGAACAATATATTAAAGACCAAGCTGCAATTGTAGACAAAGCGGTATCGAATGCTGACATCGTGATCACGACGGCGCTTTTACCAGGTCGTGATGCACCGCGCTTAATTAAAGCTGAAACAGTTGCCAAAATGAAACCAGGTTCAGTCATCCTCGATATGGCAGTTGAAACTGGTGGTAACGTTGAAGGTTCAAAATGCGGCGAAACTGTTGTGACTGATAATGGCGTGAAAATTTTGGGTGTCCCAAATATTCCAGCGACCGTTTCTACAGAAGCTTCAGCGCTATATGCACGTAACGTTTATAACTTTGTTGAAACGCTTTTTGATCAAGATAAAAACTACAGTATCAATCAAGAAGACGAAATCCAAAAAGCATTGCTTGTCACTCATGGTGGTCAAGTGCTGTTGAAGCGTGGTTAAGGAGACTGATCATGGTTGAAACTATTACAATTTTTGTCCTCGCAATCTTCGTAGGTTATTACGTTGTTTGGGGAGTGACACCTGCGCTTCACACGCCGCTGATGGCCGTAACGAATGCATTGTCTTCAATTATTATTGTCGGCGCGATGATCCAAACTGTTGGTCTACCTGTTATGGGTGTTGAGGGGGCTGTTGATTTTCAAACCATCAATGTGGTGAGTGTATTAGGTGCGATCGCTGTTTTCTTAGCAAGCATTAATATTTTCGGTGGCTTCGCTGTAACCGCTCGTATGCTTGAAATGTTTAAGCCAAAGCAAAAGAAAAAAGAGGGTTAATACATGGAATTTATTCGTGAGTATGCGGATTGGTTTTACCTAATCGGTGCCGTTCTTTTTATCTTAACTTTGCGTGGCTTGTCTGGTCCTAAGACAGCAATTGCAGGTAACCGTTACGGTATGATTGCAATGGCAATCGCCGTGTTAACAACTTTCTTTGTTGCTGATAATCCTGTGGTATGGATGATTGTCGGTGCAATGGTATTGGGTGCGATTGTTGGTATTGCTCGAGCTCGTACAGTGCCTATGACACAAATGCCAGAAACAGTTGCTCTCATGCACTCACTCGTGGGTCTTGCTGCAGTGTTGATTGCGATCGCTGCAATTATTCACAACAACAAGCTCGTCGAGCTTGGGCCAGACTTACTGGCTGCAAATGGTGTGAACTTCCATGAAATGAGTCGCGTACATTTATTCGAATTATTCGTAGGATGTTTCGTTGGTGCCATTACATTCACTGCATCGGTATTTGCTTATGGTAAATTGGCGGCAAAGAAATGGGCAAAAACGATTTCAGGTGCATGGGTTAAACCTGTACAAGCTTTGATTTTTATTGCGATGCTAGCAGCAGGGATTCACTTCTTCTTGATGGGTAACATGACCTCGTTCTGGGCAATGACAGCACTTGCTTTAGCCTTTGGTTGGGTATGGATTGCGCCTGTTGGTGGTGGTGATATGCCAGTTGTGGTGTCTTTGCTTAACTCATTCTCTGGATGGGCGGCAGCAGGGATTGGTTTTACGCTTGAAAACAACATGTTAATTGTTGCAGGTTCGCTTGTAGGTTCGTCAGGTGCAATTCTGTCTTATATTATGTGTAAAGCAATGAACCGTTCAATCATCAACGTATTGTTTGGTGGTGCAATGGGTAGTGTTGCAGCACCGACAGCAGCAGCTGGTGCAGCAGTTCAACGCAACTACCGTTCTGGTTCTGCTGACGATGCTGGTTTCTTAATGTCAAATGCAGACAGTGTTGTAATTGTACCGGGTTATGGTATGGCGCAAGGTCGTGCTCAAAATGCGGTGAAAGAGCTTGCAAATTTATTGAAAGAGCAAGGTGTAACTGTACGTTTTGCGATTCACCCAGTGGCAGGTCGTATGCCTGGTCACATGAACGTCCTTTTAGCTGAAGCAGATGTTCCGTACGAAGACATCTTAGAGATGGATGAGATTAACTCAGACTTCCCAGCAACAGATGTGGTGTTGGTCATCGGTGCGAATGACGTCGTTAACCCTGCAGCGAAAGATGATCCAAACTCGCCAATTTATGGTATGCCTATTCTTGAAGCACATAAAGCTCGTACCATTATGGTGATCAAGCGCTCTATGGCGACAGGTTATGCGGGTCTTGATAATGACTTGTTCTATAACGACAAAACAATGATGATCTTTGGTGATGCGAAGAAAGTTGTTGAAGATATGACGAAAGCCATTAATGGTACAGGTCACTAATTTATAGACTGTTTTAAAAAAACCACCTTCGGGTGGTTTTTTTATTTTTCATGTGTAGGTTTTCGCCACATTCCCCAAATTTCAGGTGCATCGTAGGGCAGATCGCGAAGGTGAAAGATCACTTCAAATCCATAATGACGATAGAGTCCAACATTACTTGGTGTTGCAGTTTCTAAATAACATGGGATACCGTGTTGATCGCTCTTTGTGAGAATAGGTGTTAAGACTTTGCTGGCTAAGCCTTGTCCTTGGTGGTCAGGACTTACACCTATGAGTTGTAAATAATAATGCGCCTCACTGGGATGATGTTTCTGCACCAGATTAATGATGTGAATAAATTTCACCAGTTGTCTTAAACCGATAATCTTCGTTAATTGAGGGAGTAGTTTAACCTGCTGAATGAGGTTTAAATCCCACTGATTTGGCGGAATCCAAAGTGCAGCAACTGAGCGATCGGGATTGGTATAGACTTCATCATATGGTTGAGCGATATCTTTCAATTGAATACTAAAGAATTGCTCAAGTTTTTCATGTTTTTGTTGGAAACTCAGTTTTTCAGCTTGGATCGCCCAGTTGCAAAACTCTTCGTTCCAAAAGGATTGCATTAATGTTTCTACTAATGCATCGTGATCTGTTCTTGTGGCTTTTATCATGGTCATATCAAGGTAAACCAAATTAGTGAGTTCTTTTTTGTTGGCTTTATTGTTATAAATTTAAAATGCACAGTATAAAAAAGCGACCAAGAAGGTCGCTTTAATATGTTTATGCTACAGAATCTGTAGTTGAAGCATTACGCCATAAGTTTTCTAGATCATAAAACTTACGTGCTGTAGGTAACATCAGATGTACTACAACAGTGCCAAGATCAACAAGGATCCATTCTGCATCGCTTTCACCTTCAATACCGATAGGGCGAAAACCTGCTTTACGTGCTTCATCAGCGACGTTGTTTGCAAGCGCTTTCACGTGACGTGTAGAAGTACCTGAAGCAATGACAATTGCATCTGCAACATTGCTCACTTCGCTAACATCAATCGTTGTGATTTCTTTTGCTTTAACGTCAAGCAATGCTTCTTGAACAACTTTTAAGCAAGCTTGAACGTCTTGTTTTGGAGAATTCAAAGAGAGTTCGTGAGAATTAGAAGCGCCGGGCGATGGTTCTAAATTCATGAGAAGTGTATTTTCCTGACTATAACTCATCTTTCACTATAGCGCTTTCTGCTTGAAAATTCAAACTTTGAACAAATTTTATACCACAATATGATGATATTAAAGAAGTTTATTTTTCCATTCGAAAGAATCTGTTGAATGAGATTGGGGGCGATATTCGGCTGCGACAAATCCTTCATACATGCTATTTGCAATGCATTCAAAAATAGCGGGATAGTCAATTATCCCTGTGAGTGGTTCATGTCTACCTGGTACATCTGCAAATTGGATATGCCCAATGTGTTGCATATTTTCTTTGAGTGACAGAATCAGGTCTTCTTGCATTCTAGCCATGTGATAGCAATCGAATTGCATTTTTAGAGCTGGATGATTAACGTCTTTCAGTAACTCTTTGGCTTGATGCATTGTTTGAATCATGAAGTTGGGCATATCAAAGCCATTAATCATCTCAAAAACGGGTTGAATCCCATGCGCTGTGAAGATCTCGCTGACAAATTTAAGATTTGAGACTAAGGTTTCATAGCAGACCTGATATTCAACATTATCTGGTTGCTTGCCAGCCAAAATATTCACTCGAGGTATATTGAGTGAGCATGCATATTCAATCGCTAAGTCAACAGCTTGTTTGAATTCATCAGTTTTACTTGGGCTACTTGCTAATCCGCATCCGCCTTGCATTAAATCTCCGGCAGGAACGTTGATGAGACACAAGCTAAGTTGATGTTCATTGAGTTCATGCTGAATTTGATTAATACTCAGCTCATATGGAAATTGAATTTCTACATGTTGGAACCCATATTCAGCAGCCAGCGCAAAGCGTTCAATGAGTGGAACTTCTGTAAAGATCATCGATAAATTGACAGCGAGCTTCATATTGAATGCGACCTATTTATTGTTTTGTTCAACTTGCAGAATGACTGAGGCAAGGTCTGATTCAGAAAAGCCGTTGGATTGATGCGCTTTCAATTGTTCTAAGGCTTGTTGAGCGACAGGAATATTAAGGTCAAATTGTCGAGCCAAACTCAAGGCGTTATTTAAATCTTTAGACAGGGTCTGAACTTTCCATTGCACAGGCTCAAACTCGTGCGTTGCCATACGTGGTGTTAAAATTTGAAAAGGTTTAGAGTCGGCGAATCCACCTGCTAAGGCAGGTGCAAGCAGTTGAGTATCAACACCCGCCTGATCTGCTAAAGCAACAGCTTCTGCGATGAGTGTGCTATTTGCAGCAACGATGAGTTGATTACAAATTTTGGTGGCTTGTCCTGTTCCAGTTCCACCCATACAGGTTACACGTTGTGAAAGAACTTGATACATTGGTTGTAAAGATTCGATGATGCTCGATGGTCCGCCAGCAAAAATAACTAAACTGCCATTTTCAGCACCAGCTGTTCCACCTGACACAGGAGAATCTATCCAATGCGCTGATTTAGCAGTTGCACGTTGTGCAAGATTTTTAGTTTTATCCACAGATAGACTCGAGAAGTCCACAATAATCTGCTCGGGTTGAATCAGTGATTCAATTTGAGAAAAAACAGCCTCTACCGCATTGTCATCGGCTAAACAAGTTAGGATCAGATCAAATTGTGCTATCTCAGAGAGTTGAAGGGGATGTGCCCCAAGCTGGATTAACGGCTCACATGCGTTGGGGCTTCGGTTCCAGACAGCAGTGTAAAACCCAGCCTGTATCAATCGAGTCGCCATTCTGCTACCCATTAAACCCATACCTAAGAATGCGATTTTAGTTTGACCGTTAATCATTATTGAAGCTAATCCCTGATCTAAGTTTGAAAACCAATTTATTTGAATTGACGTGGTAGAAATTCCAAATCTGGATTTTTATCTTTTTTACGCGCAATTTGACTGTTTTTGCCAAGGAGTAATTTGAGTTGCCAAATTTTCTCAAGACGAAGTGATTTTTTGGGTGCGTGTTCCATCGCATCTAAGACTTGTTTTACTGCAGCTAAGGCATCAGGTGAGCGCTGCAACATTTCGTCGGCAAGCTGTTGAGCTTTTTGCATCGGCGCGTTATCAACATGTGTGATCAATCCAATTTCTTTGGCATATTGACCATCAAATACACGTGCTGTTAATGATAATTCTTTGGCTAGGTCGACTCCAATAATACCTTTGATTGAGCGTGTTAACCCCATATCTGGAACTAAGCCCCAACGGGTTTCCATGATCGACATTTGGGTGTTGGGGTGAGCAATTCGAATATCAGCCGCTAAAGCCAATTGCATACCTGCACCGAAGCAATACCCTCCAATAGCTGCAATGACTGGAACAGGGAGTTCTTGCCAGATTAAAAAAGCTTTTTGAAATAGACTTTGACCAGGCTTAATGAGTTCCCATGCGGCATAAGCACGATTTTGTGGATTATTCAGGTCTGTTAAATCAATACCTGCACTAAATACGTTGGCTTCACCAGTGAGAATCACACAGCGGATAGTACGATCAGATTTAATTTTTTTTGCGACTTGCACCAACTCTTTCAAAAGTTGAAAGCTCATCGCGTTACGTTTGTCGGGACGATTCAGAAAAACCGTCGCAATTCCATTATTTTTTTCTACACGTATTACAGCCATTATTGTGACTCGAGTTTATTGTTCCTTGTTTTAAGCATAACATGTCCAAAATAGACTGTCGTGACAGTAGAGTCATCACGTATTGCCTAATACAGTGTGTTGATCGTCTATTAATGATTCAGAATAGACTCGGCTGCTTCTTTCACTTGTCCAATCGCATGTTTTAATTCATCCAGCCGTTTCATCACATTTTCAATAAATTGCTCATCTGCTTTTCTACGCTCTTTACGCAGCGTTGAAACGAACTGTTCAAATTCACCTGTGATGCTTTGTAAATTCGGAGTGCCGACGTAGCGTGTTGCCCCATATAAACGGTGTAGTACATGTTCGAGCTGCGGATAATCTTCAAGTTCGATGAGTTGTTCTATTTCAGCAAGTTCATTCGGGAAGCTGTCCACCAGCATCTTCAATAAATCTTGTGCTAAGTCTTCTTTATTCGCTGCCAATTGAACGCACTGTTTCCAATCTAAAACCTGATGATCTAAGGTTTCGATACGTAAAGTTTTTTCTTGGGATTTAATTGGATGAATAAACTTATCACTGCTCCAATGGGTCAGAATCTGAATAATCTGATCCATTTGGATTGGTTTGGTGACATAGTCATCCATGCCGACTTTAAGTAATTTTTGTTTCTCATCTGCTAAAGCATGTGCTGTGAGTGCAATGATTGGTGTGTGACGTCCCTCGATGGTGGATTCTAACGATCTGATCGCACGAGTCGTATCGATGCCAGACATCACTGGCATTTGAATGTCCATAAATATCAGATCAAACGGCTTTTCATCATTTTGAATCTGTTGTTGTAAAATTTGTAGTGCCTCTTGTCCACTTTGCGCTTTAGTTGTTTGAACATTAATTTCGCCGAGCAAAGCTTCTAAAACGATTAAGTTTGGTAGATGATCGTCTACTGCAAGTACATGTAAATTAAGGGCTTTAAAGTTATCATGAGGTTCAACTTCAAATATTGGCTGATTTTCCAAGAGCTGAATTAATGATGAGCGGCTCAGAGGTTGATACAGTGGCCTCGCTTTGTATTCATTCAACATGTTGAGGTCGAGTGCCATCTGATAGCCATATACGGCTAAGTGACCTTGATAACGTCCGCGAATCTCTTTTAATAAAGCCTCTGGATCACCACTGTGATCTACAATCAACCACGTATTTTCAGGTTGATGTGTCAAACCGTTTAGACGGCTGAATAAATCTAGAATGGATTGAGCTTCTGTGTGTTCAACACCATAATTTTCTAAATAATGACGTAAAACATTCGCAGTTGCAGGGTGGGCTAAATAGGAGATGACACGCATGTCATGGAATTGCGGATGAATAATTTCATATTCATCAACCGCAAATTTCGCAGTAAACCAGAATGTTGAACCCTTTTCAGTTGGGGCGCGTTCTTGGTTATCTTCAAAGCCAATTTGGCCATGCATCAGATTAACCAATTGTTTTGAGATTGCTAAGCCTAAACCTGTGCCACCAAATTGACGAGTGACGGAAGCATCGCCTTGAGAAAATGATTCAAATAACCGTTTTCGGTCTGTACCACTTAACCCAATACCACTATCTTGAACACTAAAATGCAATAGGCAATGTTCTAGATCGTCATGCTCCATTCGAACACGTACAATAATTTCACCATCAGGGGTGAATTTAATGGCATTTGAAATCAGGTTAGTCAAAATCTGTTTACAACGTAAAGCATCGCCAATCACATACTTTGGAATGTTATCGGCATAGTAGAAGGCCATATCGATATTTTTTTGGGCGGCTAATGGCGACAACATGTCCATAACATCGAAGATCGCTTCTTCTAAATCAAATGATGCGGTTTCTAGTTCAAGTTTACCGGCATCAATTTTTGAAAAGTCCAAGACGTCATTGATTAGTGCTAAAAGATGTGCTGATGATTTGCGAATCGTTTGCAAATACAGGCTTTGATCATTGCTGAGATTCTCTTGGCGCAATAACAAGTGAATAAAACCATCGATACTATTCAGCGGGGTACGCAACTCATGACTGATATTGGCAAGAAAAACAGATTTTGCCTGATTGGATGAAATGGCCTGATCGCGTGCTTGTTTATAAGTAATATTTTGCACTTCAAGTGTATCAAGCGTACGTCTTAAATCGTCTTCGGTCTGCTCGGTATGTTCCTTCAGCTCTAAAAAGCTGAAATGTAGACGCTTCACGACATTCGCAATATCGCGTTGGAGTAACCTTAACTCGCCAGTACTATTGATGACCATGTGTTGGTCGAGTGTGTCTGCATTGAGTCGCTGTAATTGCATACGTATTTCGTACATAGGTGCAATCCAACGTCGTGAATAAAAGTTCAAGCACAGTAATAAGAGTAAAAGTGTCAACAAACCCGTCGTGATCAGTACAATGAAAACACGATATTGAGAGATGGCGAGAGGTTGATTATCTAGCTCGATAACAAGCCATTTTTTACTTTGATCAGGCGTATTTAATGCTAAGCCATAAATATGATTATGTTGATCTTTAATCGGACCAAATGTTTGTACATTGGTCGGGAAGCTAGGCCAAGGTTTTTCATTGCGATAGCCTAACCCAAAATAAGGTTTTTGTTGTTGGTTTAGGACTGCGACACTGAGTAAATACTTTTCATTAAACATCTTTTGTAAGATGCTTTTAGCGCGGTCTTGTTGCGCTTGTGAGGGGTTTTTTTCAAGCGCAATAAGTAGGTTTTCTGTCGTGTATTTATAACGACTTAAAATTGCATTTGCGGCAAAGCGTTGTTCTGATTTTGCGGAATTAGACGTTTCTGTGAGCACCAGTGCAGAGCCGACGCTTGCCAGTACCGCAATGGGTACAAAAATGAGGGCAATCAATTGCCCATAAGCATGGTTTAGTTTTAAGCGATTGAAGATTTTTTTATTCAAATTCGACATGTGCAGAGTGACTCATTCCCCATGTTGGGCATATTAGCACGCTTTAAAAAATGATGGTGCTTTAATCACCCTCATTAAAAAGCCTTTGAAATTGATGCAGTGAGATACTTTTTTTCATACAATACCTGCACCTCAATATGGGTGCAAATAATGAGTAATACACAAGTAGATTTTCAATCAGACGATTTTTTATTAGACCACTATGTGGGTAAAACCCCATTGGTTAGGTTACAGCGTCTGGCAAGTCATACTCAAGCGACTGTATTGGCAAAACTGGAAGGGAATAATCCAGCGGGCTCTGTCAAAGATCGCCCAGCATATAACATGATCATGCAAGCTGAAAAACGTGGTGACATTAAGCCAGGTGATACGCTGATCGAAGCGACTAGCGGTAACACAGGTATTGCATTAGCCATGGTTGCGGCAATGCGTGGCTATAAAATGAAATTGATTATGCCTGCAAGCTCTAGTCAAGAACGCAAAGATGCAATGCGTGCGTATGGTGCTGAGCTTATTGAATCCGAGAATATGGAAGAAGCTCGTGATATCGCATTGCAAATGGAAAAAGATGGTCTAGGTTTGGTGCTCAATCAGTTTGGTAATCCAGACAATGTCCAAGCACACTATTTGACAACTGGTCCAGAAATTTGGCAACAAACTGGTGGTAAAATTACGCATTTTGTAAGTTCGATGGGAACAACGGGAACCATCATGGGGATTTCAAAATACCTCAAAGAACAAAATCCAGATATTCAAATTATTGGTCTACAGCCATCTGAAGGATCGAATATTGCAGGTATTCGCCGTTGGCCTCAAGAATATTTGCCGACGATTTTTGATGCTTCTCGTGTTGATCAAATTATGGATATTCCACAAATTGAAGCTGAAAAAATGGCTCGTCAATTGGCACGTAAGGAAGGAATTAGTGCTGGTACTTCTTCTGGTGGTGCAGTTTGGGCATCAATAAAAATCGCTGAACAACATCCTGGTGCTGTGATTGCATGTATCGTGTGTGATCGTGGTGATCGTTATCTCTCTACGGGGTTATTCTCTGTAGAAGATGAACAATAAATTCGAGTAAATCTATATGCGCTTACCTGTTTTAGTGTTTGATATTGAAACATTGACCGATCTTAAATCAGGAGCGCATCTATATGGCTTAGATTTACCAGAAGATAGTATTGAACAAGCGCTGAGTAAGTTAAGACGTCAAGAAGCGGGCACTGACTTTCAGCGACTTGCTTTACATGAAATTGTCTGTATTTCAGGACTATGGATTGATGAAAAGGCAGGAATGAAATTATTTTCATTCAGTCGTGAACATTATTCAGAACCTGAAATTTTACAAAAATTTCTATCAATTTTTGATAAACGTAATCCGACTTTAGTCAGTTGGAATGGCTCCCAATTTGATCTGCCTGTTATTATGTATAGAGCAATGTATCATGGGTTGTCTGCGCCAAGTCTGTTTGATCAAGGCGAAATTGATACGCAAAAGCGCTATAATAACTACCAGAATCGTTACCATCATCGTCATATTGATTTGATGGATTTTATGGCAATGTTTAATGCGCGTCACTTCCAAAAACTGGATGATGTCGCCTATATGCTCGGTTACCCGGGTAAGCGCGGAACACCAGGTTATTTTATCCCTGAATATGTTCGTAACAATAATTGGATAGAATTAACCAGTTATTGTGAAGGGGATGTTTTAAACACATGGTTAGTCTATCTGCGCTATGTATTGTTAAAAGGACAGATTTTGCCTGAAGATCATCGTCTCTGGATTCAAGCGACGATTCATTATCTTCAAGGTCAACCACAGCAAACAGAATTTTTGCGTATTTGGCAAGAAACTGCTGAAAAAACTGACTTCACCGCTTCGGATTTTAAATCAACTCAACATTAGGTTATCTCTTTGAAACAACGTGCCGCACATCGCTCATCTCAACTTCCTCGTTATACATTTACAGTTGAGAGACTTTCACACGAAGGGCGAGGGATCGCACATTTTCAAGGACAGGAACATCCTCAAGACAAATTGGGTAAAAAGGTCTTTATTCGTTTTGCACTGCCAGGAGAAACAGTAGAAGCTCAAATTACCCATCAGGCAAAAAAATTAGAAGAAGCTGATTGTGTGCAGTTGATTGGGGCGCCGAGTCCAATTCGTACACAGCCAGTTTGTCCACATTTTGGAAAATGTGGAGGCTGTAATATGCAGCACATAAAATTAGATGAACAAATTCGTTTAAAACAATCAGTTTTAGAGTCGCATCTCACCCACTTTGCAGGTGCTCTTCCAGAGTCGTGGCTAGAACCATTGCGTTCGACACGTGAAGATTATCGTCACAAGGCTCGTATTGGCGTTCGCTACATTGCTAAAAAAAATAAATTAGTCATGGGTTTTCGTGAGGCTCAATCTAATCAGCTTACTGAAATTAAAACCTGCAAAATTTTAGATGCAGAGCTAGATGCTGCGTTACCTCACCTCAAGGTACTCCTTGAAAATCTAAAAGCAAAAGCAGATATAGGTCATATTGAATTGGCGAAAGGAGATCAAGAGGTTGCACTTTTGATACGTCATACCAACAAATTACCGCAAAATGATGTCAACCAACTGCGTGAATTTGCGTTAGAAAGATCATGGCAGCTTTATTTGCAACCAGCTGGTGTAAGTAGTGTTCATCGTGCGGATGGTGACCTATCTGAGCGATTACATTACTCACTACCTGATTTTAACGTGACGTTTGGTTTTAAACCGACTGACTTTACTCAGGTGAACCCCACCATTAATCCACAAATGGTGAAGCTGGCATGTGAATTGCTTGACCTGAGCGGAAATGAGCGTGTTCTTGATTTATTCTGTGGTCTAGGGAATTTCTCATTGCCACTTGCACGTTCTGTAACACGGGGTGAGGTCGTCGCGGTGGAGGGAAGTGAGGAAATGGTGATGCGTGGGACAGAAAATGCACTGAAAAACGGCATCACAAACGTAAAATTTTATGCTCAGGATTTAACGCAAGATTTTTCGCAACATTCTTGGGCAAATCAAGGGTTCGATGCACTCTTAATAGACCCACCACGCGCTGGAGCTGAAGAAATTATGCACTATGTGCCAAATTTTGGTGCAAAAAAAATCGTCTATGTTTCCTGTAATCCTGCTACATTAGCACGTGATACAGGGATTTTAGTACAACATGGCTATCAGTTGAAGAAAGCTGGTGTGATGGATATGTTCAGTCATACAGGCCATGTTGAATCTATTGCTTTATTTGAAAAAAGCTAGTGCTAAGTGTTGATTTAATAAAATGAAGATTAGATTTAAAAAAGGAGAAGGGTATGGTCACAGTACGTGAGCAGTTACCTGGACGACTGACTGAGTTGTCTGAGGAAACGACTGTAGAACATGCCGCTGAAGCGCAACTTGGTTTAGCAACTTGGCTAGACCGTGCGCGGATTATTTTAGACGGTGCAGAACTTAAAAAATTAGAAGAAGTCGCTCTTAGTGTTTTAAAAAAAGAACTGACTTCTGATCACCATCATAAAACCAATACCTTCGCGACTGGCTTAGGTATGGCAGATATTTTGGCTCACCTACATGTTGATGAAGATACTTTGTCAGCAGCGATGCTTTATCGTAGTGTGCGTGAGGGCATGACGTCGCTTGAGGAGATTCGTAAAAGCTTTGGTGAAAGTGTCTACAATTTGGTGAAAGGCACTTTGGCAATGGGTAAGTTGTCAGAGCTGATCGAAAAAAATAAACGTTTAGAAGATCACTTCAATAATAATCAGCGTGAACATTTAACTGGGATTTACAAGATGTTGATCTCAGTAACAGAGGATGTTCGCGTTGTATTAATCAAGTTGGCTGAGCGTACGCTGGCTTTGCGTGAGTTGGCAAACTCTCCAAAAGAGCGTCAAGAGCGTGTCGCACGAGAAATTTTGACCATTTACTCGCCCTTGGCGCATCGTCTTGGTATCGCGCAGTTAAAATGGGAACTTGAAGATCTTGCGTTCCGTTATTTAGCACCAGAGCGCTATAAAGAAATTGCATCTTTACTCAATGAAAAACGCTTAGAGCGCGAACAATATATTCAATTCGTGGTCGATAAGCTGAAAAGTGAGTTGTTGAAGCATGGCATTGAGGCTGAAATCTCAGGTCGTGTGAAACACATTTATTCGATTTATCGAAAAATGAAAAGTAAGAACTTAAGTTTCGATCAGCTATATGACATTCGAGCTGTTCGTGTACTGGTTCAGAATGTATCTGAGTGTTATCACGCTTTGGGGATCGTACATCAAATCTGGCGTCATATTCCCCATCAGTTTGATGATTACATCACTAACCCAAAAGCCAATGGCTACCGTTCTTTACATACTGCAGTGATTGCTGAAAATAAATCTTTAGAGATACAAATCAGAACCACTGAAATGCATGAAGAAGCTGAGTTAGGCGTTTGTTCTCATTTCAATTATAAAGAAGGTGCGAAAACTACAGATTATTCATTTAATCATCGTTTGCACTCTTTACGTTCCGTGCTTGAACATTATCAAGAACGAAATGAAGCAGGTGCGCATCCGAATGAAGACGAAACTGAAAATTTCAATCAGCTTCAAGATTTTGAAGATTTTGAAAAAATTTATGTTTTTAGTCGTGATGGTGACATTAAAGAATTACCGCGTAATTCAACCGTTTTAGATTTTGCATATCATGTGCATACTGAGGTTGGTAATAAGTGTTATGCAGCACGTGTGAACCAACGTTATGTGCCACTGACTTATACATTAAAAACAGGTGAACAAGTCGAGATTCTGACCAAGAAAGATCGTGAGCCAAATCGTGATTGGTTGGTGAACTCTTTAGGTTATATCAAGACAGCACGTGCAAGAGACAAGTTGCGCCATTGGTTCAGACAGCAAGACCGTAGTAAGAACTTAGAAGTCGGTCGAGAGATTCTCACCAAGGAATTATCACGTCTTGCAATTCACCCAAAAAGTATTGATTTGAGTGATTATTGTGCTCACTTTAACGTTAAAACAGGTGAGGACATTCTTGTATCCTTGGTGAGTGGAGATATCAGTCTTCATGCATTGATTAATCAAGTCAATCGTCATATGCACTTGGATCAAGATGAGCCTGAGTTAGTGCTGAAGCCAGCATTAAATCCACGGGCGAGTCATACATTATCAGCGCATGGGATTCTGATTGACGGTTTGGATAATGTTGAACTACATATTGCACAATGTTGTCAGCCTGTTCATGGTGAGTCGATTGCTGGATATATCACACTCAATCGTGGCGTGAGTATTCATAAGGTGGCTTGTCCGGATTATGTGCGTATGATCAGCCAAGAACCTGAACGCGCTGTTGAAGCAGATTGGGAAATGCAACCCACAAGAGGGCAGAGTGTCCAAATTGTGGTTGAGGCTTATGATCGTCGAGGACTGCTGAAGGATCTAACCCAAGTGATTTTTTCAGATCAGATTAATATTCGCCAAGTGAATACTATTTCGGAAGCGGATGGTATTGCCAATATGAAACTATTGATTGAGGTCAAAGGTTTGGCTCAATTGTCTCGCTTGTTGGCTCGATTGGAACAGCAACCAGGCATCATTAGCGCAAGACGTTTGGTTCAAGGAAATTAAAAAAAAGCCTGCTTTAGCAGGCTTTTTTATGACTGATCACTCAAATAGAGTTAAATCAGATTTTGCATTTTTTAGAACCTTGATAGATTCCAATATTATCGATGTTTGCTTGCGATGCAGCTTTGATCTGTTGCTGTAATGGAATATTTGCAGCATCAGAAGTATCGCTTTCACCCGCTACAGAGTTTGCAACTTGCCCCATTTTTGTTGCTTTTTCTGAGTTGCCACCGAAAGTAGATAATGCATTACCTGCCATACCCGCCCATTTGCTCAATGATTTAGCTGGCGTTTGGGTTGCAGCAGCTGCAATATTTTTATCAGCATTTTCTAAGTTACGCTTAGCATTGGCTTTTTCAACAGCTAGTGTTGCACAATCCATTGCCTTGAGTTCAGCAGTTGAGTGTTGTTTCGTTGGTAGTTCACCCGAAGCTTGAGCAAGAGTCGTTGTTAAAGCAGTAGCGATAGCTAAAGTTAAAATTTTTTTCATTATATATTCTCATTTGTAACGCATTGTTATAAATGCCCCTGTTGGGGCGAGAGAATATACACAAATGTGACTAATTTGTCATTTCTTTTTACTTAATATTAAATTTGTCACTCTATTGATCAATTGAGGACTGAATCTTGACAGGTGATACATTAGTTCAGTTTTGATGCCAACAGTATGGTGAGTCACGGTTAAGTGATGGCTTTTTAAACGTGCGACACGGTAAATTTCCTGAGCAACGTCTTGGGCGCTGAGACTGACTCCCATATTTTGAATCGTACCCGCATCCATGCCTTTTACCATGGCAGTCTGAACAAATAATGGCATGATGTCTAATACGCGTATTCCATATTTTTGCCATTCAACATCAAGACCTTCTGTAATGCCGCGAACAGCAAATTTACTTGCTGAATAGGACACTAAATCAGCTTGACCATAGATAGCAGAAGCAGAGGACATATTGATGATACGTGCGTGGGAGGCCTGTTTTAAGAAAGGGAGCGCAGCATGACAGCCATTGAGAACGCCGTTAACATTGATATTAAATGTTCGATGATGCGATGAGATATCTGTATTTTCGAATGCCCCTGAATATAAGATGCCAGCATTATTTAATAATATATTTATTTCACCAGCCCATTCGTTGAACTCAGTTAAAGCACTTTGCCATTGGTCGTATTGGGAAACATCTAGCAAACCCGCTTTAGCATTTGGCCCTAAAGATTGAGCCAATTGTTCAGCTTGTTCGAGATTGATGTCATAAATACCGACTTTATAACCTTGCTGATAGAATAGTTTTGCGGTAGCTGCGCCAATCCCTTGTGCTGCGCCACTGATAAAAATACTAGATGTCATCGAAAATCCTTGTTGTTTTACATCATTTTATGTTCCTAGTTGAGCATAAGATTGTTCATTGAATCAACAATATCTTTAAACTCATCATTCACTAGAGATCAACTTTCATGGAAAAACTTTTAAATATCATGCAAGAGCTTCGTGCGAAATGTCCATGGGATCAAAAACAAACGCCTGAAAGCTTGACTCGCTATGCGATTGAAGAAGCTTATGAGGTTGAAGAAGCAGTTCGATCACAAAATACAGCGCATATAAAAGAGGAATTAGGAGATCTTCTGCTGCAAGTTGTATTTCAAGCGCAAATGTATAGTGAGCAAGGAGCATTTAATTTTCATGATGTGGTGGAAACGTTGTGCGACAAGTTGATTCGAAGACATCCTCATGTCTTTCAATCGGCTCAATTTGAACAACTGAATGAACAGCAGGTGAGTGAACTTTGGCAAAAAATTAAGGCTGAAGAGAAAAAAGACAAAACTAAATCACGTTTAGATGAAATTAAAGCGGGTCCTGCCTTAGATCAAGCCGAACAAATTCAAAAAAATGTAGCTCAGATTGGATTTGATTTCGAAAATGTTGAGCAAGCGTATGAAAAGTTAGATGAAGAGTTATCTGAATTGAGAGAGGCGCTCAACCATCAAAATTCCGACGAAATACAAGAGGAGTTTGGAGATTGTTTATTTTCTTTAATCAATGTTGGACGTAAAATCGGCATTTCAAGTGAGATGGCTCTACTTGGAACCATCCACAAATTTAAACAACGTTTTTCATACATTGAGTTGCAGGCAAAAAATAGAAATACGCCCATTGAAAATATGAGTCTCAAAGAAATGGACCAATTGTGGGGTCAGGCAAAAGTGTATCTAAAGCAACATAACAATAACATTCAGGTTCAACATGAATAGCATCATTTCTTTTCTTCTTCTGATATTTACTGCATGTGTGAGTTTAATCAGTTCGGCATATCCACAACAGTTTGATCAATCTTACTTAAAATGGAAAGCAGAGCAAGAAGCTCATGATCAACGACTTAACCGGCAAAGTGCGAACCATTATTTATCTCGACCAGCCGTAAATACATCATCAAAGCAATCAGCTGGTGGTGTCGGGCAATCAACTAAAGTTCGTCTTAATACGGCTTCAATGGTTGAACTACAAATGATTAAAGGAGTGGGTGAGAAGAAAGCTGCTGCAATTATTGAGTATCGGCAAAAGCATGGCAGTTTTAAGTCAGTAGATGAACTTCAAAATGTCAAAGGAATAGGTCCAAAGTTTATCGAAAAGAATCGCAACCAGTTAGCCCTCTAACACATTTTTATAGAGGTCAAATGGCACTAAGGGGTGTTGAAATTTAATCAATTTTGACGGTGAATCTTGGAGAATAAAATTGCCCTTTGATTGTGTTAGAGCTATGATTAGCACAATTATGATTTTACGTTCTGACGTAGGAGACAGCGTCTTTTGCAAACTTTGCACGCGTCAAAGTGCGGTTTATCCACTGCACAATTACCTTCTTCCATTTTAGATGTTATTGATTCTTTAACTAAAGCCGGCTATGAAGCTTACATCGTCGGTGGTGGTGTCCGTGATTTGATGCTTGGACTTGCGCCTAAAGATTTCGATGCTGTAACCAATGCGACACCTTCACAAATTAAAGAAGTATTTGGTCGTCGTTGCCGAATTATTGGTCGTCGTTTTGAGTTGGCTCATGTCTATTCTGGTCGTGAATTAATTGAAGTGGCCACTTTCCGAGCTCCTCCTAAAAAAGCAGTGACTTCTGCTGCAGGGATGATTCTAAGAGATAATAATTGGGGCTCAATTGAAGAAGATTTTGCTCGTCGAGATTTCTCAATCAATGCGATGTATTACCAACCGCGTAAGGGTATCGTTCTTGATTTCTGTAACGCTATTGATGATATAAAAACAAAAACATTGCGTTTATTGGGTGATCCAAAGTTACGCTTTGAAGAAGATCCAGTTCGTATGTTACGAACACTGAGATTTGCTGCGAAACTTAACTTTAAAATTGATCCTGCAATTTTAGACGTATTTACACCTGAAGCAACCTTGCTTTTACGTGATGTATCACCACATCGTTTATATGATGAATCTCAAAAGTTATTCACAATGGGGCATTTGAATCGTGTGCTCCCAATGTTGATTGAGTTTGGAATCTGGAAACAATTATTTGCAGATATCCCTCCTCATATTGATGCATTTATTGAACGTGCAGCGAAAAATACAGATCAGCGAATTCAAATTGGTAAAACGATTAACCCTGCATTTTTCTATGCGGTATTGTTGTGGAAACCGTTCCTTGAGCGTTGTGATTTTTATATGCACAAAGGTGTTGTGGCAGCTGAAGCACGTGCTCAAGCCGGTTTAGATGTGTTGAAGCGCCAAGCGACTCGCACGATTATCCCGCGTTTTGCAGAAACCTTTATTCGTGAAGTTTGGGAAATGCAAACTCGTTTGTTGAACCCAAAACCTCAGCAAATTGAAGCACTCTCAGGTCATGCTCGTTTTAGAGCAGGTTTTGACTTTATGTTGCTGCGTGAAAAGTCTGGAGATCAGACGACCGATGGCATGGGTCAATGGTGGGATGCTTATCAGATGATGTCTTTGGACGAAAAAGAGCGTGTAATTGCGCAGTACAATCGTCAACGGACTAAATCACGACGTAAAGTTGCCGTGACCGAAGATGCTGTGGAAACAAAGCCTCAGCAGATTGAACCGCTAGTTAAAGAAACGGAGTCACGTAGCCGTCGCAGTCGTAAGGCCGCTTCAGCGAATGAGCGAAGAACAGAGCAAAATACGAGTATTGCTTTGGATAATGGCATTGCAGCTGATCATCCTATTTTGAAGCGTAAACGTGTCAAACGCGATTTAAATACAGTGGTGTTTGGTCCTATCCAATGACAATACGAACATATATTGGACTGGGAAGTAATTTAGGTGATTCTCAGCAGTTGATGGCAGAAGCCTATGCGAAACTGGCAATGCTGGGTGTGGTGAAAGCATCAAGGCTTTATCATAGCCCACCTATGGGTCCGCAAGACCAACCACATTACCACAATGCGGCCGTTCGTTTAGATACGATTCTAACGGCGCTTGAACTATTAGATGAATTACAAAAAATAGAAAATGAAGCAGGGCGGGTGCGTTTACGTCGTTGGGGTGAACGCACACTCGATTTAGATCTATTGTTATATGGTGATCAAACGATTCAAAATGATCGCTTAACTGTTCCGCATATCGGGATATTTGAGCGAGATTTTGTCATACTGCCGTTATTAGATCTGGATGTCGAATTAGAAATTCATGGACAGAAAATTCGAGAAACGAATATTGCAAAACACAGCCAATTGGATGTTTTAGCAGATTCATCTTGGATCAATATTTAAACTTTAAAATGTTCTAAGGAACTGTGTTAGAGGACATCTTATGATCAGTCTGAGCGATTTAAGACAATTCAAACAGCAAGGTCGAAAATTTTCATGTCTGACTTGTTATGACGCCAGTATGGCGAAGGCAATGGAAATTGCTGAAATAGATACCATTTTAATTGGTGATTCGCTTGGGATGACTATTCAAGGCCATGATTCAACGTTGCCTGTGAATGTGGAAGATATGGTCTATCACACCTCAGTTGTACGTCGTGGAAATAACCATGCTTTCATCTTAACTGATCTGCCTTTTATGAGTTATGCCACACTCAATGATGCACTAGTAAACTCGAAAAAAGTGATGCAAGCTGGCGCACAAATGGTCAAGCTTGAAGGTGGTGCTTGGCTTGCTGAAACGGTAGAAGTATTGACTCGCAATGGTATTCCAGTATGTGTCCATCTTGGACTAACGCCACAATCCGTTCATGTATTTGGTGGCTATAAATTACAAGCCAAAACGCGTGAAGCTGCGGATCAGCTGATTGCTGATTGTAAAGCCGTTGTTGAGGCTGGGGCTGCAGTGTTATTGCTAGAGTGTGTACCTGCACAATTGGGTCAAGAAATTACAGAACTATTTCCGCATGTACCTGTGATTGGTATTGGTGCTGGAGCACAAACCGATGGTCAAGTTCTGGTTATTCAAGATATGCTGGGATTAAACTTCGGTCGTGTTGCACGTTTTGTACGTAATTTTATGAAAGAACAGTCTGGTGAAACGGCCATTCTTGATGCAATCAAATCGTATCATGTTGCTGTACTAGATCAATCTTTCCCTGCTAAAGAACATACGTTCCAAGTTGAGCTTTAATCATGAAAACTGAAACAACAATCCATGGTTTAACCGCATCACTTCATGCTGCTCGTCAAGCACGAAAGACTATTGGTTTTGTCCCGACCATGGGGAATCTACATCAAGGTCACTTAAATTTAGTACGTGAAGCACGTAAATTATGTGATGTGGTTGTGGTCAGTATTTTTGTGAATCCGATTCAATTTGGCCCAAATGAAGATTATGACAGTTACCCACGCACACTTGATCAAGACAGTCAGTTGTTGGCTGAAGAGGGTTGTGACATTATTTTTGCACCTTCAGTTGAGCAAATGTATGGCAGTCAACCTCGCTTAACAAACATTAGTGTCGGTCAAATTACCAATGATTTATGTGGTGCTCAACGTCCGGGGCACTTTGATGGTGTTGCGGTAGTGGTAACGAAGTTATTTAATATCGTACAACCACATTTTGCATTTTTTGGTCAAAAAGACTACCAGCAGTTGGCTGTGATTAAGACAATGGTACGTGACTTGAACATGCCGATTGAAATTATTGGTGTGCCAATTGCACGTGCTGAAGATGGTTTGGCATTAAGTTCACGTAATGGTTATCTTTCGGCTGAACATCGTCAAATTGCACCAGTCATTTATCAATCTTTAAAAACTGCTGAAACAAATTTAAAACAAGGTCAAGCGCTTACAGAGGTTCTTGCTGAGATAAAATCAACTTTAAGTGATGCTGGCTTTGTCGTGGATTATGTTGAAGCACGTAATCCAATGTTGCAGGCAGTAGAGCAATTTGACCAAGATATTGTGTTATTTGTTGCTGCGAAAATTGGTTCGACACGCTTGATCGACAATTTACAAATCAGTCATTAAAACAGGATTAAACTCGATGATGATCGTCAGGTGTGGTGCATGAAGCGAATTCTTATTGTTACAGGACAATCCGGTTCAGGGAAGTCATCTGCATTGCAGGTTCTCGAAGATTTAGGTTATTACTGTATCGATAATTTGCCGCTAGCATTACTTCCTGAGATCGTTGGAAAGTTAGATCAAGAAAATAATTTAGAACAATTGGCTTTAGGGGTTGATGTTCGGAGTACACGCGCTGATTTGCAAGAATTTGAGCAAGTTTATCAGCAACTGGAAAAACATGGTGAGGTCGAGGTGATTTATCTCACCACCAAAGATCAAGAGTTAATTGCTCGTTTTAGTGCTTCGCGTCGACCTCATCCACTGGCGAATCGTTTTAAAAGTCTGAATGAGTGCATTCAGGAAGAGAAACAATTACTGTTGCCGATTCAATTAAGAGCAACTGTACAGATTGATACATCAGATAAAAGTGTCCATGATCTTAAAGATACATTATTATCCCGCTTAGGGCAGGTAGATAACTTAATAGTTATTTTACAGTCTTTTGGATATAAGCATGGTATTCCGTTGGATGCTGATTTTATTTTTGATGTGCGGCATTTACCCAATCCACATTGGGATTTAGAGCTTAGAAAATATTCGGGTTTAGATGAGCCCATTGAAAAATTCCTGACATCATTTGACCAAGTGAATATGATGTTTGAGGATTTAAAGCAATTTTTAGAGAAGTGGTTGCCTGCCTTTGCAGAAGGGCATCGCCATTACATTACGGTTTCGATTGGATGTACAGGTGGTCAGCACCGCTCTGTATTTATTGTGGATAGACTCAAAAAGGCGCTTGAGGCACAATGGTCTATTCAGGTCTTGCATAGAGAAATGAAGCACTGGTCATGATTGACACAACTGTTGACGTAATTAACAAATTAGGATTACATGCGCGTGCGTCAGGCAAGCTCATTGAGGTCACTACCAAATTTCGAAGTTCGATTAAAATTGGTAAGGGCGATAAATTAGTTGATGCCAAAAATATTATGTCTTTGCTCATGCTCGGTGCAGGCAAAGGAACTACATTAAGACTAGTGATTGAAGGGACAGATGAAGAGAAAGCTTTGTCTGAAGTTCAAGCATTATTCGCAGCAAAATTTTACGAGGCTGAATAATCGTGGCACGTCGATCGCAACGTTTTACTGAAGATGATTTTGAGTCTTTAGAAGGACGTGCAAGTAAAACTGAACAAAAGAAAGCTGTACAACGTATGGCTGCTTTAGGGGCTCAACTTGCTGAGTTACCCAAAAAAAAGATTGAAAGCCTTCCTGTGGAAGAGCGCTTAATTGAAGCTTTATTGGATGTTCAATTGATAACATCAGGTGAGGCTCGTCGTCGTCAATTTTTGCGTATTGGTAAATTATTACGCAATGAAGACGAGAGCATGATCTTATCTTATTTGACACCTCAACAAGGGGCGAAAAAGACAGCACAATTGCACCGCTGGGTCGATCGTATGATTGCACAAGGTGAGCCTGTTATTAAAGAATTTATGAAGACTTACAATGCTGCAGAGCATCATGCAATACGTCAGCATTTACTTCGTATTGAACGTGATATTCAAAAAAACTTAGGTGAGGATGCTGTTGCACAATCTAAGTTAAATTTGCTGAATTACGTTCAGCAAGTTGCACTTATCTCTGATCGTTAATGGTCAAAAAAAAGGTCTGATGTTTCAGACCTTTTTTATTTCTTAGATGCTTAATATTTAGAGTGCAGCACGATCTTTTGCCCAATCTCGCAACACAAACTTTTGCAGTTTACCAGTTGAAGTTTTAGGGATTTCAGTAATCACTACGTCTTTAGGTACCTTGAATCGAGCAAGATGTGGTTTGCAGTATTCAATGATTTCTTCAGGTGTAGCTTGTTGCCCTTGCTTCAATTCAATAAATGCGCATGGAACTTCTTGCCAACGTGGATCAGGTTTTGCAACAACTGCAGCTGTCAGCACGGCTGGGTGTTGATAAAGTACTTCTTCCACTTCAAGTGAAGAAATATTTTCACCACCAGAAATAATCACATCTTTCGAGCGATCTGTGATTTTGGCATAACCATCAGGCTGGCATACGGCAAGATCGCCAGTATGGAACCATCCACCAGCAAATGCTTCAGCGGTGGCTTCAGGATTCTTCAAGTAACCTTTCATGACAATGTTGCCACGGAACATAATTTCCCCCATGGTCTGACCATCGTTCGGTACAGGCAGCATCGTTTCAGGATCCAATACTTTCATCCCATCTTGAAGTGGATAAGGTACACCTTGGCGTGAATGTAGTTGAGCTTGTTCTTGGATGCTTAAATCACTCCAGCCTGCTTGCGAAGCACATAGCGCTGATGGTCCATAGGTTTCAGTGAGACCATAGACGTGGGTAACATTGATTCCTAGATTTCGCATACCTTCAATAATGGCAGCTGGTGGCGCTGCACCAGCAACCATCACTTCGACTCGATGATTAATTTCGCGTTGTTGCTCTTTTGGTGTGTTGATCAACATGGACAATACAATTGGTGCACCGCAGAAGTAATCGACTTGATGATCCGCGATCAATTGATAGATCTGTGCTGGATCAACTTTTCGAAGACAAACATTTGTGCCACCGTTGGCGGCCATGGTCCAAGCGAAACACCATCCATTACAATGGAACAGAGGCAAAGTCCATAAATAGGTGGCACGGGGTGTCATACCACAAGCAATGATATTACTCGCTGCATTAATATAAGCCCCACGATGATGATAGACCACACCTTTTGGATTCCCAGTTGTGCCTGAGGTGTAGTTTAAGCTGATGGCATCCCATTCATCCTGTGGTAATTGCCACTCAAACTCAGGATTACCTTGTGAAAGCCAAGATTCATACTCAATTTTTCCAATACGGGGCGCTTGATCATTGAATTCATATTCAGTATCTGCAACATCGATAACATAAATGTCCTGAGGAACTTGTGCTAAAGCTTCCTGTGCTAATTCTGAGAATTCAGGGTCAACTAAAAGTACTTTTGATTCAGCATGTTCAAGCATAAATGCGAGTGTTTTTGCATCTAGGCGCGTATTTAATGTATTGAGTACAGCGCCTGCCATAGGCACTGCAAAATGCGCTTCGATCATGGCTGGAATATTTGGAAGTAATACCGACACAGTATCATTTTTTTGAATACCAAGCTTTTGCAGCTGATCGGCAAATTGCCGGCAACGTTTGTACTTTTCTTTCCAGCTAATCCGGCGTGTACCATGAATAATTGCATCTTGCTGAGGGTAGATATAGGCCGCACGCTCTAAATATCTGAGTGGAGAAAGGGCAACAAAATTTGCTGGCGTTCTAGGTAGTTCGTCATACGGACTTAAATTCATTTTAGTATCCATCTTCATTTTTATAATCCTGAGTAAAAGATAAGCAAAAAATAAACGGAATACATTTATCCTTTAGTCGAGCAAACGTGACATTTTGTCAATTAGGCGAAATTTCATATTTTTTAACTTCATTTTATTGCGATTTATTCGTGAAGTTGGTGATATTTATTTGTGCTGAATAATGTAATTGATCGAGAAATAGGGTAAATTTTAAACAGATTTTAAGTTTCAAAATCGAATAATAAAAGCAAAAGGATTTTGCATATGTATATTGTTGGGTGGGGGAAAGATGAAATTAACATCGAACCCAAAGGCTATGCCATGTTTGGCTATGGGATGTGGCATCACCGTGCCTATAAAAAAAGAACTGCGCTGTATGCGAGAACAGTGACCATTCAAAAAGATCAAGATGCCCCATTGATATTATGTTGTCTAGATTTTGGCTGTATTACTTCAGCAATTCGAATCAATGTAATCCAACGCTTGAATGAAACGTTGAGGGATTGTTTCGATCCGCATCGTTTGGTTCTAATGGCAACGCATACCCATTCAGGTCCAGGCGGTTGTGGTTATGAAGCTCTTTATAATATGCCGACACCAGGATTTGTGCCTGAGCACCTTGATGCAGTTGTGGATGCTGTGGAATCCAGTATTCAACAGGCATTATTCAATCGCGATTTTACAGAGATTCGATTAGCGACAATTGACATTCCTGAGCAAGTCCCTGTGGCATGGAATCGCTCGATAAAAGCGTATAATCGAAATCTCGATACTGCATTCGTCGGTGAATCTGAAACTTACAAAGCAATCAATCGACAAATGCAAGTCCTTGGCTTTTATCGTGGGGAAAAGCTTCATTCTCTGTTGTCACTGTTTGGTGTGCATGCGACATGTTTGGGCAATCAATTAGACGCTCATGATGGTGATAATAAAGGCTATGCCGCAACACTTTCGGAAGAGACCTTAAGTGCTGCTGGGGTGGATGGACCAGTTTGTATATTTGCGCAAGCAACAGCAGGCGATGTGTCACCACACTTCCATGGAAAGAATCAGACTAAGATCAGAAAAAAGATAAAAGGAGAAGCAGAATACATCTATGCGAGAAACAATGGTCGTATACAGAGTGAGTATGCTTTAGCCGCTTTACTTGAGCAACAGAATCAAAACATCCAATATCAAGATTTGGATGCAGTACTCGAGTATGTTGATATGGCAAATACTGTGGCTGATCCAGAGTTTTCAGGTGGATATAGCAATGCGATAACAAGCCAAGCTTGTCATGGGACAGCATTTATTGCGGGCACACCAGTCGATGGTGTGGGTGCTGCAAAGCCATTGATCATGGCTATGAATTTACTTTCAAAACAATTCAAACGAAGTAAATTGAATTCAAAAGATCCAGTGGAAAGTGCTTATTATCAGAAGCTTTATCATGCTCAAGGACCCAAAAATATTATTTTTGAATCGGGTCAGCATCGGATATTAGGAAAAAAATTAGGTTCACTTCCTGGTGTTTTAGATCCACTCATTGCTGAAATGAATGCTCAAGTTCACGCTGGCGCAATTCAAGAGAGCGATTTAGTGCCACATATTGTGCCAATTCAGCTCATTCGAATCGGTCAACTTTTTTTGGTATGTGCTCCCGGAGAGTTTACAACAACTTCAGGTAAGCGCGTATTAAATACCATTCAGAAAAGTGTATTACCGACATTTCCTAACGCAAAAATTTGGTTTGCATCTTATTGTAATGACTATATGGGCTATGTGACGACATTCGAAGAATATCAAGAACAAGCCTATGAAGGTGGACACACTTTATTTGGTCAATGGACTTTGGCAGCTTTTCAAACCTATTTTAAACATTTGGCTAAACAGATTTGTTTGCCACCTGAACAACGTCAATTATCAAATTGCGTACCTAAAGCAGTACCTCAAAAAGAATTAGAGAAAAGAACCAATCGGGGAAATGTTCAAACCGCCGTTGCACAAAAGGAGTTGGCAACATGAGTAATCTGACACATCATTATTGGTCTAACTGGTCGGGATATTGCCACTCAAACCCGCAACACATCTTATATCCAGATCAATTACATGAATTACAGGATATTGTGATTCAACATCCTAAAGTTCGTGTGGTTGGTGCAGGGCATTCATTTACTCCTTTGGTAAAAACGGATGCGTCTATTATTTCTTTAGACCGATTTTCAAGTGTCTTAAATGCTGATCAGGCTAAATGCCAAGCGACGTTATGGGCAGGTACTCGACTATTCAATTTAGGACAGCATCTTGCGCCTTATGAACAGTCGCTTATGAATCAGGGTGATATTGATCAACAAAGTTTAGCTGGTGCTGTGTCTACAGGAACACACGGGACAGGTGCAGCGCTATATTCTATTTCAGGCTATGTAGAAGATTTTGAGCTATTACAGGCAAATGGGGAGTTAATCCAATGCTCCAAGACGGAGAACCCTGAAATTTTTCAGGCAGGGAGAGTATCTTTGGGATCACTCGGGATATTAACGAAAATAACCATGCAAAACCGCCCTAGATATAAATTGGAAGAGAAAATTCATTTAGCCCCTGTAGAAGAAAGCCTTGATCAATTTCTCCAATTGATGCACCAACATCGGCATTTGGAGTATTTTATTTTCCCTTTTACAGATCAGTTAATTTTTAAAACACTTGATGTTACAGAGGGTGAGGTGAAGCCAAGAGAAACTTCTTGGCCATCTGAGGATCAACTTTTAACATGGTGTTGTGAAATTTCTAAAAAAGCCCCTTTTTTGACGAAATATCTTCAAAAATTAGTCGGTGTTTTTGTGAAGCCAACAGAATTCATTGATTGGTCGAGTGATATTTTTGCAACACCTCGGAATACCAAATTCAATGAAATGGAATATCAAATTCCAATTGAGAATGGTATTCAATGCATCAAAGAAGTGATTGCAACGTTTAGAAAATATCAAATAAATTCTTTTTTCCCTATCGAATTCCGCGTGGTCAAAGGGGATGATATTTGGCTAAGTCCTTTCTATCAGCAAGACAGTATTTCGATTTCAATCCATCAATATTATAAGCAGTCACCTCAAAAAGTATTTGATCTTATTGAGCCGATTTTTCAAAAATATCGAGGCCGTCCACACTGGGCTAAGATGCATCAACTGTCTCACCAAGAGATGCGAGCTCTTTATCCGAAATGGAATGAGTTTATGCAAATCAGAGAAGCGCTCGATCCCCATCGAAAGTTTCTCAATCCCTATCTTGAAAAACTATTACTTGGGCAACAAGGATGAGAGATGAATAGTTTTTTTAATCAAATGAATGATGATTTGCGGGCACATGGTTTAGGTCAGCCTATGCTCTTGATCGATGACGATGCATTAAACTTTAATATTGATTATGTAAAACAGCAGTTAGCTTCGGCAAAGCACTTAAAACCGCGGTTAGTCGTTAAATCTTTGGCTTGTTTGCCTTTGTTAAAAAAGCTAAGTTTCGATTTAGACACCCGACACTTTATGGTGTTCCATATTGATCACTTACAATTGATGTTCAATCATTTTGATCAAGCTGATTTACTCTTTGGCAAGCCGATGCCAATTCGTGCAGTAGAAAGGTTTTATCAAAACCATCACACGCCAATCCAATGCAAGATACATTGGTTAATTGATTCCTTTGCTCGTTTGCAACAATATCATGCCTTGGCTGATCAACTGGGACTTAGCTTCAATATCAATCTTGAAATTGATGTGGGATTACATCGTGGAGGCGTTCAAAATTCTGCTGAATTTATACAAATGCTCAATTATATTCAGCAGCATCAAAAAACGCTAAATTTGAGTGGCTTAATGGGCTACGATGCGCATGTCACTAAACTACCTAAGGTGGTGAAGCGTGCAGAAACAGCTTATGCTGAATCTCAACATATTTATCAAAATTATCAGCACATCTTAAAGCACCAATTCCCAGATTTAAATCATGCTCAGCTGTGTTTTAACGGAGGAGGAAGTCCAACCTTTAGTTTTCACGTGAAACATAGTGTGTGTAATGATCTGTCATTTGGCTCAATGTTGCTTAAGCCCAGCGATTTTGATTCTGAATATCTTTCTTCACTTAAATCTGCTTTATATATAGCGAGTCCCGTACTGAAAGTTTTAGACCAAGTTTCATTGCCAGGAATGCCTTCATTTAAAAAAATAAAATTCTTTCAGAAGCATCAATCGGTTTTTATCTACGGTGGCTATTGGATGGGTCAATATGTTTATCCAGCAAAATCTCATCCTCATTTATTGTATGGACGAAGCACCAATCAGGAAATGATTTGTGTCGATCGTAAAATTGATATCCATCCTGATGACTATGTAATTATTCGACCGAGCCAGAGTGAGGTGGTCATCCCGCAGTTCAATCGCACGTACCTTTATCGAAAAGAAAATGAGTGGAATTCATCTGATTTGGAAACGAGTAGATTTGAACCTTGGGAAAATTTTAGAGAGTAGTGATTAAAAGAAAAAGGGATGAAGTTAATCATCCCTTTTTAGCATTGGTTTGAAATTTATTGGATACCGCCGTAGTGGATGCCCGTTAATTCACTGATTTCTTTTTTCCAAGTGGTTAAGTCATCCAAATTAAATTTACTTAAATGGTCATGCCCACAAGCACGCGCCATTACCTGCATCAATTCGACTGAAGCATTGAAGAAGTTGGCGAGTTGCTGTGCTGATTTTTCAATTTCGAGTCTTCGACGCAAATGATCTTTTTGTGTTGCAATACCGACAGAGCATTCATTTGTATTACACGCGAGCATTCCCAAACAACCAATTGCCTGCATGGCAGAGTTAGACACGGCAATGGCATCTGCACCCAGCGCTAAGGCTTTAATAAAATCAGCAGGGACACGTAAGCCACCTGTAATGACCAAACTAATGTCACGACGTCTTAAACGATCTAAATGACGACGTGCCCGTGCCAAGGCAGGAATGGTCGGCACTGAAATATTGTCACGGAATAATGTTGGTGCTGCACCTGTACCACCACCACGACCATCTAGAATAATGTAGTCCACACCTATCGCAATCGCAGCATCAATGTCTTTTTCGATATGCTGTGCAGACAGTTTAAAGCCAATCGGAATACCACCTGTCTGCTCGCGGATATAGTTTGCAAACTCCTTATATTGTGAAAGCTCAGTCCAATCCGGGAAGGTTGCGGGAGAAATCGCAGATTGTCCTTCTTCTAAACCACGGACTTCTGCAATTTTTCCAACTACTTTATGGCCGGGTAGATGTCCGCCTGTTCCTGTTTTTGCTGCCTGTCCACCTTTAAAGTGAAAAGCTTGGCATTTTTTTACTTTTTCAATGTCATAGCCAAAACGACCAGAGGCCAACTCGTAAAAATATCGTGAATTTGAGGCTTGTTCATCATCTAACATTCCGCCTTCACCAGAACAGATGCCAGTACCTGCCATTTCTGCACCCATTGCCAGTGCAGTTTTTGCTTCTTGTGATAAAGCACCAAAACTCATGTCGGAAACAAATAATGGAATATTGAGTTTCAATGGTTTCTTTGCATTTGGTCCAATAATCACTTCGCTTGCAACGGGAGCATCATCCAGTAGAGGAACTTTCCGAAGTTGAGCTGTGACCAGTTGGATATCTTCCCATTTTGGAAGTTTGTAAAAGGCACACCCATGGCTGCGGTAGGACCATGATGACCGAAATTTTTTAGACCATTTCGAGCTAATTCTAAGATGAATCTATTGTGTGGCTCTTCAGGAGCAGGCTGTGAATCTGCATAGAGTCCTTGATAACGATCACGGTTGAATTGCTGTGGATTTCTTTTTTCCCAAGCTTCAATTTCTTCTAAGTCAACATAGACATGATCATCTTGAATCCAAGCTTTAATTTTTTGCAGATTTTTATTGAGATATCTTGGATTAATGCCAGTTTTATAAATGTAATGAGAGCCGTGAAGGCCACATACAATTTTGTCGCCTTGAATATGGGCATCGGACATGAGTGCTCCGCGATGCTGACAACGACCATACATGACTACGACTTTTTCTTCATCATGATCTTCAAGACGAAGAACAACAAGATCCACATTGGCTGCTAAAGCATATGCGGGTTTAAGCGGCTGGAGTGTAGACCAAGCAATTAGTGGGTGAGATTTCATATGACCTGCCTAATGATTTCAGTGGGTTATATTTATTTGTTTAAAAGTATGTTGATCATCTAATAGAAAGCATAAAAGATTATTTTTCTATAATTGGGATAATAGTAATTTAAATATCAAATTGGGAATATATTTTAACTATTTTTGTCATAATTAAAACTGCTATCGCCTAATGCTCGATTAACAGTTTATTAAACAACGTGACACGTGTAAAATCTCTAGCGATTTTATTTATCCACCGTTTTTATCTTTTGAGGTTCGCCTCGATCATAATCTCGCGGTGACATGCTCCATTGTACGGGGCATCACTCCTTAAGGATTTTTTATGCCAATTATTACTTTGCCAAACGGCGATCAAAAACAATTTGATCAAGCTGTCTCTGTCATGGAAGTTGCTCAAAGCATCGGTCCAGGTCTTGCAAAAAATACGGTTGCAGGTCGTGTAAACGGCCATCTAGTTGATGCATGTGACTTAATCACTGATGATGCCACGTTGCAGATCATTACGCCTAAAGATGATGAAGGTGTTGAAATTATTCGTCACTCTTGTGCCCATTTAGTTGGTCACGCAGTGAAGCAGCTTTTCCCTGAAGCAAAGATGGTGATTGGACCTGTCATTGAAGATGGTTTCTATTACGATATCTACAGTGAAAAACCATTTACACCAGATGATATGGCTGCCATCGAAGAGCGTATGAAAAAGCTCATCGATCAAGATTATGATGTCATTAAAAAGATGACACCTCGTGATGAAGTGATCAAAGTATTCACTGAGCGTGGTGAAGATTATAAATTACGCCTCATCGAAGATATGCCAGATGAGACTCAAATGGGTCTTTATTATCATCAAGAATATGTGGATATGTGTCGTGGTCCACACGTACCAAACACTAAATTCTTAAAGTCATTTAAGTTGACGAAGATGTCAGGTGCTTACTGGCGTGGTGATGCGAAAAACGAACAACTTCAACGTATTTATGGTACGGCTTGGGCGGATAAGAAGCAGTTGGCTGCTTATATCAAGCGTATTGAAGAAGCTGAAAAGCGTGACCACCGTAAAATTGGTAAAGCGCTTGATCTGTTCCACATGCAAGAAGAAGCACCAGGCATGGTGTTCTGGCATCCAAATGGCTGGACGATCTATCAAGTTTTAGAACAATACATGCGTAAAGTTCAGCAGGACAATGGTTATCAAGAGATTCGCACACCTCAGGTGGTCGATTTTAGTCTTTGGGAAAAATCAGGACATGCTGCAAACTATGCAGAAAACATGTTTACTACACATTCTGAAAACCGTAACTATGCCGTTAAACCAATGAACTGCCCATGTCATGTTCAAGTGTTTAACCAAGGTTTAAAATCTTACCGTGATTTACCAATTCGTCTTGCTGAATTTGGTTCATGTCACCGTAACGAACCATCGGGTTCATTACACGGGATTATGCGTGTTCGTGGTTTCACCCAAGATGATGCACACATTTTTTGTACAACTGAGCAAATTGGTCAAGAAGTTGCTGACTTTATTAAACTGACTTTAGATGTTTATAAAGATTTCGGTTTTGAAGAAGTGCAAATGAAACTCTCAACACGTCCAGAAAAGCGTGTAGGGGATGATAAGCTTTGGGATGTTGCTGAAAAATCTTTAGCTGACGCACTGGATGCAGCAGGTCTCGCTTGGGATTTACAACCTGGTGAGGGTGCGTTCTACGGTCCTAAAATTGAATTTTCTTTGAAAGATTGTTTAGGTCGTATCTGGCAGTGCGGTACAATCCAATGCGATTTTAACTTGCCATTACGTTTAGATGCATCTTATGTCACTGAAGACAACGATCGTGATCATCCTGTGATGCTTCATCGTGCAATTCTTGGCAGTTTTGAACGTTTTATTGGTATACTTATTGAACACTACGCTGGATTTATGCCACCATGGTTGGCACCAATTCAAGCATGTGTGATGAATATTACCGATTCTCAAGCAGATGCTTGTCAGTCAGTCGTCGCTAAATTGCAAGAAAATGGCATTCGAGCGATTTCAGACTTGAGAAATGAGAAAATCGGCTTTAAGATTCGTGAGCGTACTTTAGAGCGTATTCCATACCTATTGGTGCTTGGGGATCGAGAAGTAGAGGAAGGTACAGTGAATGTACGTACTCGCTCTGGAACAAATTTAGGTACTATGTCTATCGATGCATTCGTTGACTTAGTGAAAGTAGCCGTAGCCGAACGCGGCCGGTATATTGTGGAGTAAGAAAGATTAAACAGCCTGACCGTAACCAACAACAAGGTGCTAAAAGCAATCGTCCTGCATTAAATGATGAGATTCGTGCGAAAGAAGTGCGTCTCGTTGGCGCTGACGGAGAACAAAAAGGCATCGTTTCACTTGCTGAAGCGTTGCGTGCTGCAGAAGAAGTTGATCTTGACCTCGTTGAGATCGTTGCGAATGCAGAGCCGCCTGTTTGTAAAATCATGGATTACAACAAGCATTTATTTGATCTGAAGCAAAAGCAAAAAGATGCTAAGAAAAAGCAGCATCAAGTTCAGGTTAAAGAGATCAAGTTGCGTCCTGGTACAGACGTTGGTGATTACAATGTTAAGTTGCGTGCTATTCTGAAATTCCTTGAAGAAGGCAACAAAGTTAAAATTACTCTACGTTTCCGTGGTCGTGAGATGGCTCACCAACAATTGGGTCTTGCTCAATTACAAAAGATTGAAGCTGATGTGGCTGAAATCGGTGTAGTGGAACAAGCACCAAAAATGGAAGGCCGTCAAATGGGTATGTTACTTGGTCCTAAAAAGAAAAAGTAAAACCGATTTAGAGAAAAAGCCCTGCACATGCAGGGCTTTTTTATATGTTGATTGAAGGGATATAGGTACATCCTGAGTTAGTAAAGAGAGGAACGACTGTAGTTGGGGTATAAATCATCAGTTGAATATTTCCATCAGGCAGTACTTTAGTGAAGTCTAATAAACTTATATTTTAAACTTCTCGAATCATTTTGTGGCTTGAGTAAAAAATGTAATTATTTCGACAGGTAAACTCGTACTTATGCATAGAAAATTCTAGATGGATGGTAAAACTGAATAGGTTTAGAGTGTTTACTGTCTTGAAAGATGACCCAAAAAGGATTTTTTATATTGCACATCAGCACATCAGGAAATTCGTTGCTCAAAGTAGCTGTAGATTTGATTTATAAAAAAAGCCGATACTTTTGCATCGGCTTTTTTTGTGACTCATTAAGTTAGATGCTTTATTCGACATGAACTGTTTTTTCAGTAGACTCTGTATTTTCTAACAGAAGTTTTTTGCCAATTGGAATTTGTCGAGGTAATTTCTCTTCTGGAATGATACGCTCTAAGTCGATCACTAATAAGCCATTTTCATAATCTGCTTGTTGAACTTCAATATGTTCATCTAAGCGAAGCGATAATTTAAATGAACGACGCGCAATTCCTTTATGAAGATATTCGGTTTGTTCAGATTGAATAGCTTCTGGTTTTCCTGTGATCGAGAGAAGCTGATTTTCAAGACTGATATTTAACTCATCTTGACTAAATCCTGCAGTAGCGACCACGATGCGATATTTATTCTCACCTTTTTTTTCAATGTTATAAGGTGGGTAGTTTGGAGCATCACTTTGCATTGCATAATCAATAAAATCGTTTAAACGATCAAAACCAATGCTACGACGAAACAATGGATGAAGATTTAAGTTACTCATGATTAAAACCTCCTGAGGTCAGCAAAGTCATAAAAATAAGAATGTTGTTCTGTCATGACTATCATCAACAGAACCAGATGATCATCATAAATCTGGCAAGTTTTTATATAGGTTCAGACCGAAATTTTTCAATAATAAATTCAAAAAATTTTTAAAATATTTTATAAATAATTGATTTTTTATAACTTATAAATAAAGAATTTCTATCCTTGTTGTTTGGTCTGAAATGATTTATGGTGGATAAATCAATCAACAAAGGGCATATGGAGCCTGAACTGTAATGATCGATTTATATTACTGGGGAACACCCAACGGATTAAAAATAACAATTGCACTCGAAGAAATGGCTTTAGATTATCAAATCTATCCAATCAATATATTAGAAAATGATCAGTTCCAAACTGACTTTCTTGCGATCTCTCCTAATAATAAAATTCCTGCGATAGTTGATCAAAATGGACCGAATAATCAATCGATTTCGATTTTCGAGTCTGGTGCAATACTGCAATATTTAGGACGTAAAACGGGACAATTCTATCCTCAGCACGAAATCGCGAGGATTCAGGTTGAACAATGGTTGATGTGGCAAATGGGTGGTCTAGGACCGATGTTAGGTCAAAATCATCATTTTGCTAAATTTGCTAAAGAGAAAATCCCTTATGCGATCGAGCGCTACATTACAGAAACTAAAAGATTATATGGGGTGCTCAATAAGCAGTTAGTTGGGCAAGACTATGTGGCTGGTGAGTACTCTATTGCGGATATGGCAATTTTCCCTTGGTTGATGCGGCACGAGTGGCAAAGTATTCATTTAGCAGAGTTTCCTGAAGTGGAAGCTTATATTCAACGTATCCAACAGAGACCAGCGGTACAAAAGGCGCTTGCACTACTAAAGTAGATCACGGATTTAAGTGTGCTAAACTCTATACATCTAAACCACCATTTGGTGGTTTTTTTATGGAGAACTGCCATGAAGGATTTTTTTTTAAATTTCAGCAAAATTGTTGAATCTAATTCAAAAGTATACTGGGCAATTATTGCTGGTATTTTACTCTGTGTTGCTTCTTATATCGTCGAAATATTTCATGTGCAAAATATCATTGCAGCAATCGAACCAGATTCTAGGGATCAATTAAAACAGGTGATTCCAGCGATAACGAATAAATATACGGTGCTACGTGCCATCATAGTAGTGTTGGCAATTGCTTGGTCGATAAAAGAATATCGCAAAACGCAGAAACTTTTAGCGGCGAACAAGTCCAGTAAATGAATCTGATTTTATTGTTTTTAAGTGCCTTTGGAGCCGCCACTTTATTGCCCTTACAGTCCGAAGCAGTATTGTTGGGGTCATTTGCTTTAAAACAATTTTCGCCGTGGATGCTTATTTTTGTTGCAAGTGTAGCGAATGTGATGGGTTCATGCGTCAATTGGTGGTTGGGCTTAAAAATAGAGCAGTTTAAAACTAAAAAGTGGTTTCCATTTAAGCCAGATCAAATGATTCGTGCTCAACGGGCTTATCAGCAGTATGGTACATGGTCACTTCTTTTAAGTTGGGTGCCTATCATTGGTGATCCAATCACCTTAATTGCAGGAATTTTGAAAGAAAAATTCTGGAAATTTATCTTCGTGGTGGGTATAGCGAAAACAGGTCGATATCTATTTATCTACTGGGTGTATCTTGGTTTGTTCTAAATTTTCGTAGAGTAAAACTCATCAAGATTAATTTGTCTGAATCAAGATTAACGGTGCTTTTGTTTTGCGCAAAGATGCTATAGAATACTCGCTCCCTTACCTGCAGGTCGTATTGTAATGGTGCAAACGAGCCGAACAGGTGTTCAAAAGAGGTTGTTATGCCTAAGATGAAAACTCGCCGTGGTGCAGCAAAACGCTTCAAAGCGACTGCTAACGGTTTTAAGCGTAAACAAGCGTTCAAACGCCACATTTTGACCAAAAAATCTGCTAAGCGTATTCGTCAATTGCGCGGCTGTGTAATGGTTCACGTAAGTGACGTTGCTTCAGTTCGTCGTATGTGCCCGTACATCTAAGGAGATTATAAATGGCTCGTGTAAAACGTGGTGTACAGGCTCATCGCCGTCACAAAAAAATTCTTGCTCGCGCTAAAGGTTACTATGGTGCTCGTTCACGCGTTTACCGCGTAGCGTTCCAAGCGGTAATCAAAGCAGGTCAATATGCTTACCGTGACCGTCGTCAAAAGAAACGTCAATTCCGTGCTTTATGGATTGCGCGTATCAATGCTGGTGCACGTCAAAATGGTTTGTCGTACAGCCGTATGATCGATGGCTTGAAAAAAGCTCAAGTGATCATCGACCGTCGCGTACTTGCTGACATCGCTATGCATGACGCAGTTGCATTTGCTGCTTTAGCTGAAAAAGCTAAAGGCGCATTAGCTGCTTAATCATCGTAGATGAGAAAAAGACCGCTTTTTAGCGGTCTTTTTTTATTTTCATTGTTTACGACTAAATAAAGCCAAGAGATTAGTATGAATAAAATTATGGTCGTCGGTACAGCAGCATCTGGGAAAACAACCTTTGCACGTAAGTTGGCTGCTCAACTGCAAGTCGATCATATTGAACTTGATAATCTCTTTTGGTTGGATAACTGGACCAAGTCAGCTTCAATACAATTTCAAGAAAAATTTATAAATCGTGTTAGGTCTGTGAATAAGGGCTTCGTGATTGATGGTAATTATTCCCTGATTCAAAATTTAATCTTAAATGAGATCGACACTGTGATGTGGTTGGATTTTTCACTACGCGTAAATCTTTATCGTGTGATTAAGAGGTCGCTATACCGTGTGATTAGCCAAAAGAAAATATGGAAAAATTCTAACAATAGAGAACATTGGGCGAAATTATTAAGTAAAGACTCAATAATATTGTGGGTAGTCCAAACACATGGGAAAAATAGACTTAAATATTTGCAGATGATGAATGCCACTCAATATCATCATATAAAGTGGCTACATTTTCATAAAACTGAACAATTAGATGAATTTTTAAAACATCACAGTCCAAAATAGTAAGCGCAGAAACAGATTATTGCAGTGACTAAAATGAGGGCAAACACATTTGATTTACCTGTTTTAGGTGTGGGTTGGTGAGAACTGGAATCATTGTTGAAAAAGCGTTTTCCATGTTGAGTATGTGTTGAGGCTTCATCCAAAGGGGAGTGAATTTCGGGGCTTTTTAAATGAGCAGTTTTATAGTGATTTGCTACTTTAGTAATGAATTTTGCACTCAGGTCATCTAACTTTTGTTGAAATACCTTCAGTTGTTTTTCTTCCTCAAGAGATTCTTGATGATCTTGCTCCAAAAGCTTTCGTTTTTGAATCTTTAAATGTTGTTCTAGATGCATGAAACGCACTAAGGTTTCATTGGCATAAGGTGCTGCATAATCTTGTGGCAGTAATGGTAAGGCAGCTCCAGCGTTGGAGGGTGATTGATCGTCAGTACCATAAAAGATTGCACCACGTTTAACGGATTCCACCCCTTGTGCTAATGCGCGATCGAACAGCTCATTCTCTGTGTAGTCGTGAATATCATTCCAATTAGGTGCTTGAAGATCTGCCTCAACACGTTTGATATGTTGGGTGGATAGATCAAAACGCCAAAATGTTTCAATTCGTGCAGGGAGTGTTTGATTGTTTGGTATGTCGAAGTCTTGTTCAGAGCTATACCATTCGGCAAGTTCTTTACCACAGATCCATGCTGTTTTTACATTACGGTGATGACTGACAATGAAATGGGGATATGGTAAAAGTTCAACATTTGGATTGGGATTTTTTTCATCGATTAATAAACTTGAGTTATGTAGGCTTAAGCGTGTGACACCCTGACGTTTTAAGCTTTCTAACCAAACTTGGAAGTGTTGTGCCAATAAGTGTTGTGTATTTAAATCTCGAAAAAGGAAATGGTGCTGATTAAAAATCGCATGATTTTTCCAGTGTTGAAAACTTAAATCCTGACTTAAAAACTCATTGCCATAAGTCACGAGTGTGAGCTGTTGTTTCCAAATTTGATCTAATGCCATGACATATCTTCTCAATGATCATTGCGCATATCTTAAACTTTTTATAAATGTAATTTCCAATTTAATTCCACATCCAATTTTAACACTTGCTGATCTTCATACGGAGCTATAAAAGCTGTTAGAATGCGCAGTTATATTATTTTTTATATTTGTTGCTTTGAGAGTTACTATGTCACTGGAAGCCCTGACCACTGAAGCGCTCGCTGCCATTGCAGCAGCTCAAGACCTTGCAACACTCGATCAGGTTCGAGTGCAATTTACGGGTAAGAAAAGCCAGCTTGCTGAACAATCGAAAGCACTGGGTAAAATGGATCCGGAAGAGCGTAAGGTCTTTGGTGCGCAGATTCATTCAGTTCGAGAAGCGATTAATGGCGCATTAACTGAGCGTCAAACTGCATTACAAAAAGCTGCACTAGAACAAAAATTAGCAAGTGAACAGATAGACATCACGTTGCCTGGTCGTGGTCAACAGGTGGGTAGTATCCACCCAGTGACCCAAGTACAAGAGCGTATTTGTCAATTCTTCACGAAAGCAGGTTTTTCTGTTGCGACTGGTCCAGAGGTTGAAGATGACTATCACAACTTTGAGGCATTAAATATTCCGGGTCATCACCCTGCGCGTGCAATGCACGATACCTTTTACTTCGATGTAAACCATTTGCTTCGTACGCATACCTCTGGTGTACAGATTCGTACGATGGAAACACAGCAACCACCAATTCGTATTGTATGTCCAGGTCGTGTGTATCGCTGTGACTCAGACCAAACACATTCTCCGATGTTCCACCAAATTGAGGGTTTGTACGTTGCAGAAAATACGAGCTTTGCTGAATTGAAAGGATTATTGGTTAATTTGCTGAATGAGTTCTTTGAAAAAGACTTGAAAGTACGTTTCCGCCCATCTTACTTCCCATTCACAGAACCAAGTGCTGAAGTCGACATCATGGATGAGCGAGGAAAATGGTTAGAAGTATTAGGTTGTGGCATGGTGCATCCAAATGTTCTTCGTTCAGCGGGTATTGATCCAGATAAGTACAAAGGCTTTGCATTTGGTTTAGGTGTTGAACGTTTTGCAATGCTTCGTTATGGCATAAACGACTTGCGTATGTTCTACCAAAATGATGTGCGTTTCTTACGCCAGTTTGCTTAAAACTTTTTATTAAATCCTCTCCTAACTTGAGGAACTCCACAGAATCATTTGGGGTTCTCTCCCTTAGCAAAGGGGGGTAGAGGGAGGATTCTAGAGATTTGAATTACAGGTTTTATATCAATGAAAATTAGCGAAAATTGGCTACGCACATGGGTTAACCCAGCCATCGATAGCGATACTTTATCTGACCAACTGACCATGCTTGGCCTTGAGGTAGATGATTTATCTCCTGCTGCAAAACCATTTACAGGTGTGGTTGTAGGTGAAGTACTTACGGTAGAACAGCACCCAGATGCAGATCGTTTACGTGTAACGACTGTCAACATTGGTTCGGGTGAACCATTACAAATCGTCTGTGGCGCGCCAAATGTACGTGCAGGTATGAAAGCACCTGTAGCGACCATTGGTGCAGTATTACCGGGTGATTTTAAAATCAAAAAAGGTAAGCTTCGTGGTGTTGAATCACAAGGTATGCTGTGCGGTGCATCTGAAATTGATTTAGAAGATAAAATCGATGGTCTACTTGAGCTTCCTGCGGACGCGCCAGTCGGTGTAAACGTACGTGAATATCTGGACCTTGATGACAACGTGATTGATATTAGTATCACACCAAACCGTGGTGACTGTTTCAGTATTCGTGGGATTGCACGTGAAATTGGTGTGATTAACCAACTTCCTGTGACTGCGCCTGAAATTAAAGAAGTTGCTGCAACGATTGCTGATGAAAAGAAGGTCGTTATATCTACTGAAGGTTGCCCACGTTACTTAGGTCGTGTGATCAAAAACGTTAACACCAAAGCGCCAACTCCTGAATGGATGGAGCGTGCACTGGCTCGTTCTGGTATCCGTCAGCACAGTATCTTGGTTGATATTACCAACTATGTATTAATGGAGTTGGGTCAACCGCTTCACGCATTTGATGGTGGTAAAGTTCAAGGTGCGGTACATGTTCGCCAAGCAACTGCAGGTGAAAAACTTGTTCTATTGAATGAGCAAGAAGTTGAAATGCAAGACAACGTGATGGTGATTGCAGATGACGAAAAAGCATTAGCAATTGCGGGCATCATGGGTGGTCTGTCTTCCTCAGTGACAGACGCAACGACTGAAATCTTCCTTGAATCAGCATTCTTTGCACCGCTTCATATCGCAGGTCGTGCGCGTAGCTTCGGTTTACATACAGATGCGTCTCAGCGCTATGAGCGTGGAGTAGATTTCGAACTTCCAATGATCGCAATGCACCGTGCATCTCAGTTGATTTCTGAGCTTGCAGGTGGTGAATTTGGTCCAATTACGGTAGCAGAAAATCCAGCACTATTACCAACACGAGAAGCAATCGAGCTTGAGCAGGCGCAAGTTGATCAACTTCTTGGTTATAAAGTTGACTCTGACTTTATTACTGATGCGTTAACACGTCTAGGTTGTCAGGTAGCAATTAAAGCACAAGGTCAATGGTCTGTCGTACCGCCATCACATCGTTATGATATGGCAATCTACCAAGACTTAATTGAAGAGGTTGCGCGTATTCATGGTTATGACAACATTCAAATCAGCTTGCCTGTGATTGATGTGAAACTTGCAAAATACCAAGATCAATTTGAAGTTGCACAATTACGTCAAACTTTGGTTGCACTTGGTTATCAAGAGGCAATCAGCTTTAGTTTTGCTGATCTAAAACTTGAAAAACAGTTAAATCCAAGTGTAAATCCTTTGGCATTGGCAAATCCAATTTCAAGTGATTTGGCGGTAATGCGTTCGACTTTACTTTCAAGCTTAATTCCTTGTGTCCAATACAACGTTAATCGTCAACAAAGTCGCGTACGCTTCTTTGAGCTTGGCTTACGTTTTGATTATCAAGAAGCCACCAGTATTCATGATCTTAAGCAAATACCTACACTTGCGATTGTGGCAACAGGTGCGAAGAATCAGGAATCTTGGCATGCTAAACCTCAGCCAATGGATTTCTTCGATTTTAAAGGTGAAATTGAGGCTGTATTGGCGGCTGGGCGAGTTCAAGTAGAATATGTGCGTTCAGAGCGTTCATGGTTACATCCAGGTCAATCTGCTGAAATTTTAGTGGACGGACAATCAATTGGTTATATTGGTCGTTTACATCCATCGCTTGAAGATGAGCTTGATCTCGCAACGACATGGGTAGCAGAACTCGATCAATCGTCTGTTTTGCAAACTTATGTATCTAATTTTACAGAATTATCACGATTTCCTTCAGTGAGACGTGATATTGCAGTTTTAATTAGTGATAAGATTAATGTTAGTGAAATTCAGCAACTTATCGAAAAAACTGGAGGAGAGTTACTTGATTCTTCTTGGTTATTCGATGTGTATACGGGTCAAGGTGTAGAAGAGGGTAAACGTTCATTGGCGTTTGCACTTTTATGGCAGCATCCGAGTCGCACGCTTGAGGATGCTGAAATTAAATCTGGTATGGATAATATTTTACAAGTGTTAGAAAACACTTACCAAGCGACATTGAGGGCCTCATGACAGCATTAACAAAAGCAGAAATGGCTGATCATTTGAGTGAGCTGACGAGTTTAAATCGTCGTGAAGCTAAACAAATGGTTGAGTTGTTTTTTGATGAAATTAGCCAGGCATTAATTGCAGGTGAACATGTCAAATTATCGGGTTTTGGTAATTTCGAACTGCGTGACAAGCGTCAGCGTCCAGGGCGTAATCCAAAAACAGGTGAGGAGATTCCTATTTCTGCACGCCGTGTAGTGACCTTCCGTGCTGGTCAAAAGTTTAGACAGCGTGTAGGGACAGAGCAAGTCGATTAATCGCTTGATCAAATAACATTAAAAAAAACCTGAGCTCAGCTCAGGTTTTTTTATGCTCTTAACTTTATGCGTATTCATAAAATTCAGCGCATAAAAAAAGAGAACCAAAGGTTCTCTTTTTTTCGAATAATCTAAACTTTAGATTATTGAGCAGCAGAAGCAGCAGCAGTAGCGTCAGCAGCAGCGTCAGTAGCTTCAGCAGCAGCATCAGTAGCTTCAGCAGCAGCAGCGTCAGCTTGAGCAGCAACTTCAGAAGAAGCTTCAACAGCAGCAGCGTCAGCAGCTACAACAGCTTCAGAAGCAGCTTCTACAGCTTCAGATGCAGCAGCGTTTGCATCAGCAGCAGCTTCTTCAGTTTTTTTAGCACAACCAACGAAAGCTAAAGTAGTAGCAACGGCAGCAGCAATAGCAATTTTTTTGAATAACATGGCATCACTCTCATTAAAATAAATTGAGACAAAAAACCCGGTTAGTCTGTTGTGTGCTTTTATTATTCCTAACGTTAGTAAGGTTAATAACGCATGGAGCAGCCTAACTGGTATGCCGACATGCTATCACTGAGTATTTTGAATTACTACTAGGCGAAATGAAAAAATGCTTAAAAAATGAGAAATTTGACCCTATTTTTAACAGAAAATTACAATCATTTTTGCATTTTGAATTGGAGAAATACTAAGTAAATACTTAAAAAATAAAGGGAATTAAAATACAAGATGATAAAAATCACATACTTGCAAGAAAAGTTACATTCAAAAGTTAGTATTGTGTATTTATGTAAATGGTGTCAACCCAAATAAAAGGCCATCAATAAATGATGGCCTTTTGCGTATTAGTTGGCAGCTTTGCGTTTCATTTGATCGAAGAAATCATCATTGGTCTTGGTTTCCTTCATGCGATCAAGTAAGAATTCCATCGCAGCAAGTTCGTCCATAGGATGGAGAAGCTTACGTAAAATCCAAACCTTACGTAGTTTATCTTCATCCATGAGGCGTTCTTCACGACGTGTACCAGATTTCTTGATATTCATCGCAGGGAATACACGTTTCTCAGCAATACGGCGATCAAGCGTAATCTCTTGGTTACCTGTACCTTTGAATTCTTCGTAGATGACTTCATCCATTTTACTGCCAGTTTCAATTAAAGCAGTAGAAATGATCGTAAGTGAACCACCTTCTTCGATATTACGTGCAGCACCGAAGAAACGTTTTGGACGTTCTAAAGCGTGGGCATCAACACCACCAGTTAAAACTTTACCTGATGATGGAATAACCGTGTTATATGCACGTGCTAAACGTGTAATTGAGTCAAGCAAAATAACAACGTCTTTTTTGTGTTCTACCAGACGTTTCGCTTTTTCAATCACCATTTCAGCGACTTGAACGTGACGTGCAGGTGATTCGTCAAATGTTGAAGCAACAACTTCACCACGAACGGTACGTTCCATTTCTGTTACTTCTTCTGGGCGCTCATCAATGAGAAGAACGATTAGGAAGCATTCAGGATTATTACGAACAATAGATTGAGCAATGTTTTGGATTAACATTGTCTTACCAGCTTTAGGTGGTGCAACAATAATTGAACGTTGACCTTTACCAATTGGAGCAACTAAATCGACAACACGCGCAGTTAAATCTTCAGTCGAACCATTTCCTAACTCCATCACTAATTGTTCAGTTGGGAATAAAGGCGTTAAGTTTTCGAAAAGAATCTTATTGCGAGAGTTTTCTGGCGTGTCGTAGTTAATTTGATTCACTTTTAAAAGTGCAAAATAACGTTCGCCTTCTTTTGGTGGACGAATCGTACCTGTAATCGTATCCCCAGTGCGCAAATTGAAGCGGCGAATTTGAGAAGGGCTGACATAAATGTCATCTGGACCCGCAAGGTAAGACCCTGCTGCAGAACGTAAAAAACCGAAACCATCAGACAGAATTTCAAGAACACCATCGCCGAAAATTTCTTCACCATTCATAGCATGGCGTTTCAAAATGGCAAAAATAATGTCTTGCTTACGGTTACGTGCCATTCCTTCAAGGCCCATGAACTCAGCAATTTTGATGAGTTCGCCTATCGGTTTTTTCTTGAGTTCAGTTAAGTTCATAAATGGTCGATTGAATTAAAAGGAAGTGTGGAACACAGATAGAATAGAAGCAAAAGACATCCGCAGTGCAAGAAAAGAGCAGCAATTGATTTGCACAATAACAAACTCAGAATCTAGTAAGTTCTTTCGAGGAGAAATGTGTAAACAATTTCTTTAGCCGAGCGGCGATCTTATGTTTTGTGTATTGTAAGAAACGAGGAGAAATTGTCCAAGTGTTTCTTGATCATGCAATATAAGTGAGATATGGCTCTTTGTCAATTTTACCGTCAAAAAAAGCGCCAAAAATTTGACGCTTTCAAAGCAATTAAAATTGAAAGAATTAGATATTTTCTTCAATAAAAGCTGCAAGTTTAGATTTAGGAGCTGCACCAACTTGTTGAGCAACAACTTCACCATTTTTAAACATCAATAAAGCTGGGATATTACGAATATTGTAATTTACAGCAGTTTGTTCGCATGAAGTTACGTCAACTTTTACGATTTTAACCTTACCTTCGTATTCAGTTGCTAAAACTTCAAGTACAGGAGCAATAGCTTTACATGGCGCACACCAGCCTGCCCAAAAATCAACAAGAACTGGCGTGTCAGAATTTAAAACGTCAGCTTCAAAATTAGCATCAGTTGTATTAACAATATTAGCAGACATGGAATTTGCTCCGAATAATTTTTTGAAAACGGTCTATCTATGTATATAAGTATTACATAGACCACTTTAACAAAGTAGGGGATAGGGTTTATTTTCGGACTAAATTCTGTAAATGTCTAATTGATGCTCACGATTTCAATGATCGGTGTAACACAATTGTCATATATGATGATTTTTTAAATAGTCGTTAAATTGACTAAATAAATGGCTTTTAAATTACAGTTATGTGAATTAATCTAGGCACAATTCTGGTTGAACTTAGCGCAACAATGTCTGATTTTTTGATTGATGAAGAACTCCTTGCAGCCATTGATATGGGCTCAAACAGCTTCCACTTGGCGATTGCTCGAGTTGATCATGGTGAGGTAAAAAAAGTCGCATCGATGTCTGAAAAGGTCCAATTGGCCGCAGGTTTAGATGAAAATAAAAATTTGACAGAAGCTGCTCAACAACGTGGTTTAGCATGCTTAGCTCGATTTGTAGGGCGCCTAAGTTCAGTCCAATCCAATCGCTTAAGAATTGTGGCCACCAATGCTTTGCGCCAAGCTAAAAATGGGCATGAATTCATTCAAAAAGCAGCTGAAATTCTGCCTAAACCTATTGAAATTATTGCTGGTCGTGAAGAAGCACGCTTAATTTATTTAGGTGTATCACATACTATGGCGAACAGCGGTCGCCGTTTGGTGATTGATATTGGTGGTGGCTCGACTGAGTTAATCATTGGTGAAGAGTTTGAGCCGATTCATACTGAATCCGTGCAAATGGGATGCGTTGCATTTACGAAGGCCTATTTTGCAGACGGAGATATTAATCCAAAAGCTTTCGATCGTGCGGTGACTGCGGCACGCAAAGAAATCTCGGGTATCGCGACTACTTACCGTGCGGCAGGATGGGATACTGTTGTTGGTTCAAGTGGAACCATTAAAGCCTGTCGTCAAATTGCGGTAAATATGGGTTGGAGCGATGATCAGGAAAACTTGACGCGAGAAGGCTTGGAAAAACTTAAAGATAAGTTACTCAAATACAAGCATATTTCAGACATGGAATTTGAGGGTCTTAAGGAAGATCGTCGTGCAGTCCTACCTGCGGGTATTGCGATTTTATACGCTGTATTTGAAGTTCTTCAAGTTGATAAGCTAGTCTATTCAGATGGCGCCTTACGAGAAGGTGTAATGTATGATTTACTCGGGCGTTTCCAGCATGAAGATATTCGAGATCGTAGCGTACAAGCCTTGATGGGGCGTTATGGTGCTGATCAAAAACAAGCAGAACGTGTTGTTGAAACGGCTCAACAATTATTTGATACCGTGGCAGGAACGCTTGGTCTAAATAATGACGATAGTGATTTGCTACGTCGAGCAGCTTATCTTCATGAAATTGGTTTAGCGATTAGTCATAGTGGTTATCATCATCACGGCGCATATTTGCTTCAGCATTCTGACATTGCTGGTTTTTCACAAATTGATCAAAATCATTTGTCACATTTGGTCGCTCATCATCGCCGTAAATTGCGTGCTGAAGCAAAAAATGATGTGACGAAAGTCGGTGGAATTAAACTTGTCTATCTATGTTTGCTCCTTCGTCTCGCAATTTTGCTGAATCACAGCCGAAGCGATGAGATGCTTCCTGCCATTGAATTAAAGATATTAGATGAGCAACAATGGCAACTGAAAGTTTCTGGTGATGCAAAACAATGGCCTTTGTTGGTTGCAGAGCTGCATGATGAGCAGGTGCAATTTAAACATTGGGATATCGTTTTGAATATTCAGTCGGAACAATTTATTGGCTAACAGAAGCTGATAAGCGAATTTTATTAGTTAACTACGTCATAGTTAATTTAGGGATATTCATCGACTTATGAAAAATAAAGCTGCTCAATCTAAAGCATGGAAAACGGTTCAAATTGCGCGTCATCCAGATCGCCCACAATTTTTAGATTATGTGAGCGAAATTTTTACAGAATTTGATGCACTTCATGGTGACCGTTTATATGGTGATGATGGTGCAATGGTTGGCGGTTTAGCACGTTTTAATGGTCAGGCTGTGATGGTGGTTGGTCAACATCGTGGTCGTAGTACACGTGAAAAGTTACAGCATAATTTTGGGATGAGTAATCCAGAAGGCTATCGCAAGTCTCAGCGTTTACTTGATATGGCTGAACGCTTTAATCTTCCAGTTTTCACATTTATTGACACCATGGGTGCATACCCTGGTGTAGGTGCTGAAGAGCGTGGACAAGCAGAAGCAATTGCAACGAGTCTAGCTCAACTCTCAAGTTTAAAAGTACCTGTCATCGCGACTGTTCTAGGCGAGGGTGGTTCTGGCGGCGCATTAGGCATTGGCGTTGCAGATCGTGTGATTATGCTCTCTCACAGTATTTATTCTGTGATTTCACCTGAAGGTTGTGCCTCAATTCTTTGGAAAACTGCTGAAAAAGCTGAGCAAGCGAGTGAAGCACTTGCACTCACTGCGGATAAACTGAAAGAACTTGGTATTGTTGAGTATGTTGTAGATGAAGGTGAGGGTGCTCATCTTCAGCCAGACGTAGTCATGGATAATTTAAAACATGTGTTACAAGCTGCACTTGATGAGCTTGTTCCAATGGATGCAAATGCAAGATGCGAAGCACGTTACCAACGTTTAATGAAGTTTGGCAGCGACAATTCAGGTCTAGCTTCTTAAAACAAATTGCCAAATTTGGTGATGAACACACGTTCTTAGTGGGATGCAGTGGCGGCATGGATTCCATGCTGTTGCTGTATGTCATGTCTCAATTAATTCCCCAAAAAATCCGTGCGATTAATATTAACCACCAGTTGCAATCTGCAAATCAGGAATGGGCCGAATTCGTCCATCAATTTTGTATAGCAGCGCACATCCCTGTGGTTCTCGAGACAGTTCAAGTTGCTGAAGGGAATTTGGAGCAGCAAGCTCGAGCAGCACGTTATCAAGCTTTTAAACATCATTTATCCGACACAGATATTTTAGTACTGGCACATCATCAGCAGGATCAAGCTGAGACCGTATTATTACGTTTGTTCTCTGGTGCTGGAATACAGGGGTTGTCCGCGATGAAATTATTAGATTCACGTGAAGACATCATTATTTGGCGACCATTATTGAATCTAAGTCGTGAGCAGATTTGCCAATGGGTAGAACAACTCAAATTGCCCTACGTGGATGACCCGACCAATTTTGATACGCACTATGATCGAGCTTGGTGCCGTCATGAGCTTTGGAATATTTTGCAAAGCCGATTCCCTAAAATGCAACAGGCGATTGTGAGAACTAGTGTGCTGATGCAAGATGCGGATGAAATTTTGCAAGAGGTTTTACTGCAAGATTTGGCGTTCTGTGGCGATGATGATCATCTAGATTTACGACAACTCAATCAATTAAGTTTAGCAAGAAGAAGACAACTTTTATCCAATTGGATGAAAGGTAAGGATCAATACCGTCCTGCATTTGAGATGGTAGAGCGGTTGAATGAAGAAGTTATTTTGGCGAAACCTGATGCACAAGCAGCATTGCATTGGAATGGACAATATTATGTTCGTTTCCAAAACGTCTTATATCGAGTTGCTAAGGATGCATACTTAGCAGAATCGAATACAACTGATTCAGAAATAAAATTTGAAATCCAGCAAGTTGTAAATTTAGCTTCGGGTCAATTTAAGATCTGCCAACATCAGGAAGAGTATGGTCTGCGTACAGAACTTTTAAATCAGCCTTTGACATTGCATTATCGTCAAGGTGGGGAAAAAGTCCATTTGCATGGACGTGTGGGGAAATGGCCATTAAAAAAAGCAATTCAAGAGGCACAAATTTTTCCATGGAAGCGTCATACTATTCAAATTTTAAGCTTAGATAATGTTATGCTTGGTGTTTTCACGCCAAAAGGGTTTTGGCTGGCTGAATCAGAGTATTGTGAAGTCGGTGGTTGGCAGCCAAAGTTAGTTTCATCGCTATAAAATCAAGGTTGAGAGTCGTTCATGAGTGTTGCGTTAAACTGTAATATTTGTTTCATTGGTGGTGGTAATATGGCTCAAGCCCTAATTGGAGGGTTGATTAGTCGTGGTTTACCAACAACGCGTATTACAGTTTCCGATCCTGTAGAACGTGTGAGAGAGTTATTAAAAGAAAAAGAAATTCAAGTTACAGACAATAATGAAGACGCGATCCAAAATGCTGATGTTGTTGTTCTGGCGGTGAAACCACAAGTACTCGCACAAGTTCTTAAACCGTTAAAAGATAAATTTGAGAATAAGTTAATTGTTTCGATAGTAGCAGGAGCTGAAATTGCAACGATTGCTGCATTAACGGGGACGGAGTTTATCGTTCGTGTCATGCCTAATACACCCGCATTGGTTCAAACAGGTGCCCATGGTTTATATGCTCATGACGTTGTTGACCAAGCAAAGCGTGAATTGGCAAGTCAGATTTTAGCTGCAACAGGCTTAACACTTTGGGTAAACTCAGAAGAGCAAATTGATGCAGTAACTGCGGTATCGGGGTCAGGTCCAGCGTACTTTTTCTATATGATGGAAAGTATGATTCGTGCTGGGAAAAATTTAGGCTTGGATGAGAAAACTGCAACAGCATTAACGCTACAAACAGCTCTCGGTGCTGCACAAATGGCGATCACCAGTTCTAATACGCCATCTGAACTGCGTAAAAATGTGACATCACCAAATGGTACAACTCAAGCGGCCTTGGAAGTTTTTGATCGAGCGCAAATTTCACAGAATATTCAAGCTGCTCTTGCGGCTGCAAAAAAACGCAGTCAGGAGCTCGCTCAGGAATTAAGTGATAGTTCTAAATAACTAAATTTTAGGAAAATTGAAGTATGGGTGCGAACTCTGCGCTATTTTTTGACATTATCATTAATGTTGCGATTTTATTGGTATTTTTCCGTTTTTTAATGCAATTAGCGGCAGTCAGTCCATATAACCCTGTTGTACTATCGACAGTGAAAGCAACTAAAATTGTAGATGTGTTTGGACGAATCTTGCCAACTGTGGCACAGGGGCGTGTAAATCTAGCAGCTTTAGTGCTGATCGTGTTGTTGTATTTTCTTAAGGTATTTGGCTATAAATATTTAAATGCCTTACCAACAGGCGATGCATTGTACTTTATTGGTTCAACAGTACTTTCAATGTTGCAGGCATTAATTTCAATTCTTAAATATTTGCTGTTTGCTTACATTATATGTAGTTGGATTTTGATGTTTTCACAAACACGTTCACCATATATTGAAGTGATTCAAGAATTAGCTGAACCGATGTTGGCACCATTCCGTAAAGTAATGCCAAATTTAGGGATGATTGATCTTTCTCCTATCCTTGCATTCTTTACACTTTATATTGCTGAAATCATGTTGAAATCAATTGGTTAAATCTAAATTGTGGATTTAAACAATTTCATAAAAAAGGACTCATTTGAGTCCTTTTTTACAATCTAAGAATCTTAGAAATTAGTGCGCTTCGCCCCAGTTTTTCCCTTTGCCGACTTCAACAACAAGTGGCACAGAGAGTTGAACAACACCTTGCATTGCATCTGCGATTTTAATAGCGATCTCGTCAGCGATCGCTTCATCTACCTCAAACACTAATTCATCGTGAACTTGCAATAATAATTTGGCCTGATCTTTAGGTAGAATTTTATCTACTTCGATCATTGCCATTTTGATAATCTCCGCAGCAGAACCTTGAAGAGGCGCATTAATTGCAGCGCGTTCAGCTGCCTTTCGAATCATCATATTGCGCGCATCGATATCTGGTGTGTATAAGCGTCGCCCTGTAATGGTTTCAACAAAGCCTTGTTCTAATGCGACTTGTCGTGTGCGTTGCATATATTCATAAATGCCAGGATAGCGATGGAAATATTGTTTAATGTAATTTTGAGATTCTTCGCGTGTGAATCCCAATTGACGTGTTAAACCAAACTCAGACATGCCATAAAGTAATCCAAAGTTGACGGCCTTGGCTTGGCGACGTTGATCATTGGTTACATCATCCAAAGCAATATTTAATACTTCTGCTGCAGTACGGCGATGAACATCTTGGCCGTGATTAAACGCGTCAACTAAAGCCTCATCTTGTGAAAAATGTGCCATAAGACGTAGTTCAATTTGTGAGTAATCGGCAGCAAGTAAAACCCGACCTTCAGGTGCAACAAAAGCTTTTCGGATTTGACGACCGATCTCTTCGCGAATTGGAATATTCTGAAGATTAGGATCAGTAGAAGATAATCGTCCAGTTGCGGTTAAAGCTTGATGGTAGCTGGTATGAACACGATGACTTTCGTTATTGGCTTGTTTGATTAAACCGTCAGTATAGGTACTTTTTAACTTAGACAAGCCGCGATATTCTAAAATAAGTGCAGCGATCGGGTGATCAATTTTCTCAAGAATGCTTTCGCTGGTACTGTATTGACCTGTTGAAGTTTTCTTACCACCTTTTAAACCTAACTTATCAAAAAGAATATCACCCACCTGCTTAGGTGAGCTGACATTGAAAGGTTGACCCGCGATTTCAATAATCTGATTTTCTAACTCTAGAATTGTATTAGAAAATTCTTGACCCAATTGATCGAGGAAACTCAAATCGAGCTGAATTCCATTTTCTTCCATCGTCGTCAGAACTGCAGCTGTCGGCATTTCGATTTGATGAAGAATATTGAGAAGCTCTGGGATTTCTTTAAGCTTACGCTCCAATACCTCATACAAACGATAGGTTACATGGGCATCTTCAGCGGCATAATGAGCTGCTGTTTCGATTTCAATTTGATTAAAGGTTTTTTGTTTAGCACCTTTGCCAGCCACTTGTTCGTAAGTGGTGGTTAAGTGGCTAAGATAAACGCGCGCAACGTCATCCATACCATGGCGCGTCGCCACAGCATTGAGCACGTACGAGGCAAGCATGGTGTCAAAGTACCAGCCTTGTAAATGAATTCCATGATTTTCGAGAATATGAGCATCATATTTTAAATGATGACCAATCTTCTCAATCTCAGCGTTTTCTAAAATTGGTTTGATCTGCGCAAGAATAGCGTCGCGATCCAATTGCTCTGGAGCACCTTCATAGTCGTGAGCAAGCGGAACGTAATATGCATCTTGGGCATCAAATGCCACAGAGAAGCCTACCATCTCTGCAACACGATAATCTAAACTTGTGGTTTCAGTATCGAAAGCAAAGCGTTTCTCAGTAGTCAATCTTTGAAAGAGTTTTTCCCAATCCGCTGGTGTTAAAACGGTATGGTAAGTTGCCTCGCCAAGCTGATCATCTACACTAGTTTGAACCGCTTGGTCTTCGATTTTCGATGTTGCATTACTCGGTTTTGCGATAACTTGACTTGATTGTTTATACGCAGCACTATTTGGATTGTTGGGATGATCTAGAGACTGAAGTTGATTTCTAAACTCAAGTTCGGTGTAAAGCTGACGTAACTCTGCAACATTTGGATCTCGGAGTTTAAGATCATCGTAGGTCAGATTCATGTCTAAGTCACAAACAATACTTGCTAGCTGATGATCTAGCGCAATACCATCTGCATTGTCTTTAATATTTTGGCCTACTTTGCCTTTAATTTTATCGACATTTTCAAGAATTCCGCCTATTGAACCATATTCATTCAGCAGTTTAGCCGCAGTCTTTGCCCCGATACCAGGAACGCCCATGATGCCGTCAGAGGCATCTCCCATGAGGGTTAAATAATCAATAATTTGGTTCGGCCAAACACCAAACTTTTCAAAAACGCCATTCACATCCATGGGCTTGTCTTTAAAACTGTCTTCAAGTGTCACTTTGTCCGTGACCAATTGAGCCATGTCTTTATCGCCTGTGGAAATCAAGACTTGATAGCCTTCTTTTTCTGCACGTTTTGCCAGCGTACCGATGATATCATCGGCTTCCGCGCCTGGAATGGCATGGAGTGGGATACCTAAAGCGCGTATTAAATTATGTAAATACGGAATTTGTTGAGCGAGTTCGTCAGGCATGCTCGGTCGATCCCCTTTATATATTGGGGAAAGTTGATGACGGAAAGTTGGTTCAGGTGTGTCAAAAATGACAGCCATGTGTGTAGGTTGAACACGACGCATTAACTTTTGGATAGCAGAAATAGCTCCGCGAATTGCGTTGGTTTGTAAACCTGTTGACGTCGTTAGCGGTGGTAGTGCGTGATAAGCACGAAATAAAAAATATGACCCATCGACCAAGACAAATGGTGGCATTGAAACGTTCCTAATCCAATTAACTTTTTCATTGTACGTGATTTTCAGCAGTTGCGCTGATACAAGATTTGCAATCAAGTGTACAGAATATGCGATGAAAAACGCAAAATGCTAATTCTTGCTGAGGTATCATCAATCTAGCTAAAAAGGAATGATGTGTATGCTGAAGCAACATAGTGAAATAAAAATGATTTGGTTGATGCTACTCATCATAGTAGCGATCAGTACTTGGGTTCTAGCGTTGCCGATCATTACGTTTTTATGTGTTGCTGCATTCCTCATAAGTGTTATGCAATATGCCCATCATATTGAAAAACCGCTTACCAACATTGAGCAACAGACTCATTATTCGAAACAGAATACATCACGATTGCCCTTATATATTTCGTCATTTCTTGCACTAATTGGCAGCTTGTTTGATTGGACATGGTTGGTTGGATTAGGTTTAACGCTCTGGATTTATTTTTTTCTAAACTGGTTGCGACAACTTGAGGGACGATTAATTCAAATCGGTGCTTTACAGGAAAAGCTAATAAAACAAGATCCAGACGATCAGACCAGCATCACAAGTATTTTACAAGGTTCAGAGGGAATCCACACAAATCAGCAGGATGATTTGGGTTTTGGGGCGCAAATCAGACGATGGATCTTTCATGGGAATCCTGTCCTGAAAGTTGCGATTACCGTCCTAGTGATTGGGGTCGTCTTATTATTGAGATATATGGTTGAACATTGGACCTTAAGTCTTTCAATCAAACTTTTGGCTGTTGCTGTCATCGCCGTCATATGTGTTGCCTTTGGTTATCATATACAGAAAAAAAACCGCGGCTTTGGTCTTGCTTTACAAGGACTGGGTTTTGCGGGATTGTTATTAAGTATTCTATTTGCTTATCACTATGATCTGTTAAATCTCATTAATACGATTACGCTTTACAGCTTGAGCATGCTGTCGTTGGTCATACTGATTTTAAAACAGCGGTCAGTGGAGCTTTCCCTGATGGGAGTTTTGGTTGCTTATATTGCACCGTTCACATTACCTCATGCAGATTTTTCCTCAGCTCAATTACTGTCTTATTATCTAGCGGTCAATTGTGTTGTAGGTGTAATTTGTACATTACATCCATGGAAAATACTCACTCAAATAGCGTTGCTGCTCATTGTTGTTATCGGTGGTGGTTATGGCTTTCTGAATGGCAGTGTTGCAGAGAGATTCGTTTTATCCTGTCTAGTTATTGTACATGCGAGTGTATTTATTTGGTTGGGTTTCAGATTTAACCAGCTCGCTACACATCAAAATCAAGCTCATTTAGGTCAGCGTATTATTGACTCCGCATTGATTTATGTCAGTCCCTTGGTCGCATATGCATTTTTACATCTCATGTATTTAGATCAAACATCGGTTCAAATTGCCTTGTGTTTGGGTTTTGCATTGACTCACTTTGCGATTTTTAAAGTTGTGCAGCACGCAAAATTTGATACGCCGATTAAACAAAATTATTTAATGTTAGGTTTTATTTTTCTAAGTTTTATCCCGCCGATCTTGATTCCACAAGCATGGAGTGTGATCGGGTGGATCATTGAAGGACTGCTTATTTTAATGTGGGGCTTGCATCGTGAGTTTAGGGTAGGGCGAACATTAGGTTATGCGTTGTTAGCAGTTGGATTATTTTCGTATTTATACTATTTGATCGAGTTAGCATCAATTCCAAATAGCATCCCATGGTTACTAGGTCTAAGTTATATCCTTGCGATTGCGGTCTCCAATGTTGTGATGCGTTATCAAAAACAGCTGACACTGTCAGATAAAATTTTCCTGTCTATTTTTTCTTTTTTTGCGAGTCTTTTACTGCTATATCAAGGTGTGGAAAGTTTTAGTGAACCGATGAGATTAATCTACACACTTGCATTCACAACTGCGATTTATTTTGCTGCTAATTTAGTCTTACAACCGCGTCAAGTAGTCTCATGGTCATGGTTATTACCAAAATGGTTGGGGCTGATTCCTATTGTAGTGTTCGCAGCTATTATGCTGATCGATCAATACACTCAAGGAGTCATCGTCTGGCAGTCATTTGGTGAGCAAGGCTTGTTTATCTTGGCTTGTTTGGGCCTGAGCTATCTGTGGTTAAAACCAATTTCAAATGCTCAGTATGAAAATGAATGGATCGCCTTTGGTGGACTCGCTTCTTTAGCTTGTGCCAGTGTGGGTGTAGTTTCAATGTCACCTATGATGGGAGCTGTTCTTTTACCGTTGATACTTTATGGCTATAGTGTTTCTAAAACAACAGACTTGAATAAGCTTTGGTTAACTAAGACTAGTCTCATTTTATTGTTGTGCTGGATTGTCAGCTCACAAATTTGGGTGGTAGAACCTTTTTGGAAATATTTTATCCCAATCTTAAATCCTATTGATGTCGTCAGTCTGGCTGGTTTGTGGGTTCTTATTCAGGTGCTTCGCAGTCAAATCAGAATGGGGCTAGAGCGAACACTTGGCGCATTCTTGATCTTACTCGCTGTGCTATGGGTAAGTAGTTATGTACTTCTTAGAGCCTTACATTTTTATTTTGCTACACCTTATAACCAGTGGATCATTTGGCAAGATTCTGCAGTGCAATTGGCGTTGACATTATTGTGGGTGGTCATGGCATTCATTGTGATGAAATATGCCGCTGTCATCCATAATCGAGTGGTATGGATGTTTGGTGCAAGTATTTTGGCGATCGTGACTTTTAAATTGGTATTGTTAGATTTATCCCATATCGGCACTCTAAGTCGAGTTTTATCATTTTTAGGCGCGGGAGGATTGATGCTGATTATTGCGTACATCGCCCCAGCGCCAGAGCAAAATCGAGTAGAAGAGACTAATGCTTGATCCTGAGATCAAGCATTGACCTTAATTCATTATAATTTAGGCTCTCTTTTGATTTCCTTAGCATTGGCGTATTGGTCTATTTCCTCATCTGTTAACGAGGGTTGTGGAGGGCGATCAACAAAACCCATTTTAGGTACAGGAATTTCAATATGGTGATCAACAAAACCGTTTCGAATCCGCTCTTGCATTTCATCACGCACTTTTAAAAAGTTTTCCTGTTGGCACCAAATGGCGAATAACAATTCGATTGAAGATTCACGGAATGCGGTTACCGTTACAGCAGGTTTGGGATCTGCTAACACTAAAGGATAGCTGTTGGCCACTTTTAATAAAACTTCTCGTACTTTAATGATGTCTTCATGAAAGTTGATTGCAAGTGTAATGGGGATGCGCCGTATCGGGAATTTAGAAAGGTTGTGTACGGGAGCACGAATTAATTGCTCATTAGGTAAACGGACATAGACATTATCTTGAGTCAGTAATTTGACAGACAGTAAATCAATGGAGATCACTTCACCTTCGATGGTATGTCCACGAATTAACGTAATTTGAATGGTGTCACCAATTTCAAAAGAACCTTCACCAATCAAGAATAAACCGCTGATCAAGTTCGTCGCAGAGGTTTGAGATGCAAAACCCAGCGCTACGGTCAAAATACCAGCGGCACCTAGAAATACACTTAATTTAAAACCTGCTTCTTTTAAACTCGCCATCACAAAGATGAGGAAAATAAAATAAAAAATACCGCGCCGCCATACCAAACGCTGATGAGCATTAAATTTGGCGCCGATCGTTCTCACAAAAGTATTGGAAACGAGTCGAGCAAAAAGGAATCCAATAAAGCAAAGCACAATCGCAATAATAATTTCAGTTAGGCGATCCGTATTGATATTGGTAAATATACTTTTGAGGCTATCAGCAATGGTGCCGGTAAGACTATCTGCCATATGCCCCCCTTAGAAGAATGAATCAAACATGTTAAATAAAGTACTACCTGGGGCACGTGCTGGATTGACATAAATTACATCACCAGCCAATGGTGGGGTGCGATTTTCAATACGAATACGTGCTGGTCGATCCATCCCTTCGTGAATGACTTTAATTTGTGACGTCCATAATCGCTCTGTACTTTCACTATAAAACAAAGGCAGGGCAGGAACAGGTACATTCATTCGATCGAAACGGAGTTGATGTCCACTGACATTGTGAAAGTCAATTGGAGTGACTGCACGAAATGCACGTGGACGAAGTTGTTTGAGTTCTGTTCGACCATCAACTGAAGTGGCGTAACACATTTCACCACTGCGTTGATCAGGTCCGAACCATGTATCTTTAGGCATAATGACCGGTATATCGAATAATGGGGTCTTTTGGCTTTCGACATAACCTGAAAGCCACAGAGGGGTACTAATATAAAGCGTGCCACGTTGACCAGCTGGAATGTAAATTGGGTCTACAGGACGGATCACCACAGATCGATCTGCAAGACGTGGTATCAATTGAATTTTAGGGTGAGTTTCCCTGAACATGTAACGTTCTACATGCACAGGACGAGGAAATGAAAAATGGGGGTCATCCATTTCCTGCCACTTTTGTTCGTAGTCGTATTGAATTTGAGGACGGTAGTACTCCATGCGCCATTCTTGTAAGCCACGAGTGAGTCGAAAGAGCAATGAACCAAATTGCCAAGCACGCACTTGATTGAGTTCAAAATGCTGCTCACCCCACCATCTTAAAGTCGAAGGGTTTTGCTCAAGTTTCTGATCTAGTGACAATAGGGAATATCCTTAAATAAATTCATTAAAAAACTGTCTTCACGCTGTCAAATGCTTAGAGTACACTCGAGGTAATTTTAATCATGATTATCATCCCTTATGCAAGTACTTAAACAAATACAAATACCGTATAGTTTTGCAAAAAAGCATGGCGTTTTGTTGCGTTATGAAGGGGATCAAGTTTTTATTGTCCGTCGTCAAGATACTGCTTTGGTTGCTTTGCAAGAAGCACGCCGTTACGTGGGGCGTACAGCCCAATATCAATTGGCGACTGAACAAGATTTTAGTCAGTTACTCAGTTCAAGTTATGCTGGCGAGACAGGCGAGTCTCAGCAAGTGGCTGCTGGTTTGGAAGATCATCCTGACTTGTTAAGTTTAGCCGATCAAGTACCTGAAGCAGAAGATCTGATGGATCAGGAAGACGATGCTCCGATTGTTAGATTGATTAACGCATTATTGTCCGAAGCCATTCGAGTGAGTGCATCAGATATACATATTGAAGCTTTTGAAAAAAAGTTATCGGTTCGTTTACGTGTTGATGGGCAACTTCGAGAAATCGTGCAACCACGTCGTGAACTTGCGCCATTGTTGGTTTCACGTATTAAAGTAATGGCAAAACTTGATATTGCTGAAAAGCGAATACCTCAGGATGGTCGTATCTCTTTACGACTGGCAGGTCGTGAGGTGGATGTCCGTGTTTCGACTTTACCCTCTTCACATGGTGAGCGCGTAGTAATGCGTCTTTTAGACAAGCAAGCAGGTCGTTTAAATATGACCCATTTGGGTCTGATGAAAGATGATTACGAGCGATTAACCCAATTAGTGCATCGTCCTCACGGTATCATTCTCGTGACCGGACCGACAGGTTCTGGTAAAACGACGACACTTTATGCTGCACTCTCGGATTTAAATGACGGATCTAAGAATATTTTGACCGCGGAAGATCCAATTGAATATCAACTTGAAGGTATTGGACAAACTCAGGTTAACACTAAAGTGGATATGACATTTGCGCGTGCATTGAAAGCGATGCTTCGTCAAGATCCCGATGTGGTGATGGTGGGGGAGATCCGAGATTTAGAAACTGCAGAAATTGCTGTGCAAGCATCCTTGACGGGTCACTTGGTATTGTCGACGTTGCATACCAATACTGCGATTGGTGCAGTGACGCGTTTAAAAGACATGGGAATTGAGCCATTCCTTCTATCGAGTTCTTTAATTGGTGTGATTGCGCAACGATTGGTTCGTACTTTGTGTTCGCATTGTCATAGTTGGCGTGCCGCGGATGATTTTGAAAAAGAAATTTTTAAGAATGTCCATGATGGTACTGCACTCAATCTGCCTCAACCAGAGGGATGTGAACATTGTGCGCATACAGGTTTTAGTGGTCGTACCGCCATTTATGAAATCGCCCCTGTTGATGATGGAATGCGCCGTCTGATTCATGGGAATGCTGCAGAGTTTGAAGTTGAAAACTATGCTCGTCAGCAGTCAGGTTCGATACGTGATGATGGGTTACGAAAGGTGCTTGAAGGTAAGAGTACATTAGAGGAAGTACTTCGAGTAACAAATGAAGCGGCGGAGTGATTCAGAGATTATTTAATAATTCTCGATAAAACGAAGAAGCGCTGATTTGAAAGTAAGCTCGAAAGCTGAGGATTCAACAAAAGAGCCCAATTATAATAGTTGGGCATTTCGCATTCGCATAAGGTAATGAATTACATTCATAAATAAAAATAATTTTGAATAAGGTTTATAAGGTCAATTATAGGAATATTTATGAATTATCTTATGTCAAAACGCCATTACTGTAAGACATCTCACTAAAATTATTTTACAAAATTAAAGATTATGTAATATTTAGATTTTGCAATGTGATAATTTAATTTTGCATTTGGTTTCATACATAATGTGAAAAATCTGTGAAGTATTACCAAATAGATCTAACAATACAAAACAATAGCTATAAAACATATATTTACTAAAAAATAATAAAAACATATGGTTAATTAACATGCGACAGACATTGAACTTGAAGATCTACATTTCTATGTATTCTACATGCTTAACTATAGAGAATGATCCTTTCCAAGTCTAAAGATACCTCGACGTGTTTCTCAGCAAAGCTGAGTTGTTTTACATATTGAACCGTGTAATCAGAAGTTCTTCAAAATCAAATATCAGTAATTAAGGAAAATTATACATGGAACTCAAAACACTCATCTGCACCCTCACCGCACTCGGTGGTATCGGATTAGTTGGATGTAATGATTCAAATTCATCTGAGCCTATTCCTCCAACAAATGCTACTGGTAATCTCTTGGTACTGACCAGTGACGGTATGATTAGCTCACTCAATCACGACCAACCTAGTTCGCTGATTTCAAATATTAAAATTTCAGGTTTAGTTTCTGGGGATCAGCTGGTTGGAATGGACCATCGTCCAAGTGATGGAAAGTTATATGCAGTAGGTTTGTTGGGTAATATTTACACGTTAAATCCAAGTTCTGGAGTAGCAAAATTCGTTATTAAAATGACAGCTGATCCAGCAGATACGACAGATGGTAATGCAGCTTTTAGTAAAATTACTTCCAATCCTGATGCGCTTAGCGTGAATTTCAACCCTGCTGCGGATCGTCTAAGAATTATTGGTCAAGATGGTCAAAACCTAAGAGTTAATGTTGATACAGGTCTCACCATCACCGATGGAGAAATTAGTCGGGTTGGTGATGCTACAACCGAAGTAAGTGCCGCAGCTTATACCAATGCTTTTGCTGGAACGGCAAGTACAAAATTATACAGTATCGAATCTTCGACAGATCGCATTTATCTGCAAAATGCAAATGCCGGAACATTAGGTATCTCTGCACCCTTAGGTCAGGATGTATCGAATAACGGTGGTTTTGATATAGACCCAATAAATAATATTGGTTTTGCTGCATTAAAAGTCTCGGGTGCATATAAACTATTTCAAGTTAATCTTGCTCAAGTCGGAACGACCAATAACGCTATTTTTGAGACAAGCGACTTGCCTAACGAATATCGTCAAACCTCCATTCGTGGGATTGCGCTTAATCGAGCAGAAGAAACCACTTCAAAAGGAATTGGGTTGACCAATAATAATTCTTTAATTAGATTTGAAATCAATAGTCCAAATGATACGACCGAACAAAAAATTACAGGCGTATTGGTCAATGAGAAATTCGTAGGTATTGATTTTAGATTACGTACTGCTGCTGATAAAACCGATACACTATATGGTTTAACTAATCAAGCAAACTTGTATACCATTAACCCAAATTCTGGTGCTGCAACACTTGTGACTGCACTTAAAGCAGGCACGGGTAGTAACTTTAGTACTCTAGACGGCACACAGTTTGCTGTTGACTTCAATCCAACGGCTGACCGTTTAAGAGTCATCAGTAATTCAGGGCAAAATCTGCGAATCAATGTCGATACGGGTGAAACCATTCAAGATGGCAAAATTAATGGGATCACAAATGCAGTGATTAGCGCTGCGGCATATACCAACAGTTTTAAAACACCTATTTCAGCTCTTAGCACCGAATTATTTAATCTAGATCAGGCCAATCAGTTACTGACGAAGCAAGTTCCACCCAATGATGGAACATTGGTGAGATTAGGTAGTCTTGGCGTGAACTTAAGCTTGAATGATGGTTTCGATATTGCTGGTGGTGATAATGGATTAGCTCTAGCGGCAATAAGCAACAATAATGGTGCTTCTATCCTATACCGTATAGATCTAAATAGCGATACAGCACTTACAACTCCTCGTGCACGTCCAGCTATTTCCGTTAATGGGACGCCTAGTGTTATGAAGTCAATGATCGGCTCAATTACAACGCCCGCCTTAATTGACTTAGCAATACTTTTTAAATAGTTTACTTGCTAGATTAAAAGAGTAATAGTTAAAAAGACATATGTACTTTTGAATTGATATAGTTGAAGACGGAAATTTTGGAGATACTGAACTAGTTAGTGGAGGTATCTCCAAATCACTATTTTTCTTTAAATTAAGCTGCAGGACTGATTACTGCAAGCTGAGGCAAAGAGTCATTATTCCTTTAGATACACATAAATCTACTTGATCCCACCTAACATAAAATTTCTTTTTCTAAGTTGAAATTAACTTATAACCACAAAAAAGCTGAGATGCAATATGCATATCAGCGTGATTTTTAGGATTGAAACAACTGGATCAAACAATCACATTCAAGGTCACATCAATATTGCCACGTGTTGCATTTGAATATGGACAAACGATATGAGCAGCATCTACTAGCTTTTGAGCTTGCTCTTTATCCAAGCCTTCCAGATGAATATTTAAAGTGGCTGCTATTCCAAAACCAGTTGGAATAGGACCAATACTCACTTCACCTTCAATATAAGCATCTGGTGTGATTTTCAATTTATCGCGGTTGGCAACAAATTTCATCGCACCTAAGAAACATGCAGAATAACCAGCAGCAAATAATTGCTCTGGATTTGTTCCACCACCGGGACCACCCATTTCTTTTGGTACAGCGAGCTGAACATCTAAAATTTGATCTGATGATGTAGCACGACCATCACGCCCACCAGTAGCTTTTGCATGTGCGGTATAAACAACTTTTTCTAATGACATGATTCCTTCCAGATAGAGTATAGGTGAATATCTATACTCTCTGATTTAAAAGGAATGATAAGCGGTAATTTTGTAAAGCTTGGTATTCAATTTTTTATGTGTGAGCAGGTTAAAGCTGAATAAGTTTACGATGCTGAATTAATGGCATCGATTCTCTAATTTTTTTCTGTTCATCGATGTCAAACGGAACTGTAATCATTTGAGCACCTTCTTCAGAGATGATATCTAACAATTGACCACGAGAATTCGCAGCACCAGAGTGACCCCAGGTTTGTCTTTTTTCACCGTGCCACCCTTGTTGAGCTGAGCCTAAAACTTGGCATTGACTATCCATGGCACGAGCTTGTAAAAGTAATTGCCAGTGCATTTGACCTGTCGTGTAAGTAAAAGCAGAAGGTGCTGTTAAAATATTTGCGCCTTGTGCGCGCAGCTTTAAAGCAAGTTCAGGAAAACGAAGGTCATAGCAGACCATTAAACCAATATTGCCAAATGGAGTTTTAGCAATGACGGTGTGATCACCTGGTTCAAAAAACTTAGATTCTTGATATCCACCTACCGCATCACCGACTTGAACATCGAATAAATGAATCTTGTCATAACGTGCTTCTGTCTTTTCAGGGCTAATACAAAGACTGGTTGTTCTGACACGACCATCTGGCACAATGGTGCCGTCTGGGCGAAAAGGACAGGGGAGTGTCCCAGCAACAATCCACATTTGATATTGATGAGCAAGTTGTTCTAAACGAGATTGTATTTCTTCAAATCGTTCAGCAGTCTCACGCTGTTTGCCTGCCGCAAAACAAACGAAATTCTCCGGGAAAACGATCAAGGAGGCCCCTTGATTCTTACTTTTTGCTAACAATGATTCAATGACTTGAAAGTTATTTTCAATATCATTTTGGGAGTTCATTTGGGTGACAGAAAGTAAGGTTGTCATGAGGTTCTCCTTAAGCGCTCAGTATGCTTAAGAGAATATCAGATGCTGTGATCGATGGTATCTTGTTGTTGTTCTAATTGTTTAACCAAAGGCTCGAACATATTTTGGTTATCAGCATTTAATTTCATTAATGTACGATGAGCATCTAATACAGTTGAAAGCATTGCATTATGTGTGATGTGTTCGTCCAATAAAGCGCGCGTGCACACATTCGGATCTCCGCAATAGTTTAAAATTACGAAAACCTGACCAAGACCCATACTGTTCGCAAGTGTAGTGATATCTGGGTTAGTAGATAACATAACAGCTTGAACTTGATGCACTTGTTTGAGCTTTAATCCTAGTTTTGCGAGGATTCCAAGCACAGTACTGTCTATGAATGTAGTTTGAGTTAAATCAACAATTGCGCCTACGACGTTTTGTTGTTGTTCAATCCGAGATAATAATTTATCAAGGCTTATACAAGATTGAGCGCGCACTTCTCCAATGAGTTTGAAAATGTGCGTACCATCCAAGCTTGCATATTCAACATGACCTGTTGACATATAAATGCCATTTGCAGAAAGGATGCTAAAATTATCACATAGCGCAAGTCGATACTCAAGTAGTCTTCAGTCGTAGATCGATTTATAAACAGCTACACTATTGATTATTAACTTAATTTAGACGTTGGAAGCTGAGTATTGCAATATCATCTGCAACATGTTCAGGAACTTCGAATGATTGATTTTGCAAGTGATAGACCAATTGGGTGAATTGTTCATTCAAACCACCATCAAAAGGTTCAAGCGCACCATCTGAGCAAATAATAAAACGAGCTCCACGATTCAACGTACATTCAAACTCTTCAATTTCGAGGTCTTCAGTAAGCCCTAAGGGGAAACTGCTGGTGTTGAGGATACGAGCATCCTGATTAGGTTCAAAGATAATTGCTGGAGGGTAATGCCCTGCGCTGGACCACTTAAGTTGGTGGGTCTCTAGATTCAATGTGCCTGCAATCATTGTAATATGCTTTTCAATGTTCTCTTGCAAAAGCATGCCATTAAGTTTTTTGAGAAGTTCTCGTGGGGTTTTCGATCTACCGTGAAATGCAGCCATCCAAGAGGTAAGAAGTGAGCTTGTTACACCATGTCCAGAAACATCCGCGAGATAAAATAAGATTTCACGATCACTGAGTTTCCAATAATCATACCAATCACCAGATAAGTAAGCTGACGGTTGAAATAAAGTCTCGACTTTATAATTAAGTAGGTCGATTGGGTTGGGTAATAGTTTTTTTTGTAATTCAGCTGCAGAGGGCAGGTCGCGGCTGTCCTGATTGCGTTTGTATTTTGCTTCAATTTTAGCAATCGATTTTGCGAGATCTTTTGGAAGACGGTCCCAAATCCAGCCAGCGAGTGCGCCAAGTTCCCATGCTTGCGAGAGTTGAAGTCCCTCATCTGCATGACCTATCACGATCGTAGGGAGGGTCCATTTATATTGCAGAAAATCATTAACATCACTAATGGCAATGATGGTTGAATCGTAAAGATGAAGATCATCTATATGAATCATTTGTAAACTCGGCAGAGCCTCTAGAACGCTATCTAGAAGATGGATGTCACGAGTGGGTTGAATGAAATACATAGATGAAAGAATCAATCCTAAATGCTTTATTTATAAAACTATCTTAGACGAACTTATATCGAACGCCAAGTTAAAGTCTAAAAACAAAAGATTTAGACTTTAACTTACATATGGCTTTTATTCAGATTCGATAGATTCATCCATGAAGGATTCATCATCTGAAAAATCATCTTCAATAAATAGTCCAGAACCAGTTTCTAAACCGCGTTTTTCAGCAATAACATAGTTTTTTCGTTGTAAGTAGGCATCACGCATTGCTGCATACTTATCACCTTGCAAGACTTGTTCAATCTCTAAAAGTTGAGCACGTGTATCTAATGCGCTAAGTGCCCAGTCACTATAATAAATACGATCATGACCATCGAGTAGGTATTTTTGAGGGCGTGCTTGACTATCTACTACGCGGCCAACAGTATCACGGAAGGTGCTTGGGCCCATAAAGGGTAGAACAAGGTAAGGACCAGAAGGGACACCGTAATAGCCTAAAGTAGTTCCAAAATCCTCATCTTCCATCGGAAGAGATAAGCGACGTGCAGGATCAGCGAAACCAAGCGTTGTAATTGTATTTAATGTAAAACGACCAAACGTTTGTGCGGCACGTTTAAAGCGACCTTGAGCAACCTGATTTACAGCATTCCATGGCTCACCCAAATTGTCTCGGAAGCCACGTACTGAATCTCTAACTTGTTCTGGAATTTTATCAGCGTACTGCACAGCTATAGGGCGCAAGACATTTTGATCGACAACATCATTAAATGCATAGATTTGTCTGTTTAAAGGTTGAAGTGGATCTTTTTCATTTTCAGGTAATGCTGCTGTTGCATTGACTTTGAAGTTATCAATTTTTAAATTTTTTAAATCTTTGATAGATCCATTGGTATTAACTGAATTTTCTAAAGCAGGGTTTGAGGCGTTAGCAGTATCGTTGTCTGAAGGCTGATTATTATCATTTGTGGCAGACAATTCATCAGATGTAGATAATGCAGTATCGTCAGCAACTTTATTGCCTGCAATCTCAGGTTGTTGGGCGTAAGCGGGTGCAGCTAAACCAATACTTAACATACTGACCCAAAGAAGTTGAGAGTACTGCATAAAAACATCCTAGAATAAAAGCTGAATATTAGTCTTATTAAATAAATAGTAAGTACGAACAGAATAACGCCATTATAGCGAGAGTTGAAAGCAGTTTACTAAAGTATATTTGCACAAAAAATGTGAATTAACCGTGAAAAAAGAGTGATTTTGTAGAAAATATAATCACTTGTTAAGAAAATATAATTAAATTTTACAAAAGAGGTTGCATTGGGAGAGGAATGCTGTAGAATGCACATCCATCGGCGGTGATGTTGATTAAAACTTGTTGAAAAACAAGGATTTAGCTGAATAGGTTGGATCTAAGTTTTGAGAATAAGTTAGAAAATAAATTAACATTTCTAGTTGACTTTCTGAAAAGAAAGGGTAATATAGCCGACCTAGCTTGATGCTGACGAAGCATTAAGAAGATCATTAAGAGATTATGAAGAACAACTTGTGTGGATTTTTACTGGTTGATTGATCGATATATATTATCATTAATAATTGGTAGAAATTTCTCGAAGTTTATTTGAGCAAATTTTTTGTCAGTAATTGATGAGCCAAGATTGGTACCCTTTAGGTACTATTGAT